>SCQK01000023.1 GCA_004321885.1 Patescibacteria group bacterium | reverse complement strand
CGGCGAGGGGTCGGGAAAAGATCTCGCGCCCTATGATGTGTACGCGAAGGTCCGTGGCGGGCTGCGCTGGCCGGTTGTCGAGGGCAAAGAAACACGGTGGCGGTACCGGGAGGGCTTCGACCCGTACGTCAAGCAGGGTGAAGGCGTCCGTTTTTACGGCCAGCCTGATGGTCGTGCCGTGATCTGGGCACGGCCCTACGAGCCGCCAGCCGAGCAGCCCGATAAGCAATATCCTTTGTGGCTCACGACAGGTCGCGTCCTTGAGCACTGGCATACAGGGACCATTACGAGGAGAGTCCTTGAGTTGCACCGTGCCGTCCCCTTTGCTCCTGTGTGGATCAGCTCCGAGGACGCAGGCGCCTTGGGAATCAAGACTGGGGATTCGGTTCGTGTCCAATCGCGCCGCGGGGAGATCGTCACAAAGGCTCAAATAGGCGGCAGAAATACGGTCCCGAAAGGCGTGGTCTTTGTACCGTTCTTCGACGAAAATGTCCTCATCAATTTGGTGACGCTTGATGCCTACGATCCTATTTCCAAGCAGCCAGACTTTAAGAAATGCGCAGTTCGGATCGAGAAAGTGTAAAGGATAATCATGAAGTCACTCAAGAAATATTCTTTTGGAGGTATTTTTCTCTTGTGCTTACTCGTTACTCTGAGCGGGAGCGCGCTTTCTGAACAGGGTGCTCCCAAACAAGGCAGCAAGAAACTGCCTCGTGCCTATAAAGGCGCCCCGCCTTTGATCCCCCACGATGTGGAAAGGAGGAAAGGAGCCTGCCTGGATTGCCACGAAAAAGGGTTCGCCGGGGCTCCGATCGTCCCGCATCCGACGCGCAATTATGTTTGCTTGCAGTGCCACATCGGCCAAGATCTTTCGGTGAAGGCATTCCCGGCTGCTTCGTCTCGGGAAGGGAAGAGACCGGAGTGAAGAGATCCGAAGAAAGTCGAGGGTGTTCCCTGTCATGATCGCTACCCAGGCGCACAAGAACATCGGTGCCATCCTCGACACATCGCGTCTTGGCTATCGGTCATCTCTGGTGGGCTTCCGAGCGGAGGGGGTAGCCGGCGAATCCGGCGATGAGGCCATCACCACTCAGGTGTCGGAGATCGTGAACAAAGTTCCGTGATCTACGAGGAGGGTCTTGACGATGTCACCAGATGATGCCGAAACGAGACAAGGGGACGACCAGGACCGCTCAGACATCGAGCAGTATCTTGAACAAAGGGAACAGATGGAGACCCTTTTTCAGGAGAAGTTCACCAAGATACTCACCGTCATGTTCACTGACCTGAAAGGCTCAACCTCCATTGCAGAGGCTGAAGGCGATCTCTCGGCCCGCATGCTGATCAAACACCATAACGATATCGTCTTCCCCATCATCAAACGTCATAACGGGGTGTTGGTCAAGACGATTGGTGACGGGACTCTATCCCATTTTGAGCATGCGCAGGACGGTCTGAGAGCGGCCGTTCAGATACAAAAGGGCATCGATGAATTGAACCTGACCAAACAACTGAAGACCCCTATCCTGATGCGTATCGGCCTGCATACCGGCAAATGCATCATCGAGAAGGACGATATATTCGGCGATGTAGTCAATACCGCTTCACGCTTTGAATCGTCCGCAAGTCCTGGCGAAATCTGTTGTTCTGAAGAGACTTATAATGCTCTGGCCGACAAGTCAGAGGTCTACTGCCGGTTCCTCAAGACGACCAGCCTCAAAGGCAAAAAAGAGCCCGTGAATGTCTATAAGGCGTTTTGGAACCCAAAAGAGGTCGAACGTGACCTGACCGATAAAGCACCCGTCCAGACCCAAGAGAAGGCGGGTGCGTCACCAGTGATGAAAATCCTCCTCGTCCTGATCCCTATCTTGATCCTCCTCTTCGTTCTCTTTAAAGGAATAGGCACGAAACCCGAGAGGGCCGAGGAGACCAGAACGAAACAACACACCATCACCCCCCCATCTGAACCATCCAAATAGGGAGAACAGTAATGTGCTAGACATAATGGACGCGAGTGGCCTAGAGAGCGATTGCCATACGGCTCATCACGTCATTCCCGCGGGCCAGAAGCGGGACTCCAATCATCGATGGTGAGATCGGCCTCATAATGTATGTCTGTGCCTTACGGGCGACACCCTGATGCCGCGCCCCTACGCCCTCACGAAACAGACGCTTCGCGCATTCATAACCGATCTCCTGACCGATCAGGAGCGATTGACCAAGGGCATCACCTATGCGGGAGTGTCGATCCTGGTCTATCTTTTTTTTCACTTAGCGCAATTTTATCTAGCCTTGCCGGGGCAGTTCATCGTCGGATGGGGATCGGTTCTTGCGTTACTGATCTGCGAGAGGATCACGCGCTTCACAAGACCGCCGTTAAGGCTCCTGTTTATCCTTCTCTCGGTCTTTGTGGACATTCGCTACCTGATATGGCGCACCTCTGAGACATTAATCTATGAACGCCTGCTAGATTTCAGTGGAACGATCCTCATCTATGCGGCTGAGGTCTATGCCATCGTCCTCCATCTCCTGAATATCTTTGTGAACGTATGGCCTCAGGAGAGGAAGATTATGCCATTGCCGGAAGAGACCTCCAAGTACCCCTCTGTTGACGTCTTCATCCCCACCTACAACGAACCGCTCGACATCATCGAGACGACAGCTATAGCAGCGCTCAATATAGACTATTCAAAAGACCGACTAACGGTCCATGTCCTGGATGATGGCGCCACGGTGGCGAAGCGGAACGATCCCGAGACTGCCCAGGCAGCCTGGGAACGACACTATGCCTTAAGACGGATGGCAAGAGCGCTCGGCGTGAGTTACATCACGCGTGAAAGGAATGTGAGGGCCAAGGCCGGCAATATCAATCACGCAATTCGTCATACGACCTCAGACCTCGTTTTAATCCTAGACTGTGACCATGTCCCTGCGAGGGACATCCTCAAAAACACCGTCGGGTGGTTCATAAAAGACTCAAAACTTGCAATGGTCCAGACACCACATTTCTTCATCAATCCAAGCCCTGTCGAAAAGAATGTAGAGGCGTTGCGTGATGCGCCCAGTGAGAGCGAGCTGTTTTACCGCGCCAGCCATCTCGGTCTTGACCTTTGGAACGCCAGCTTTTTTTGCGGCTCGGCCGGCATCCTGAGAAGGAGGTATCTGGAAGAGGTCGGTGGCTTTTCAGGAGAGACTGTTACCGAGGATTGCGAAACCGCCTACGCGCTACATCGAAGAGGTTACAACAGTGCCTACATTGCTCGATCCATGGTCTGCGGTCTCTCTCCAGAGACCTTCGATGACCTGATTCTCCAGAGAAGCCGATGGGCCCAGGGCATGACGCAGATCATGATCTTAAGGAATCCCCTCTTTGAAAAGGGGCTGAAGCTCTATCAGCGCCTGTGCTATTTTAACAACGGCCTATACTGGTTCTTTGGCATCCCCAGGGTTATCTTCCTTCTGGCGCCGGCAGCCTTTTTGTTCCTTGGCCTGCATGTCTATTATGCCTCTGTCCCACAGGTGCTCGCCTACGCCGTCCCACATCTACTGTGCTCAATGATCTTGATAAATTTCTTTTATGGAAAGTACCGGTGGCCGCTCCTGTCCGATCTGCATGAGAGTATCCAATCGCTGTTCCTGCTGCCGGTTGTTTTTTCAGCCATGGTCAACCCAAGGAAGCCATCGTTCAAGGTCACGCCTAAAGGCAAAACTCTGGAGAGCGACGATCTCAGCAGGCTCGCGCTCCCATTCCTCATCATGTGTACTGTGCTGACCATCGCGATCCCGACGGCTATCGTTGAGTGGTTCAAATACCCCCTTTACCGGGGTACGACATTCATCGCCCTCGTCTGGTGCCTGTATAACCTGCTGCTGTCCATGGCAGGTTTAGGGGCCTTCCTTGACAGACGACAGATAAGACGCCACCACCGGATGTGGGCCAAGGGCAAATTGTCGGTCTTTTTCCCACGACTGAAAATAACGGTAGAGGCCAGTATCCAGGACATCTCGCTTTCAGGGATTGGCCTCTTGTTCCACATCCCGTTTCCCTTAACATCTCGGGAACACATCATTATGGAAGCCAGGGATAGCTACGGCGGACGATACGGCTTAGAGGCCCGCATCCAGCGATTTGTGAAAAGAGGAGAGATGTTTCTATGCGGCACCGAGTTCATCCTCCCTGATGAACAGGCGAGGCTGACTGCGACACGATTTGTATACGGCGACAGTCAACGATGGATGGACTACTGGAGCAAGCGAACAAGGAAGGTCAGTTTCTTTAAGATGCTCTGGTTTATTGTCAAGATGGCGGGAAAGGGCTTCACGGTGAGCCTGCTTGCCTATAAGCGGCTTCTTCATGTACCAGTAACCTATGCCAAACTCATCATCCGAAGGCGGAAGCTTGAGCAAGCGGCGTGATGAACGACAAGCAACAGTATAGACTCGTGACCAAGCGCGACTTCGATGGGCTCGCATGCGGCGTCCTGCTCAAGGAGATGGCGCTCATCGACCGGATTGCCTTTGCGCATCCAAAAGACATTGAGAGTGGCAAGGTAGCAATCGCGGCTTCCGACATCACGGCCGGACTTCCTTACAGAGAGACTGCTCACTTAGCCTTTGATCATTACCCAAGCAGATCTGAGATCAAAGGCAAGACCAGGAACCTCGTTGTCGATCAGAGGATGCCTTCAACGTCACGGGTGATTTACAACTATTATGGACGAGAACGTTTTAGACGCGTCTCGCCTGATATGCTGAAGGCCGTCGACAAGGGTTTTAGCGGGAACATCGGCATCGATGATATCCTGTATCCAACCGGCTGGATGCTCCTGAATCACCTCATCGATCACCGAACCGGCCTGGAAATATTTCAACGATTTCCGACCTCCACCCCTGAACTCATTATGAGACTGGTCGACTATTGTAGAGACCATACGATCTGGGATGTGCTAAACCTGCCAGACGTAGAGGAGAGGCTCAATCTATACTTTTCGTGTATAGAACAGTATAAGGCCCAGCTACTCCGGTGCGCTACAGTCCATTTCAATCTGGTCGTCACGGATATGCGAAAAGAACAGGTGATGTACCCTGGCAATCGGTTTATGATCCATGCGCTGTTTCCAGAGTGTAGTGTCTCCCTCCAGGTTATTGCCGATTCAGATAGCGATAAGATTGTTTTTGCGGTAGGTAAATCTATTCTTGACAGGTCATACGGAAGGGATATCGGAACGATTCTGGAACAATACGGAGGGGGAGGACATGCCAATGCCGGCACCTGCCAAGCCAGAGGCGATCAGGCCGATGACGTCTTAGGAAAGCTCATCGGTGAATTGCAACACAGTTTCTTGAAGAGTCTCTTACTAGGATACTTCAACTGTCACATGTGCGGTAAGACCTGTCCATGCTCAATCTGGGGGAATTGAAGAATCTCTTGTGAGGCTCACTTCGACTGTTACCAGTACCGGTTAGATGCAGACCCGGGACCGGGTCACAGAGGGTACGACTGTCCATCACAGTCTCAGATAGCAGGAGTGAAGCGGACCAGTGACCGTCAAGCAATTGACGCACCAGTGGAGTAAACCAGACTATGATGCGACAGAGGATGACGAAACGGCTTATGAGGTTGTGGACTTCTACCTTACTTTTGCTCCTCCTGTCTTGGGCTGGGGAGGTGTCTGGCGAGGTTCTCAGGATCCCCCTGTACAAACTCACCGCCGCGAAGACCGTCGATCTGAAGTGTAGCAACGCGAGTCACAACCTCATGATCCCCATACCGGAGCGGTGGAGGATTGAAAAGGCCGTACTGAGCTTTAACTACGTCAACTCGACGGGCCTCCTGGCTAACAAGTCTAGGCTCGCGCTAAAGGTCAACGACTATCCAGTCGCGCAGGTCAACCTGAATCCGTCAGCGCCAGAAGGGTCGGTCAGGTTGTCGATCCCGCCATTTTTATTGGAGCCTGGTTATAACAAGATTGGCTTTCAGGTCTCACAGCACTATACGCTCGAGTGTGAAAATCCCTGCGCCCCTGACCTCTGGACCACGCTGAAGTTGGATCAGGCCTTCTTCGAAGTAGATTACACACTCAAACCCATCCCGTTAAAACTCCCTGCAATCAACGGGCTGTTGTTCGACCCGAAGATCAGCCCGCAGGGGGCGGTCAATATCGTCCTGAAAGACACCAACTCCGAGCTGCTCACGATCGCTGCCATCCTGGCATCAGGCGTTGCAAGGCGGTTTGACTACAGGCCGGTCTCCTTCACGGTATCGGATACGGTAAAGCCAGGGTCCGACAACTTCCTGCTAGGCAGCCGGGACTTTGTTCAAGGCTTCCTGAGGTCAAAGGGTATCGGCCCACCAGAGATTCAGGGACCGTATCTTAAGATCTTGCACCTGCCAGGCGGCGAGGGACGAGTCGACCCAAACCATGCCCTTATCGTGGTTTCAGGTCTCAACGCAGACCACCTGAAACTAGCTGCCGAGACGTTTGCCATCATGTCCACTTCGCTTCCCAACGCTGACGAGATGCTGGTCACAGGATTTACCCTTCCAGACATCACGATGTACAGCGGGAGGCTCGTCATCACCCCGGACAAACAGTACACTTTCAAAAACCTGGACGTTCGATCTCACACCTTCAAAGGGCTTAACCCATCATCGCTAGAGATAGCCTTCCGTCTGCCACCCGATTTTCTCGTCAGACCCAATATCTATGCTGACCTCTCTCTGTATTTTGCCTATGGTGCAGCCCTCCGCACCGATTCGGCTCTGAACATCTCCCTCAATGGGCAACTGGTGAGGGGCATCCATCTCGACAATAGCAAGGGGGACACCATCGAAGGGTACAAGATCAAGGTCCCGACCTACATGTTCAAACCGGGCGATAATATCTTCCGGTTCGAGCCGGTCTTGACACCCTCCAGTGGTAAAGCCTGCGAGTTCATACAGGACGCAAATCTCTTTATTACCATCTTTGAAAACTCAACGCTCTTGTTCCCGCCGATGCCACATTTGACGGATCTGCCAAGGATCGAGCTGCTGATGCTCAGCGGGTTCCCATTTACCCGCTGGCCGGATGGCCACGAGTCGATGATCTACCTGACGAATAACAATTTAGCAACGATCAATTCCGCTTTGAACCTCATCGGCGTGATGACGCAGAAAAACGGCTATCCCCTCATTGAGGTAAAGGTCACGTATACAGATCCCAAACGATTCGATGGCGAACTGATCGTTGTAGGCGAAGTCAACACCATCCCAGAGACGTATAAAAAGGCCGCCCCGCTGACACTGACCAAAGAGACTATCGTGCCCCATCCGGTCATCAGGAGCTGGAACGACGAGGTCACCCTGGCCTATAGCCAACAGATCAGCGAGTTCAAACCTGGTAAAGGTGTACTGATGGAGTTTCTCTCGCCATTCACAGAGGGCCGCACGGTTCTACTCGCAACGGCTGCAACTTCTGAAGATCTACAGACTTTGAGCAGGGCGCTTCTCGAACCTGGGGTGCAATCGAAGTCCGAAGGCGGCCTCGTCCTGATCGATCTCTCGCCGCCGGACTATACCGTTTCGTCATTACAGGTTGGCAAACGGTATTTTTCAGGAAAGACCGGGAAGGTCTCCCTGATCGACAGGTACCTGTTTTTTTATCCGTGGCTCTATTATATCGCGGTGGCTGTCGTCATAATCGCCATGGGGCTGGTCCTCTTCTACCTCCTCAGGCGATACAGGGCAAGGAGGTTTAAGGATGCACCGACTGATTCTGAGGGTTAACATATGGTTGCTCACAGTGCTTTTAGCGGTGCTCGCCTCTCCTGCATATACTCAGGCACAATCGGTGCCAGTGCCGAATGCTCAGGCTGAAAAGCTTTGGGAGCAGTATAAGGCTACGTTCATTCAAGCTGATGGTCGAGTTACCGATAAGCGACAGATGCACATCAGCCACTCGGAAGGCCAGGGTTATGGGATGCTTAGTAGCGTCTTGTATGACGACAGGGCCACATTTCACAAGATCTGGCAATGGACAAAGAATAATCTACAGTCAAGGCAAGACAACCTCTTTGTGTGGGCCTGGGGCAAAAGGCCAAATGACCTTTGGGGGATTATCGACTACAACAACGCAACAGACGGCGATCTGCTGATCGCCTATGCGCTCCTCAAGGCGTCTGCCAAATGGGATGATATCGGCTACAAGACAGAGGGACTCAAAATTGTTGAGGGGATCAGAAAACACCTTGCAATCACCTGGGACAACCGAACCTTGCTTTTGCCAGCCTACTATGGGTTCAACCGGGGGGATGGAATCGTCCTGAACCCTTCCTATCTGATCCTCCCAGCCTA
>SCQK01000020.1 GCA_004321885.1 Patescibacteria group bacterium | reverse complement strand
GGTTCTTTTCACCTTTCCCTCACGGTACTAGTTCACTATCGGTCATAGGACGTATTTAGCCTTGCCGGTTAGTTCCGGCAGATTCACTCGGGCTATTCGTGTCCCGAGCTACTCAAGAATGCGAACAAGAGTCGTCTTTATTTCGCGTACGGGGCCATTACCCTCTCGGGCGCCGCTTCCCAGCGGCTTCCGCTATAAAGACATTTTGTAACTCTTCTCGTACAAGTACGACGCTCGCATCTTACAACCCCCCCATCCGAAGACAGAGGTTTGGGCTCTTCCCTTTTCGCTCGCCGCTACTCGGGGTATCACGCGAGTCGCGTTCCATTCGCACGAACATACACGCGAACGGAACGCAACTCATATTGTTCTCTTTTCCTCCCGGTACTGAGATGTTTCACTTCCCGGGGTTCGCTTCGCGCGAGCGTTACCTCGCGGATTCCAGCTCAATGCTGGAGGGTTTCCCCATTCGGATATCTCCGGATCAAAGGCTACAAACCGCCTCCCCGAAGCTTTTCGCAGGTTAGTCGCGTCCTTCATAGCCGTCCTAGGCCAAGGCATCCACCGTGTACTCTTATGTCTCCCGCACGGAGACCTGAATATCACAACTATTCTATTTACACTTTTTACCCAGCACCACTTTCCCCACTGGAAAGTGGTGCTGGGTTTACCTTCACGTATTCGTATGTCAAAGATTCCCGTGTCCCATCGAAACGAAAACCGCCCCGAGGGGCGGTTTTCGAGCGCTTCACGCGCGCGCGGCCTTACGGCCTATCCGCTCCTAAGTGGAAAGATTTTCGGTTCGTAGACACGTAGAGAGAGTATAGAGGAGGGGTCTAAAAAGCGCAAGCTTCCGGTTACGGCTTCGGTTGTATGAGAAATCGCCGGCGCGCAAGCGCGCCGGCGATATGTATTGCCCATTTCTCGTTGTCAGCCCTTGTCGCCCGTTTGTCTCCACGCGCGGCAGGTGCTGGTGAACAATCTGTCTGGCACTTCTTCTGCGCCCGGGATGAGTGTGTCCTGACTCTCGCGGTGTTCCGCCGTCATGACGCCCCATCCCCACGACTCGCTCGTCCTCTCTAGGAACAGTTTGCAAGAGACGTTGTAACCGCCTGCAACGACGTCTCCGAACGATGTGTCGGGGATGCCAATTGAGATTTCAACGTACTTCTGGTGGCCAGGGCGCACATTTGGCGTGAACCACATGTACACCCACGACCCGTGGTATCCCGGAAGTACTCCTTGATACAGATGCATTCCTCCCTCATATAACAGACCTTGTTGAATGTTTAGAGGGAGCGTAATCTGCGAGAACGGAAAGTCGTCTATCCTCCCTTCCCCGTCTGCATCGGTCACACTCCCTTTCTCGAGCAGGAGGGACCAATCCCCTATGAGGTTCCAAGCCTTTACCTCGATGGTCACGGCGCACGTGACGGTACCGCCAGCGCCCGTAGCGGTGCCGGTGTAATATGTTGTGAACGCTGGCTCAACCGTCAATGATCCGGACGCGACCGATGTCACCGAACCGATACCATGGTCGATCGAGAACGAGCTTGCGTTCGCGGTCGTCCACGAGATTGTGGACGAATCCCCGGGTCGTGCCAGCGTATCCGGACTTGCCGAGAGCGTACAGGTCGGCGGGGTCGATGGCGTAACGGTCGGCGGTGCTTGACCCGCCATGGCCAGGCCAGATGATAACGCGAACAACAGAGCGGTAAACAATGCCGTCAACGACTTCTTCATTGGTTGTCCCCTTCCTCTTTCGGTTTGGTTTCTGGATAAAGAACAACAGACGGCCAATCCGTCTGCTTCTTCTGGCACGCACTATATGACAGGAGGTGTTATTTTGTCAAGGGCGCGGTGGAGGGGTATTCAGACCCAGTTGGCACAGCTCCCCTATCATGGAAGCTATGTACACGCTCAAACAAATACCGTCAGAAGTGCAGATTAGGAAGTTCTTGAGGCGCACGCTCTTCGGCAAGAACGTATTCTGTCCGCTCTGCCGGTCGCGCAGGGTCGTGCGATATGAAGACCGGTACCGGTGCGTCTCGTGCCGCCGCCGGTTCTCGCTCCTCTCGCACACCTGGCTCTCGAACCTGAAGCTGCCGCTGCAAGTCTGGTGGACGCTCCTGTGGTGCTGGACCATACGCGAGCCGGTCCTGCAGGCGCAGGAGCTCACCCGCCTGCCCGAGCGCACTATCCGGCGCTGGTATGCCACCTTTCGGGAGCATTTGCCCCCTGAAGAGCATATTCTCGAGCGTATCGTGCAGATGGACGAGGCATACTTCAAGGAAGCCGCGCTCGTCATGGCCAAGCAGAAAGGCACCCGCAAGCTCGCCTATACCGTCATGCACGATCGCTTCCCGAACAAGACGGACGTGATGAACTTCCTGTTCGAGAAGGTGAAGCCGGGGAGCGAGCTGTGGACCGACGGCGGGTCGATATACGTCGGCGCAGGCAAGCGATGGCCGATCACGCACAGTCGGGATATCCATTCAAGATTCGAATTTGAGCACACCTCCGAGATCGAGGGAGTGTTCGGCGTCTATCGCACGTTCGTGCGAAGGATGTATCATCATCACTGGAGCGAGAACCTCGACCAATATGTGAGGGAATTCTGCTTCAGATTTTCCTCACCTGAATTGTTCGGAAACCCGCGCACTTACTTATTAAAATCACTCACGCTTGTGCCAACTCGTTAGGAATACCTGCGGTGTGGAGCCTGCCTCATCACCGACCGAAAAGCGTATTCAGCTCCGCCCGCGTGAGCGGCCCGACGAAGCCGGTCGCGTTGATGCCGTGCTTCTCTTGAAAAGCCCTAACTGCCGCGTAGGTCTGGTTGTAGAAGCCGCCGGTCAGGTCGCCATGGTAGTCGCCGTCTTGCGCGAGCGCCGTCTGGAGCGCCTTCACGTCTTCGGCGAGAGGCGAGCCGATTTGCAGGTTGTTGTTCCAGACGTAGGTGAAGGCCGGTGCGGACGTTTCGGCAACCGGGTTGCCTGAGGCAAATCCGTTGACCGCGTTGAGCACGCCGGCCGTCTGGCTCGCGCCGCCG
>SCQK01000024.1 GCA_004321885.1 Patescibacteria group bacterium | reverse complement strand
CAGAATTCAGTGTAGAGCGGCACTTGGGGATTGCCTGTCGAGGCAATGAGGTTCGGTGGAGGGAGAGGCCCGCGTGAAACTCTCACAACAGATCATCGAGGTGGGCTGGCGGCTGGTTAAGTCTGAGCTGACAGACGGGACGTCGGGGAATATCAGTGCGCGATGCGGGGATGGAACCAGCGTCCTCATGACCCCGACGGGTCAGGACTATCGGACGCTCACCGAGCGAGACCTCGTGCAGGTAGAGATCGAGTCCGGTCGCGCGACAGGTCGGTGGAAGCCGACGAGCGAGTGGCGGCTGCACGTCGCCATCTACCAGGCTCGCCCGGACATCAATGCGGTCATCCATCACCATTCGACGTGGGCGTCAGCCGTAGCGGTGGCCCGCAAGACGATCCCCGTCCTCCTCGACGAGGCGGCGGATATCGGCCCAATCCCGACAGCGACCTATGCACCATCCGCAAGCCCTGAGCTGGCCGAGGTTGTGCTGCGCGAACTTGGGTCGTGCGGCAACGCTGTCCTGCTCGCCAATCACGGCGTGGTTGTAGTTGGCCGCCACCTGGCCGAGGCGATGCGTCGGGCGCTCGAGGTCGAGCGGCTGGCCAAGATCTATATCGGAGCCGAGATACTGGGCGGCGCGCATCCGCTCGAGGATGCGGACGTGAGTCGAAATAGGGCGTTCTTCGAGACGTACCGGGCCGGGACGCCAGACGGGGAGGTAGCGACAGACCTGCCCCCCCTCGTCGATCAAGCGGGTGCACGTGGGTGACGTCGTCGACTACAGCTTCCGGGCGAACCTCACGTTCGCGTCTCTCATGTACAACCTGATTCTACAGAGACCGCGGCAGTGAAAGGAGTTGACATTGCCTGACAGGAGCTATATTTTTTTAAAACAATGCTAAGAGCCTGTCCTGTAAACCGCCGTTCACCTTTCGACACGCTCAGGGCGAACGGTATAGGCAATCAAAAGAATGACGTTTTTCCGTTCGTGGTGAGCCTGTCGAACCACAACAAGGGGTTTACAGGACAGGCTCCTAAGTGCTGAAAAATAGACTCTTCTTCCAACTGTTACTGTTTGTGATCGCAACCATCTTATTGATGAGATGAAACAATGAGGGTCGCATTGTTAGAAATAACCGCTCAACGTCCGGAGTGCGTGAATAAAGACTTTATGGGCGGTTACGGCTGGGCTTTCCATATCGGCCGCTCGCTGCCGGCACGAATGATTGAACTCGTCAAAAAAAAAGGCGAAAAAGTGCCGATCCTTTATTTCGCCTATCTGGCGGCCATTTTCCGCGATCACGGCCACGAAGTTCAACTGCTGACCAATGAAATCCCGGATGCTGATCTCGTCTTAATGCATGCCAGTATGATTGACTATAAAAACGAAATCCGCTGGGCTCAGCGCATAAAAGAGAAAAGGCCGAACATCAAAATCGGCTTCCTGGGGCCCTTCGCCACCTTCCGACCCAATCTTTTTCTTCCCTACGCCGATTTCCTAATCGCCGGCGAAGTGGAAGAAGCGGGCTTGAAACTGGCGCGCGGGAACAATCTCCAGGGCGTCGTGATCAGTCGGCCTATCGACGATTTGGATACCTTGCCTTTTCCCGCGTGGGAATATTTTCCCGTTAAAGAATACTCGTATTTTCCATCTCTGCGTGAAACCCCCTTCCTGGTGGCGTTATCCTCTCGGGGCTGCGTCTACTCCTGCGATTACTGCCCTTACCCGGTCAACTACCAATGGCGGGAGCGGAACGTGGAAAAGGTATTGGATGAAATCGAAGTCGCGGCGAATACATTCGGCGCGAAGGCGCTGTTGTTTCGCGATCCCTTGTTCTCGGTCAATCGCAAAAGAGCCCGCCAAATCGCTGAGGGTATTATTCAACGAGGCATTAAAATTAAATGGGCCTGCGAAACCCGGCTAGACCTCTTGAACGAAGAGCTGATTGATATTTTTTATGAATCCGGCCTGCGCGTCATCAATGTGGGCATCGAGTCCGCGGATGAGGCTATCTTGAGAAAAATAGGCCGGGCTCCCGTCCCCGTCGAGCATCAAGAACGCATCGTCAAATTCTGCGACGGTATCGGACTAAGGGTATGCGCGTTTTATGTCCTGGGCCTGCCTGAAGACAGTCCGGAAAAAATCCGATCTACGGTGGAATACGCCAAACAACTCAATACCCATGCCGCGATGTTTTATCTTGCCACCCCATTCCCGGGAACGGCTTATTATAAGATGGTCGGAGACGGTCTCTTGACGGACGACTATGAAAAGATGGATTGCTTTACCCCCGTCGTGATGCACCCGCAGCTTAGCCCCGCGCAACTGGAAGCGCTGAAGGAATGGGCCTATGTCAGCTACTACTACAGACCGCGCTGGTTTTTTTCCCTCCTTCGCCGGATTTGGAAGGATTATTTTCCAACGCAACGCAACATACGAATAGAAATTCCTCGCCCGCCAGAGGAACTGATCATCAGCTCTTGAAAATTTTTTTAACCGGCATAACAGGTTTTTTGGGCGGCCGTGTAGCGAACGCTCTCCTTCAACTCGACCATGATGTCCAAGCGTTAATCCGGCCTGCCAATCAAAAGGGGATCGACCACTGGAGACGCCAAGGTATCCGAGTCGTTGAAGGTGATTTGGAGCGCCCGCACATCTGGAAACACTCCATTGACCCCCCAGACACCGTCATTCATAGCGCGGCGCTGATGAGCAACTATGAACATCTGCCCTACAGCAAATTCCGCTCTGTGAATGTGGAAGGAACAAAACATGTTGTAGAGGCGGCATGCGCAAAAAATCCACAGGCTCTTTTTATCCATATCAGCACGGTAAGCGTTCTAGGACCGACGCGATCAGGCCCAGCGGATGAGGAAACGCCTTACGAAACCTCCCCTTCCAAATACAGCCGCTCTAAGCAAGAAGCGGAACGCCTGATCCGCTCGCTGAACAATATCAACTGGATCATCCTTCGTCCTGCGCAACTGTATGGCGAAGGCATGCTGTACGGTTGGCCTGAAACCCTGCGAAAAATCCAATCGGGAAATTTCTGGATTCTGGGAAACGGCAAGGCGCGGCTGCATGTCACGCATGTCTCGGACGTGGTCGAAGGCGTCTTGCTGGCTTTGGAGGCCGGCTCCCACGCGCGATGTCAAATGTATCACCTGGCCGGGCCGTGCGCGCCCACAATAGAAAACATTTTTGACTATCTGGCTCAATTACTGCAAAGCCCTCCTCCACGACGGCTTCCATACCTCTTCGGGGCTTTGACCGCTCGAGCCTTACGCCTCGTGCCCCAGGCGCTGAAGCCACCCGCGCTAAGACTGATTCACCCAAAGACTATTCGTTATTTTACAATGGATCATGTCTATGACATTGAAAAGGCCCGGCGCAAATTACGTTACGAGCCACACATTTTCTACCGGGACGGTTTAAAACGCTTGGCCGATTGGTTCACGGAAAGTTCAACGGCTCACATTCCGGAGGCTGTTTGACGACCAACAAAAAAATAGATGTCATTGTGCCCCTCTTCAACGAGGCGCAGGGCCTTCCTCTGCTCTACCAAAAGTTGTGCGCCGCAGCGAATCAAGAAAGGACCTACGACTTTCGCTTTATTTTTGTCAACGACGGTAGCACGGATTCCTCCCTGCCTGTCCTGCTATCCTTGCAAGGCCGCGACTCCCGGATTGCCG
Source organism: Patescibacteria group bacterium (assembly GCA_004321885.1). Taxonomy (GTDB): domain Bacteria; phylum Patescibacteriota; class Patescibacteriia; order Magasanikbacterales; family GWA2-37-8; genus SCQK01. Next base: position 4,914 of record SCQK01000024.1, on the reverse strand, counting down.
TGGTGGACTTGTCCAGAAATTTCGGCCACCACAGAGCCATTTCTGCCGGTCTTTCCTACGCCCAGGGAGACTGCGCCATCGTCATGGACGCGGATTTAGAAGACGATCCTGAACATATCCTTCGCTTTCTTGAAAAATGGCAAGAGGGTTGGGAGGTAGTCTATGCGGTGCGGGGCAAACGTAATGTTTCCCGGATGAAAGGCCTCGCGTTCCGGCTGTTCCATAAGATCAATAAGAAATTTTCCGGGATCGACGTTGAAGAGGCCGGGAGTTTCGCCCTCATGGACCGCCGCATAGTCCGAATTATCAATCAACTGCCCGAACGAAATCGTTACATTCCCGGCCTGCGCAGTTGGGTGGGTTTCCGCCAGACAGGCATAGTGCTTGGCAGAAACCCGCGTTATGACGCCGAATCAAGAGTCGGCACTATGGCGCTTATCCGACTCGCCTTCGATAGTTTCGTGGGTTTTTCCGTCGTTCCCCTGCAATTGGTGAGCATAGCGGGGCTCGTTTCAGCTCTGATCGGTTTCTTAGCCATGATACTCATCTTTGTTTTAAAAGTATTCCTGGGGATCACCATACACCCGAGCGGCTGGGCCTCCCTGGTCACCATCGTGCTTTTCATGGCGGGCGTTCAACTCATTTGCTTGGGAGTAATCGGAGAATATATCGGTCGCATGTTGGAAGAGGTGAAAGCCAGGCCGCTGTATTTAGTGAGGACCGTCTACGGATTGCCGCCCTCGTCCGACGAAGCCCCTCCACCAAAAGAACGCTCCTGACAACCTGTTACGGAGGGCGAATGTGTTACCTATAGGCGCAAAAGAACCTTGCCCGCAGTCGATTTAATGTGATAAATTCAAACGTCAATAAAAGAGTTGCTCAGAAAATCTTCCGTGCCTGGGGTCCTCACGCCGCCGATTCGAGGGTCATAACGGGATAACCTTCTGGATCTGCGAGCTCAGCGTTTCGTTCGCCTCCTCCAAGGCGTTCAGGATATGATTCTCCCGGCAAAGGGTGCAACCGGGGATCAGACTGTCAAGATCGAAGAGGTCACGCCGGAGAGTTTCTTATAGAGCGCAGTCATCGAAGGCCAAGGATGTGAAGTGAGCAAACCGGTTTTTTCTTTTCATGGACCGCGATTCGAAACAGGCCATCACCGTCACACGTCTCTGCCCGCATCTGGGACGCCGTCTCGCCCGAATCGGTTTTCTCCCTCGTATCTAAAGACTACGATCGACGATATGGTCGGTCACCGAGACCTGCTTCTGAATTTTTTGGTCAGGGACCTCAAAAGTCGATATGCCGGCTCCCTCATGGGAATCGTCTGGAACGTCATTCATCCTTTGGCGATGATTATCATCTATACCATGGTTTTTTCGCGTGTCATGGGGGCGAAGCTCCCGGGGATGAGCGACGTGTATGGCTACAGCATATATTTGTGCGCCGGCCTTCTGCCCTGGAACGCTTTCGTCGAGGTGATCAGTCGTTCGACCACGGTCTTTCTGGATCAGGCGTGGCTCCTCAAAAAAATGAGCTTTCCCAAGAAGCTGCTGGGCGGCTCAATTGCCTTTTCGAGCTTCGTCAACTTCCTGATCGGGTTCTCTATTTTCCTTGTCTTTCTCGTCCTGACCGGACATAGGCTCAGAGTTGCCTATCTTGCGCTCCCGGTCCTGCTCATCCTTCAGTTCACCTTCGCCTTCGGACTGGGACTGATTCTGTCCGCATTGAATGTTTTTCTCAGGGACATCTCGCAGTTGGTCGGGATCGGGCTACAGGTGTGGTTCTGGCTGACTCCTGTCGTGTATCTGGAGAGCATATTGCCCGAGGGCGCGAGGGGCTTCTTTCAACTCAATCCCATGTATCATTTCATCCGGGGATATCACTCGGTGATCCTCGACGGCGCCTTCCCATCGTGGTCAACCCTTGGGATAGCAGCCATGCTGTCCCTGATAAGCCTGACCATAGGGTCCGCAATCTTCTTCCGCCTGAAAGATGAAATCGTTGATGAGGTATGAGGCAGGCCCGACAAGGGAGGCGCACCGGTGATTGACATCACCAACCTGTCCAAGCGATATAAGGTCTACCTCAGGCCGGCCGACCGTATAAAGGAATGGCTTTCCGGCGGGCGAAAGATCTGTCATCGCGAATTCTGGGCGCTCAGAAATATCAACCTATCGATCCCTCCCGGCGTCGCGCTGGGGGTTATCGGCCAAAACGGCGCCGGGAAAAGCACACTGTTGAGAATCTTGACGGGGGTCACGAAGCCGACCGAAGGTTCCTTTAAAATGGGAGATCGGGTCGTCAGCCTGTTGGAGCTAGGGACCGGATTTCACGGCGAGTTTACAGGACGGCAAAACATTCTGATGAATGGAAGACTGCTCGGGCTTTCTCGCGAAGAGATTGTGGAACGGTTAGATGAAATCGTCGCCTTTGCCGAGTTGGGGGAATTCATCGATTTGCCCATGCGAACCTATTCCGCCGGGATGCAGCTTCGCCTGGGATTTGCGCTGGCGGCAAGCATTGACCCGCAGGTGCTCTTGATCGACGAGATCCTATCCGTGGGCGACGCGTACTTCCAGCAAAAGTGCGCCAAGCGGATGAAGGCATTTAAAGAGCGAGGGGTCACGGCACTGATCGCATCGCATGACCTCGTGGCCGTCAAGTCGCTCTGCGACGCGGTGGCACTTTTCCACGAAGGAAGAGTGATCGAGGTGGGCAAACCTGATGACGTCCTGGACCTCTATAACGCCTTAATCGCCAAACAGAGCAGCGGAAGCAAGCCCCACATGATCACTCGTGGCGTTGAGCAGGAGGGGGGGGGCGCCGGCCGCCGATCCGGCAACTTCGGCGCCATCATCTCGCGGGTCGAGCTTCTGGATGAACGCGGCGAGAGTCGCGGCATACTCGTCGCCGGCCAGAAGGTCACCGTTGCAATCCGCGCGATGTTCTTCGAGGCGATCGAGGACCCGACGGTAGGCATGTTGATTCGGGACCGCCTTGGTCTGGATGTCTTTGGGACGAACACGTTTCACTTCGGCCACCGCCTTGGTGCCTTCGTATCTGGAGAGGTTCTAGAGATCGAGTTCACCATGGTGCTGGACGTGGGTCCGGGCGACTATACTATCACGGTGGCGATTCACACGCTCGATGTTCACGTTCACGAGTGTTTTGATTGGGTCGATCGGGTGCTCTCGTTCAAGGTCATACCCTCCGGCGATTTTCAGTTCGTCGGCGTCGCGAAACTCTACCCGGTCGTGCGGTGGAGCAAGCGGCCCGGCGAGCTGGAAGAGAGTTCGTTCGGAGAGATGTTTGAGGATGCTCCCGCCCGCCTGTCGATGGATGAACGGTCCGAGAAGTTCCTGCTCCAGGGGTGGTACGAGGGGGAGCGGAACGAGGCGGGGGCGTTCCGATGGTCCCGACAGAACTGTGCCTTTGCGCTCCGGCCGAAGACGAATGACCTTCGAGTGGAGGTCGTCATGACGAGACTCGACGCCGGCGATAGACCACTCGATGGCGCGGTGCAGATCCTGGAGAAAGTCATCGGCCGGTTTAGCCTGAAGAATTCTGGGCCGCAGGTCCTGTCTGTGCGGATTCCGGACGCGTATGTGAATCAGATCATCCCGATCGGCATTTCCCTCGATTCCTTCTGGAGGCCCTGCGACACGATCCCAGGAAGCCGCGATACGCGGGAGTTGGGACTTGCCATCCGGGAAATCCTTGCGGAATGATCGGTCGTCGTCAACAGGGGACACTCAATGGAAATCATTGATGGTAACGATCGCGAGATCGACGTCGAAAAGATCATGGCCACAGTAAGGGAGCATCTCGAGAGGCAACGGGCGCAGCGCCCATCGGAGGCGGAGGGCCACGAAGTACGCCCTATCGAACCCCCTGAGTCCCCTCCTGGCCAGGCGCTTATCGAGTCGCTGGGCCACTATCTGACCATGCTGAACCGGCTCCGCGATCCGAAACCCCAGGGGGTCATTGCCGCCGGCGGAAGCGCTCTGAAGGAACGAGTGAAGCGATGGTTGAGGCGGATATTGGCTCCGTATCACCGGGCGATCTTCGTTCGACAGGAGGCGTTCAACACAAGCCTTGTCGAGCTGTTGAATCGCCTGTTACCCGCGCTCGAGGAGCATGCGAGTCGGCACCGCCAAGCGCTCGAGGAGCACATGAATCGGCACCGCCAAGCGCTCGAAGAGCATGAGGCTCGGCACAATTACGCGGCGGGCCTCCTGAAGCTCCGGCTCGATGAGCTTGCGAAGCGAAATACCGATCTCGACAATCAACTGGCAAATCTCCTTTACCTCCGGGATCGGCTCACCGAGGCCTGGGACCGGATCGAGAGCCTGAGGGTCGAGTATGACCACGCCATTGCGCAGATCTACAGCCAGCTTGAGGATCAGGTATTGGCCGGCGCCGAGCAGACGAAACGAAAAACAGAGGTTGAGTAGCGACAGCAGGTCGGTCGTGCAGGGTTCCCGTTGGCTTCTCTGCGTTCGCCATACTACCCTTCAGTAAATTTTCGACATATTCCACACAGATTAGGTTGGCAGGCGGGAGAAGTCATGCGGGTAGCCCTTCTCGCTCCAATGTTCCAGGATGGGGATGCGGTAGGAAACGATATCCTGGGCATGTGTGGAGCGCTAAGAAACGTCGGCATCCCTGCCAGAGTATTTGCGCATCAATGGTCCGATAACCTCAGTTGGCTGTCCTCCCCGTTGTCGGACTACCCCGATTGGGCGGCAACAGACGAATGCCTCACTATCTATCACCATGCGACCCATTGGCAGTCAGGATGGGACATATTACGGCATGCCGGCGGCGTAAAAATCGTCAGGTACCATTGCATCACGCCATCGCACTTCTTTTCGCCGTATAGTCTCGACTATGAACTCTCTACCAATCTGGGGG
>SCQK01000012.1 GCA_004321885.1 Patescibacteria group bacterium | reverse complement strand
GATGTTTGATACGTCCCAAACAAAACGTAACAAACCTTGTCCTGATTCACGAACGCGAAAGGTCGAAAAACTTACTTATTGAAACGAGAAAGAGTGTCTTAAAAAAGGGGTACTTGCCAAAGCCACACAACCCGGCATCCCGCTGGATGGCGGTGCGCCTCGGCAAGGTGGTGGCGGAAGGCATGGAACGGGCCGAGGTGGAACAGGCCATCACACGGATCATGATGTTCGATCCGTGGTACTGTGCCATCATTGTGGAAGTGGGCGTGCCGCTCCAAACCCCAAAGCGGGTCTAACTCATCCCGCGAGATAGCGCCGGCCCTGCCCGGCTTCTTCGCCTCGCTGTAAGCACCTTCCCTCGCCACGTCCTGTGGCAGCCAGCCTGATGGCTATACAGGCGGTCCCCCGACACCCAGTCGGTTTTTTGTTTACAAATTTCCACAAAAGAGGTAAATTTAAGAATGAAGTTAACTTCATGTCATATGAGGAGATTCAAAAAACTTTTAATAAGCACACTATTTATAATTTTAATACTATTAATTATTGGCATCTTAAAAATATTCCTAATCATGCCAGATTATTATGTTTTTATAAACGACACGCGCGATAGGATCAATGGCTCCGTTATCGGATATTCCTCACCGGGTTATCCAATTGATTTAGAAGCCGGTAAAACAAAACTGATGGCAATGCCATACGGCGCCGAAGTAGTAAAAGCAAACCCGCGTTCTGCCTACATTGACCCAATATTAGATTTGTGGGTAATAAAATTTGTCTGGATATCCAAATTACAAGAACGCGCACTGCTTCCATTGGCATCGCCTGAGGAGTCGTTCAAGTTGTATGCCGCCGGTTGGCAGGCGCAAGATCTAAACTTGGTGCTAGCGGCCTGTGCGCCCGACCAAGACAGCCGACGTCGATGCAACGAACTTTTCCAAACCATCCATTCCGCCGGCGGCACTGCAGATATTGCTGGCTGGCTCAATCGAGCCGAGATGAAAATAACCAAGGATCTTGGTGAAGCAAGATTCTACGAGGTCTACGCGGACGACGAATCTGAATCTATGATGTTCGTACAAGTGCCAAATGTTGGCTGGCGAATATCGGAACCGTGAAAATTGCGCAACCAGCACCTCACGCCGGTTTTTTTGTGCGAACCCGCGAATCTTTTATTTTATCCCTTATCGTGATAAAATATCCGCACTATGGAGGTTTACAAAGTCAAATCATCAAAATTGTCAGGCACGAATTTCAGCGAAGTTTACAAACACGCATTCGCGCAATACCAAAAAATAAAGAGAAAAACAAAACGCCGTCCGTATATCCGTTCGGCGTATTTCAACAAAGAAAAAATCTTTTTAGAACTTTTTTGGCAACACCTGCACACGAAACTTAATCACAGAGATAAAATTAGACGAGTGAAATATTACCCTTGCGCAATTGAACTAATTCAAAATTGCCGCTTTGATCCGATTTCCAAAGATAACCCGAACGATAAATCTGAAATATTACACCGTTTCGTCGGCGTAACTAAAGACAGAGAAAAATTTCTCGTTCAAATCAAACAAAATAAAAAGAATAATCAGAAATGGCTAATCTCGGTATTTCCTGATGAATAAAACAAAAAAGGCTTTCCGCCAGTTTGTGGTATATGAACCACGGCCGAAAGTCTTTTTCTAAACTAATAATACCACGGATAAAACTTTTGTCAAGGGGAGGGAAACATGCTACAATAAATGCGACCTGAGATCCTGAAACTAGTTCAGGATGACAATTGTATTTATGCGACGCGACCTTATTAAGGACGTGGAAATTGTTGAACCGCCGATTGGAGAAATCAGCAAGAAATACTCGGCCTTTTCTTCAATAAAACGCGCCTGCCTCGGCGGCTGCGGTTGTCTTTTGATTGTCATCATCGTCGGCGCGATTGTCTTGCGCCTGTCCATGGGCAGCGGTCCGCAAAATTTGAAATCCGTACCGGAAAATTTTCCCCAAGACATTCCTCTTTACGACAAAGACAATATAGAGCGCATCACTTTTGTCTCGGGCAAATACAAAAACCGCGGCGTGGAAATCGCGGCCTTTTTTCCAAAAGTGATTTTATCTCCCCTATTTTTGGCCATGAACAAAGACCAACTAACGCCGACTTCCACAGACGCGGGCGCTGGGCGGCTGGCCCTGGCCAAGAACATCTGGAAAATGATTGCGTCGCCGGTTTCCGACCATCGCGACACGGTGCAGATAGAATGGAAGAATATGAACGCCGAGCCGTATTTTGTCATCGGCTACTACAAAGTGGAACTGCAAAAAAAAGGCTATAAAATTGATTTGGAAAGCGAGAGCGACACTGTCAAACAATTTTCGTTCAGCAAAGACGAGATTTCCGGCTCCATGTTCGCCAGTAGCGCGGGAACAGCCACACAAGGCACGGCCACGGCCATACTGACGGTGAATTTGTCTCCATCGTAGTGTCATTGCGAGGAGGCCGTAGGCCGACGAAGCAATTCCTTGCGATTACGGATGGGATTGCTTCGGTCGCTTACGCGACCTCGCAATGACATGTCATTCCTCAACGGCCAATCAAAAACCATCACCGGTGCCGCTATTATTATCGCCGGCACCACTCTTATCAGCCGCCTCATCGGCCTTTTTCGCGACCGTATTTTTGCGCACTACTTTGGCGCGGGCCCGATAATGGACGCCTACTACGCCGCTTTCAAAGTACCGGACCTGATTTATAACCTGCTCATCGTGGGCGCGCTTAGCGCCGCCTTTATTCCCACCTTTACCCGCCTTTTTCACGAAGGCGAAGACAAAAGTCCGGCCTGGAAACTGGCCAATAACATTTTGAACATTACGGCTGTTTCGCTTCTTGCCCTAAGCGCGCTCGGTGTAATTTTCACCCCGGCCCTGGCCGCGATTATCGCGCCCGGGTTTAACGGCTTCAGCCGCGAGCTGGTAATAAGTTTCACTCGCATCATGTTTGGCTCCACTTTTTTGCTCGGGCTGTCCATGGTGCTTGGCGGTATCTTACAATCACTGCGCAGTTTTTTCATGTACTCCATCGCCCCGATATTTTACAACTTGGGGATTATCGTGGGCGCGGTCGCTTTGGTGCCGGCCATCGGCATCTCCGGCTTGGCCTGGGGCGTGGTCTTGGGCGCGGCCATGCATTTTTTGCTTCAACTGTATAGCGCCTACGCCAACGGCTGGCGCTGGCAATGGATTTTCAGACCGCGTGAAAAAAATACCCTCTCGGTGGCCAAGCTGATGGCCCCGCGCACCATGGGCTTAGCTGTCAGCCAACTTAACTTGGTGATTATCACCATGTTAGCGTCGCTTTTGCCGGCCGGCAGTGTGGCAATTTTTAATTTCGCGAGCAATTTGCAGGCCGTGCCCATCGGCATCTTCGGCATCCCGTTTGCCATGGCGGTGTTTCCCGTGCTGTCGGCGGCCGCGGCCAAAAACGACCACGTAGAATTCGTGAAAAATCTGTCGGCCACCATGCGCCAGATAATTTTTTTGATTGTTCCGCTTTCCATAATAATGATGCTGTTGCGCGCGCAAATCGTGCGTGTGGTGCTGGGCACCGGCGAATTTAACTGGACCGCCACCATTGCCACAGCCGACGCCCTGGCTTTGTTCGCGTTGAGTTTGTTCGCCCAGGCGCTCATTCCCCTGCTCGCCCGCGCCTTCTACGCCTTGTCCAATACCAAAACCCCGTTTGTCATTGGCGTTATTTCCGAACTTATCGGCATCATCGCCTCTTTGCTTTTAATGAAACCCCTATGTGTGGCCGGATTGGCTTTGGCCTTTTCCATCGCGGCTGTGGTAAACTTCACCGCCCTGTCGCTGGCCCTGCGAAGTGAGCTGAAAAGTCGGTCACCCGCTATTGTCACTGCGAGCGAAGCGAAGCAGCCCCTTTCATTCACCTCCTCCGTTTACAAAATTATTATCGCGACCGTTCCCATGGCCCTGGCCGTGCAATTTTTGAAATACCCGCTGGCGGAAATTTTTGACCAAAGGTATTTTTGGGGCATTTTCGGACAAGGAGCGGTGGCGGGTCTGGCCGGTCTGGCAATTTATTGCCTCTTGTGTTATATCTTAAAGGTGCCTGAATTATTACAGCTCAAAAACGCCTTGACCCGTCGGTGGTTGCGGGTGAAGAACCTGCCTACCACCGAGGCTATAACAAACAATGAGTAAGGAGAAAAGCAATGAAGCGTTTTTTTGTTTGCTATGACGGTCGCGATATTGAAGTGTGCGCTTACGATCCGTCAAAGCATCGCGGCCATAAGTTCCTATACTTCGTTGACGGCGACTCGGAGCTCCTCCTTGTGGGGAACAACGAAATCGGCCGGCACGATTGGCTACTCGAGTTTTACGAAGCAAAGACAGGTCTCGAGCTGGATAAAAAAGATCTGCGCGGAGCAGGAGAGATTGGTCACGATGAACCAGTCAGAGGTTGGCGGAGCGAAAGCTATAAGCTGAATACCCCACCCAACTTCCACTCTCGAATCATCGAGCTCCTTGGCAAGTACCCCTTTTTTAAGACACTCTTTCTCGTTTCAATAAGTAAGTTTTTCGACCTTTCGCGTTCGTGAATCAGGACAAGGTTTGTTACGTTTTGTTTGGGACGTATCAAACATC
>SCQK01000002.1 GCA_004321885.1 Patescibacteria group bacterium | reverse complement strand
TTCCCGACGACCAGCTGCCATTGGATAGGCCATATGGTTAAGCGATTATTACTGTTCACACAGTGAACAGGTGTAACCCTTGATACTACCATATGTTACCCTATGGTGTTAACTGTACATCTGTTTGACAAAGCAAACATTTTCTAATAGTATTTAGGAGAAATGAGGGCCTCTAGCTCATTTGGTAGAGCGCTTCCGTGGCACGGAAGAGGTAAGGGGTTCGATCCCCCTGAGGTCCACATGGAAAAAAATGCCAAAGTTTATGTTGCCGGACACCGCGGATTGGTGGGTTCGGCTTTGGTTAGCCGTTTGCGGGCCGAGGGCTTTGGCAATTTTTTGTTAAAAACCCATCAAGAATTGGATTTGCGCGAGCAAAAAGCGGTCAATGATTTTTTTGCGGCTGAAAAACCGGAATACGTTTTTTTGGCCGCGGCCAAGGTGGGCGGCATCGGCGCCAACAACACCTATCCGGCTGATTTTATTTATAATAATCTGGCCATACAAAACAACGTCATTCACGCTTCCTATATATATAATGTAAGGAAGCTTTTGTTTTTGGGTTCGGCCTGCATCTACCCAAAGGTTTGCCAGTTGCCGATAAAAGAGGAATATCTGCTGTCCGGGCCGCTGGAGCCGACCAACGAACCTTACGCTGTCGCCAAAATTGCCGGGCTGAAAATGTGCCAGAGTTATAACCGCCAATACGGCGCTAATTTTATCGCGGTGATGCCGGCCAACTTGTACGGGCCCGGCGATAATTTTGATTTGCAAAATTCGCACGTGATTCCGGCCCTGCTGCGCAAATTTCACGAGGCCAAAACAAGTGGAGAAAAAAAAGTGACGCTCTGGGGCACGGGCGCGCCCTGGCGGGAATTTTTGCACGCGGACGATATGGCCGACGGCTGTATATTTTTAATGGAGCATTTTAATCCGACCAAAGAACAGAACGAGCGGGGAGAAATTTTCGCGAATCTGGGCATGGGCCAGGATATCACGATAAAGGATTTGGCCGAGCTGATTCAAAAAATTACGGGCTATGAGGGAAAAATTGAATGGGACCCGGCCAAGCCGGACGGCGTTTTCCGGAGGACACTGGATATTTCCCGCATCCGGGCCCTGGGCTGGCGGCACAAAATAGAGCTTGACCAAGGACTCAAAACGACCTATGATTGGTATCAATCAAATTGTAACTTAAAATAATGTATATTATGGCGGAAAAAATTGACGCGATTTTCGCGCAAAGAGGAGGAACGGCGGCGCCTCTTTTTATTTTTGAGCTGGCCAACAACCACATGGGCGATGTGGAGTTTGGCTTGAAAATAATCAGGGAGATTGGCGAGGTCTGTAAAAATTTTATTGCTCCGGATTTGGGTTTCCGGTTCGCGTTCAAGTTCCAGTATCGCGACCTGGACACTTTTATCCATCCGGATTATAAAGAGCGGATGGATTTGAAATATATCAAAAGATTTTCCGAGGCGCGGTTGACGGGCGAGGAATTTTTGATATTAAAGAGCGAGGCCGACAAGCTGGGCTTCATTTCCATGTGCACGCCTTTTGACGAAAAGTCCGTGGAAAATGTGGCGCGCCACGGCTATGATATTATTAAAGTCGCCAGCTGTTCTTTTACCGACTGGACGCTTTTGGAGGCCATTGCCAAAACCGATAAGCCGATTATCGCCTCCACCGGCGGCGCGGCTTTGGAAAAAATTGACCGCGTGGTGAGTTTTTTCATCAACCGCAATAAAAAATTCGCGCTGGAGCACTGCATCGGGCAGTATCCCACCCCCCACGAGCAGCTGCAATTCAATCAGATTACTTTGTTGCGCGAGCGGTACCCGGAAATAACCATTGGTTTTTCCACCCACGAACACGCCGACAATTTTGACGCGGTAAAGCTGGCCGTGGCCAAAGGCGCCGGCACTTTTGAAAAGCATGTCTCGGCTAAAAGCGAAAAGTATTCCGTAAACGGCTATTCAGCCACGCCAGACCAGGTACAAAAATGGCTGGAAGCCGCGGCCGAGGCGTTTCGCGCTTGCGGCGTTTCCGGGAGGCGCCATGATTTCGCGCCCCAGGAGCTGGCCGACATCCGCCAGTTTCAGCGCGGAGTGTTCGCGGCCGGCGATATCAGGCCGGGCGAGCGCGTGGACATCAAAAATTCTTTTTTCGCGTTTCCCAACATGGCCGGGCAGGTTTTGGCCAACGACCTGTCCAAATACACGGTGTTTACGGCCAGCCGCGACTTCAAGAAAAACGAGCCCATCATGGCCGCGGACGTAAATTGTCTGGAATTGCGCGAGCAGGTTTATACCGCCATTTCCCAAATCAACCAGCTGCTCAAAAACGCCAATATCCCGGTATCAAACAAGTGGGAATTTGAGCTGTCGCATCATTATGGCATAGAAAAATTCTACGAATACGGCGCCAGCCTGATAAATTGTTTCAACCGCGAATATTGCAAAAAATTGATTGTACTTCTGCCCGGCCAAAAACACCCGGTGCACTCGCATAAATTAAAAGAAGAGACCTTTCATATCTTGTGGGGCGACGCGATTTTTGACCTAAACGGCGTCATCAAAGAAAGCGGGCCCGGCGATATTGTGACGATAGAGCGCGATTTAGCGCACGGGTTTTCCACCAAAAACGGCTGCGTGTTTGAAGAAATTTCCACCACTCACTATAAGGATGATTCTTACTACGCCGACGAAAGCATCGCGCAAAACAAAAATCGTAAAACAATTTTAACTTATTGGGTACTTTAATTTTCTCGTTCGCGCCGTCTTGATGTGCTCTCGCTTTCCTCGCCCGCGAGGGCTCGGGCGTGGCGCTCTGGGCGCCACAAGCCGCTGCGAGCACATCCAGACGGCGCTTACTTGAGCTAAAGTTATGAATCACTCCGAAATCGCGCAGGTCAAATTAGAGGAAGCAAAAACAAAAATCAAATTGTTCGGCTTGGATTACGATGGCACGCTCGGCGATGCCACGCACAAACAGCCCCAGGTTTTTGAGTTGGTGGATAAAATTTTAAAGAAAAACAAATCAGTGGCTTTTATTTCCGCGCGCGCGGCCACAGCCATCAAGGTGTTGGTGCCGCCCTTGCAGGAGCTGTTGAATAAAGAAAATGTGTCTGTGCCCAGCTTTGTGGCCGGGGGCAATAGCACCACATTGTACGAGGTAAAAAAAGACCAGTTGATTGAGATATATAATCACGGCCTGGAAATGCCGCAAATTTTGAAAGCGGTGGAAATCGGGAAAAAAGTCTACGCCAATCTGGGCATCACTCGCGCTGACTTGGCCGAGAAAGGCATTGAGACATTTAGAAAATTTTTGTTGGATAGCTGGGAGGGCTATGTGCCGGCTGAAATGATTGACGTCTGCCGCCCGGCTGACGGGGAATTTTTCACCGAGCAGGCCAAGGTAACTTTTGTTTTGCCCAAAGACAAAACAATTCATGCCCAGCTGGTGGCTGAGCTTAACGCCGAATTGGGCAATGAGCTCACCGCGGCCGCCGGCGATGATACCTATGTGCACATGACAAAAAAACTGCATGAAGACAGCAAGACCGTGGCCATTAAAACCGTGCTGAAGATACTGGGTTTTAAAGAAGATGAAGTGGCCACTTTTGGGGATATGCCGCTCGGCAATGATGAAGGCCTGTTGAGCTTCCCCTACAGCTTTACCAATTCTGACGAGTTTGCCGGCCAAAAACAAAATCCGGATCAGCCGCCGTATATATTGTTGGATGCCGAGTTATCACCAGTTGACCGCGTATATAAAGCGATTGAATTTCTTATTTTCTAGTGTATGAAACTATCCGACTACGTCTGGCAATTTATTGAACAAAAAGTGGCTGACTCGGTCTTTTTGGTTTCGGGCGGCGGCATTATGCACCTGGTGGATTCACTGGGCCGGTCAAACCTCAAATCTTACTGTTGTCATCACGAGCAGGCAGTGGCCATCGCGGCCGAGGGCTATGGCAGGATAAAAAATTCTCCGGGGGTCGCTCTGGTAACCACGGGCCCGGGCGGCACCAACGCGGTAACCGGCATGGCCGGGGCCTGGCTGGACAGTATCCCGATGTTTGTTGTTGCCGGACAAGTGAAGCGAGCGGACATCACGCCTCGCGATGCCAACGGACAACCAGTAGTGCGCGCCATCGGCTTTCAGGAATTAAACGTCATTGATATTGCCAAGCCGGTTTGCAAGTACGCCGTAACCGTGGAAAATGAAAATGAAATTCGCTATCATCTGGAAAAAGCCCTGTATTTAGCTACCCACGGCCGGCCCGGCCCGGTGTTTGTGGAAATTCCTTTGGACGTGCAGGCCGCGGAAATTGACCCGGACACACTTTTATCATTCCAGCCCGAGAGCTGGAATCCAGGTTCGCTGGAGCGCGCGACAATGGAAAAAATCGTCACACTTTTACGCGAAGCCAAACGCCCCCTGCTCATCGCCGGCAATGGCATACGTCTGGCCGGGGGCGAAGAAATTTTGTGGAAGTCTTTGGATAAATTTAAAATCAACGCGGTTACGCCAATTTTTACGGCTGATGATTTAGTCACTTACGACTATCCCTATTATTTGGGCAGGCAGGGAATGCCGGGTAACAAAGCCGCCAATTACGCGGCAGACAACTGCGACCTTCTGCTTATCGTGGGCGAGCGTATGCAACTCACGCAAGTTTCATGGGACTACAATAAATTCGCGCCGAACGCAAAAAAAATAATGGTTGATATTGATGACAATGAAATGAAACGTAAACAATTATCCGTGGATTTGGCTGTGCATTGCGATGCCAAAGTATTTTTAGATGAATTATACAAACAAGACATCACCCTCAATCGCTGGGACGTGAAAGTGGAGCCGCTCAATCCCGCTGATTTGGCCTGCGACCCGAAATATTTGAATGTCTACAAATTTTGGCGCGAGATAGGCGCATGCAACATGTCATTCCGGCCCGGGAGCCGGAATCCAGGTTTGGATATCACCACGGCCAATGGCATGGCTTCGCTTACCCCTCACCAGGCGCTTAAAGTTTCCCGCGGCCAGCGGTTTCTCACCAACGCCGGTTTGGGTCATATGGGTTCGGGCCTGCCCATGGCCATTGGCGCCAGCATCGCGCGTGGCCGCCAGGCCGTCATCTGCAGTGAAGGCGACGGTTCCATAATGATGAATTTACAGGAATTGCAAACCGTGGTTCATCACAAACTGCCGCTTAAAATTTTTATTGTCAACAACAATGGCTATTATTCCATCCGGGCCACGCACACGCATTTCTTTAAAAAGATTTTTGCTTCAGACCCAGAGACAGGAGTGAGCATTCCGGATTTCAGCAAACTAATTCCGGCCTGGGGCATTGCCTTTGAGCGGATTAACAATGACAGCGAGTTGGACAAGGTAAAAAAAGTTATGGATTTTGACGGGCCGATTGTCTGCGAGCTGATGATTGATCCCGATCAAAAAATGCCCGAGAAATGGTCCGCCGGCCTGTACGCGGAAATACCATATGTAAATTCATCTTCTGCTTAGCACGATGAGGGCCGCCCCTATCGTCATTATTATTCCGCCAATCAGCCGGTAATGGCCGTTTTACGATATTCTTTAATACACTTATGTCTTCCATATTTTCAGGAGTCGCGCTTTCCGCCATCGCCGGCCTGGGCACCGGCAGCGCCTTGTGGCCGATGAAAAAAATGCGCCAGTACAAGTTTGAGCACTACTGGTTTATCGGTATGTTGCCGCTTTTTATTATCCCATGGGTAGTGGTGCTGGCCGGGGTGGGCAATCCGTGGGCCGCTTATGCCGCGGTCGGCTGGAAGCCTCTAATTATTTCCAATCTTTTCGCGGTGGGCTGGGGAGTGGCCAATGTACTGGCCGGCCGCTGTGCCGAGCGCATTGGTTTGTCTTTGACCGGCGCCATACTGACGGGCGTGGGCGCTTCTCTGGCCGTGATATTGCCCATGATTTTCAAAGGCACCGGATTATTTGAAAATTCCCCGGATATTTTTTCTCTGGCCGGGCTAACCGTGCTTTCGGGCGTGGCGATAATGCTGGGCGGCGTGTTTTTGGCGGCGTTGGCCGGCTTTGGCCGGGAAAAAATCGCAAATCAGCGGTCTGAAAAATATCCAACGGTTGTCTGCGCGCCAGCGGGTAGTTTTCGCGGCGGACTGGTAATGGCCATCATCGCCGGAGCGCTTTCAGTGGGTCCGTCGCTGGCTTTTGTCTACAGCCAGGGGCCGATTATCGCGGCCATGAAAGCCCAGGGCGCCGGAGTTATATCCGCCAATTTTGGCGTCTGGGCCGGCGGATTTGTCGGCGGCGCCGTGATAAATTTGGCCTATCCGGTTTGGCTGATCATAAGAAAAAGGTCTTGGTCGGTTTTTTTTCAAAAAAAATCCGAGGCCGCGCTGGCTCTTCTGATAGGTTCGCAACTGATTGTCGCTTTTGCTTTGCAGGGTCTGGGCATGGTGGCTTTGGGAGCGGTCGGGGCTTCGGTGGGAGTGGGTATTGCCCAGGCCATGCAGATCTTGGGCGGCCAGGGCGCCGGCTTTATTTCCGGAGAATGGAAAGGCATTGGCGGCAAGCCCCGCGCGCGGATGATTGCCGCCGTAATTTTTCTTTTTTTTGCCATTGTTATTATGGTTCGCGCGCGTTGATTGTTTTTTTAAATAAAAAAATGTATACTGGTATCGTATGTTAAACGCGAAAGAATTAAAACAGCTTTGCGTCCTGCTGAAAAAAATAGACAACCCTCACGAGGGCCTGCCACAGCCGGTTTTTGAAGCTCTGCTCGGCGTAGTAACTTTTGCGGCCGTAGAGCTGGTGATAAAGAGTCCGCGGGGCGTGTTGCTCACCTGGCGCGACGACCAGTGGTGGCGCGGCTGGCATTTCCCGGGCGGTCTTCTGCGCTTTCGCGAGAGCTTTGACGAACGCATCCAGGCCGTGGCCTGGAAAGAGCTGGGGATTAATGTCAGCGATTCCAAATTTTTGTTTGCCAATGATTGCAGCCAGGGTTCGCGCGGGCACACAGTGTCGCTGGTGTTTGAGTGCCGGACTATTATGAAGCCGAAAAAAGGCAGATTTTTCAAAACCATGCCCAAGAATATTATTGACGGGCACAGGGGATTTTGGCAGAGGGTGATGGGATGAATTCCTCCCCCTTGACAAGGGGGAGGCTTGTCACCACACCAAAAATTTTGGTGTGGTGACAGGGAGGGGGTAAAACAGAATTCAGTCAAAATCGCAAAATCAGGGCTCAAGGCCTTGATTTTTTTATCGGTGTATGTTAGGGTGAGATGATTTTGGCTTTGACCAAAATCATTTACAACACAACGAACATCGGGGTGAAACGATGAGCGGAAAAGAGATTGTAGTGGTTCAGAGTGATGCTCTGAAATTGAAGGCGCTGGTCGCCAAGCGCTTGCTCGAGGAGGTGTGGCAAGCTGACCCCCAGCTGTTCAAACAAACGGTGGCCCAACTGATTGATATCGTGCCAACCAAGGGGGCGTTTGGGCACGAGTTCTGGCTCTCCATCGCCCGGAAATCGAATAATATCGCGTTCGAAGCGATTCCGATGCGGCGCAATCGATCGGGCGAGTTTGAGTTCTTCATGCGTCTCCGCTCGGCAAAAGAATGCTTCCAAAACGAGTGGCACTTCATCGGTTCGTACTTGCGTCCGTGGGAGACGGAACAGGAAACGGCTGATCGACTCGAGTTCAACGGCACGAAAGGCATTCATTTCGTCCGCATCGCCGAGGTCTGGGATATAGCCCGGGGCAATCACGGATACGGAATCCCGAGCATCTCGTGGATCAACCTGGTATGGTTCGATGAGGAGCCGAAGGAAGACGAAACCAGACGATGGTTCTCAGCCAATCGCTTGCCTGCCAATATGCAGGAAAACCACCGTCTTTATTACGCTCCCTTGGCCTTACGAGCCTGTCAAACATCGGACAGCCAGTCCATCGAGCTGGTGTACCTGGAAAATGGGGTCAAGCTCTGACCTACTCTATCACGGAGAGAAGAAATGACGAAGCAGTTCAGCGGACAGACGGTTTTGGTCACCGGTGGTTCGCGGGGAATCGGCGCCGCCGTCGTAAATGAGTTCTTGTCCCTGGGGGCAAGAGTGTTAAACTTTGACATTCTTGCTCCGCCCGCGGATGAAGTCACGCAGGAAGCATACGCAAGTATGCGCGCGACATACGAGCGCGTGAACATTCGCGACAAGACCCAGGTTTCCGGCCTGGAGACGAGACACCTTGACATCCTGGTCAACAACGCCGCCATCACCAGCGGCGATGACTGGGAAAATGTCATTGCTACCAACCTGAACGGCACGCGTAACGTCACCGAAGCGGTGATTCCGGGAATGAAGAAGCGCCGTGCTGGCGTAATCATCTTCATCACTTCGGTGCATTCGCGGGTCGCCTTTGCCGGCGATTGCGCGTATGACGTGTCCAAGTGCGGTCTCGTCGGGTATATGCGATGCCGCGCCGTGGAGCTGGCGCCCTTCGGAATCCGTGTGAACGCAGTCGCCCCCGGCGCTACTCGCGACACCGGTGGCACGATGCGCATGAGCGAGACCGAACTTTCCGATTGGGGGAAGAAGATTCCGATCGGCCGGTTCGCGAATCCGAAAGAGGTCGCCACGGTGGTCACTTTCATGGCATCACCCGCGGCCTCCTATATCGTCGGCCAAGAGATCGTGGTGGACGGAGGTCTCGTTGCTCAGAATTCGTTGGTCCGGTAGAATCCCCGCGAGTGGGCGGCGCGTTGTTCTTTCTTCATCAGGCCACCTACTCGTTAGCCATACACCACAAGGGTGCACGGTTGGCGAGTGGTCTGATGAAAGTATTTAAAAAACTTCCACCTTAATCAGTGGAAGTTTTTTTATAAAGATTATATTTCAAAGGTCTGAAAATCTTTTCCTATGGTTATCTCGCCTTTGAACCCGGCCCGCCGGCATTCATTGGTCATTTCCTCGTCGCTATTTAAACCGGAATAATGCGTTAATATTAATTTTTTTACAGCCGAGTCGCGCGCAATCGCGCCAATTTGAAACGGATTTAAATGCGTGGTCAGCGATGTTTTTTCAGCGCCAATCAGCGCTGAACATTCGCAAATAAAAATATCAGCGTCTTTCGCGATTTTTCTTATGCCCAGGCAATCATCGGTATCGCCCGAATAAACCAGCGCGCGGTTGTTTAATTCCAGACGAAAGGCCAGCGCGTCCATCTTGCTGTGCGAAACATTGGCGGCCGACAATTTTGCCCCGCCTAATTCATATTGTTCGCCATTAGACATCGGCTTAAAAATCAACTTTGGCTTGGGCAGGTAATCTTCTCCGGGCCGATACAAATTCCACAGTTTATTATAATTGTCCGCTATATCTTTGGTGCAAAAAATTTCCAGTTCATGGTCGTAATTTTTTCCGCTCCACATGATTTTATTCCAGACCGATTGCAGAAATTGCGGCAGGGCGTAGTGGTCGGGGTGCGCGTGGCTAATGGCCAGATGCCTGATGTCGGCGTAGTCCACCCCGATTTTTTCCAGGCGAAAGCGAATGCCTTCACTGCATTCAATCAGCAGTTTGTGTTCATTCCACTCAACCAAAAAACCCGGCGGGAAGCGGTTGGCAATCCCGGCCAGATGCGACGCGTCTGTTCCAGACCCTAAAATGGTGAGTTTCATGACAGTATGTTCTCAAATATTACGATTTTGGTCAAGTTTCTCCTGCTTGTGGATAAGTCCTACTGGCATCGTTTGACACCCAAAGACACCTGATGGTATACTATGGCTGGAGAAATATTTTTAACTGGATTCCTGCTTGCGCAGGAATGACAATCGGTATGTCGGAAATCAAACCAAACGAGGTTTATACCACCAGCGAAACCCAACAGCTCCTCAAAATCAGCAACAGCACCATGAAGCGCTTAATCAAGCGCGGGTTGCTGCGCGCCAACAAAATCGGCAAGCAGTACCGCATCTTGGGGCACGTGCTTCTCAAAATGTTGTCTCCGACCATAGATGAAAGAGCCACTGACTTGTATCAGAAAGTTAAAAGAAAAACCGTTGAAAAAACAAAAAATTGGTAGGGTCTATGTTTTTTGAGAAAATAGAAAAAATGGTTTTAGCCGTCGTGAAGCGAGTGGCGCCCGCCCATTTTTCCGCCGCCGTTGTTTCGGACGGATTTAAGAGATATTTTTTAAATACTTCCTGGAATTTCGTGGGCAAAATTGCCGGCCTGTTTATATCTTTTTTTGTCAGCGTTTACGTGGTGCGCTATCTGGGCCCACACAATTACGGCCTGCTCTCTTATGTGTTAAGTTTTGTCGGCTTGTTTTCTTTTATCACCAATCTGGGAGTGGACAATATTCTTCTGCGCGAGCTGGTCAAAACCCCGGAAAAACAAAATGAATTATTCGGCAGCGCCTTGTTTTTAAGATTCGCCGGCGCGGCCGCGGCTATACTGCTCATTATTTTTTTTATTCAGTTCACCAACAATGATTTTTATACGAATCTGCTGATTATTTTCGCCTCGCTGTCGTTTATTTTCCAGTCCTTTCAGATTATTTATTATCATTTTCAGGCCAAGGTCTTGTCAAAAAAAGCCACTCTCAACGCCGTTTTTATCGGCCTGTTTTTATCCGGCGTCAAGCTGTTGTTTATATTTCTAAAATTAAAGCTTATTTATTTCGTGGGCGTGTTTGTGCTGGAATCCGTTGTTTACGCCGTCAGTTATATTGTTCTATACAAAAAACAGGGTCTGTCCATTTTCAATTGGTCGTTTAATCGTTTTTTGGCTGTGGCCATGTTGAAAGATTCGTGGCCCCTGATGCTGGCGAGCGCCTTCGCCTTTGCCTATTCCAGGATTGACCAGGTGATGCTAAAGAATATGATGAGCGCTGCGGCCGTGGGTTTGTACGACGCCGGGGTGCGTTTGTCGGAATTTTGGTACTTTGTTCCGGTCATTATCGTGGGCTCTATTTTTCCGGCCATAGTCAACGCCAAAAAAACCGATGAGCTGATTTACCGGCGCCGGCTGGCCATGCTGTATTCGCTGATTATTTACGTTTCTTTTTTGGTGATTTTACCGCTGTATTTTTTTGCCGAGCCGGTTATCAAAATTTTATACGGCTCGCAGTTTTTGGAGTCAGTCTCGGTGCTGAAAATTTATATCTGGGCCGGTTTTGCCGTGTCGCTGGGCACGGTCATCAACCAGTACTTGCTGGTGGAAAATTTGACCCGCGTTTCGCTCTATATAAATTGCATCGGCATGCTGGCCAATGTGCTCTTGAATTTGCTTTTCATACCGCGGTATGGCACAAGCGGCGCGGCCCTGGCGACATTGATTTCTTACTCGCTAATACCCTTGTCCATATTATTTTTCAAAAAAACCAGGCCGCACGCCCGGTCAATTTTATTCGGATTTTTGCTTAAAAGACCCTCGGTATGAACAGGGAATGGCTGAAAAAAATTTACCACCGAATGCCCAGAATGTTGGCTAATTTGCTTTTAAAAATTTACGGCTTAAAGAGATTTTTGCTCTATCCGAGGTTTTTCCGCGATTGGTTTTACTTTCGTTCTTTGGCAGGCAAAGCGCCGCGTTTGGCCGTTGGCTGGAAAGACCTTCTGCCCATCATCGGCGAAGCCACGGCCCAAACCGGCTTTGACCGGCACTATATTTATCACACGGCCTGGGCCGCGCGAGTATTGGCCGCCGCCAGGCCGGCTTTTCACGTTGACATTTCTTCCAGCCTGTATTTTTGTGCTTTGGTTTCGGCTTTTGTGCCCGTGCGCTTTTATGATTTTCGCCCCGCGCCCTTGGCGCTGTCGGGCCTCACCTGCGGCCAGGCCGATGTCTCAAAATTGCCGTTTAAGGACAATGAAATTGAATCGCTTTCCTGTATGCACGTGATAGAGCATGTTGGCCTGGGGCGCTATGGCGATAAACTGGATTATGATGGTGATTTGAAGGCGATTTCCGAATTAAAAAGGGTCTTGGCCCCGGGCGGCGTCTTGCTGTTTGTGGCGCCGATTGGCAAACCAAAGATAATGTTTAACGCGCATCGCATTTACAGTTACGAGCAGGTCAAAGAATATTTTAAGGAACTGGAGCTTAAAGAATTTGCTTTGATACCGCGCGCCGGCGACGGCGAGCTGGTAATCAATCCGCCCAAAGCATTGGCCGACAGCCAGGATTATGGCTGTGGTTGTTTTTGGTTTGTGAAGCCGATTGTCATCCCGACTGAGTCGGGATCCATCGCGGGGGTATAGTCAATTATATGATAACAGTTAAACTTATCGGCGGGCTTGGCAATCAGATGTTTCAATACGCTTGCGCCCGGCGCTTGGCTTTGAAGCGGGGTGTTAAATTAAAACTTGACCTGACTTTTTTATTGCATCGTTTGCCGAGAAAAGATTTTACTTTTCGCAGTTATGGGCTGGGTATTTTTAATCTTAAAGCAAATTTTACTTTTTTATCCAGGGTCGCTTTTTATTTTAATAATTTGGCGTTTGTCATAGCTTTTTTATTGAACAAACTGGCGAAAATTTTTGAGCGCGGCTATGTGATAGAAGAGGCTGCTCCCAAATGCTTTGAGCCTAAAATTTTGGGTTTGGGAAAAAAGGCCTATCTGTCCGGTATTTGGGCCCATGAAAATTATTTCGCGGACGCGGCCGATGCTATCAGGCGGGATTTTTCTTTCCAGGAGCCGCTCGCCGGGAAAAACAAAGAATTGGCCAACATGATAGCCGCCACTAATTCGGTTTTTCTTCATATCCGCCGCGGCGACCATATTCAGGGCGACCCGGCCAAGGCGGCATTTGCGCAAAAGCGGGATTTGCGCTATTGTCAGGAGGCTTGTGAATATATATTAAAAAAAGTAAGCGAGCCGGTTTTTTTTATTTTTTCCGATGACCCCAGTTGGGCCAAAGCAAATTTAAAAATACCGGCGCAGTGCGTCATTGTTGACAATAATATTGGCAAAAATTCCTATCTTGACCTACGTCTGATGAGTTTGTGCAAACACAGTATTATGTCGTCCAGCACATTTAGCTGGTGGGCGGCCTGGCTAAATACCAACCGCGCCAAAATAGTTATCGCTCCCAAGAATTGGAATAATTTTAATAAATATGACAGCGTTTTTGCCAATAGCTGGGTGGAATTTTAACCGTAATTTTGTATGAAAACCATTATTTTATGCGGCGGCATAGGCACGCGCATGAAGGAGGAAACGGAATTTAAGCCAAAGCCGCTGGTTTTGGTGGGCGGCAAGCCGATATTGTGGCATATCATGAAAATATACGCCCATTACGGCTTCAATGAATTTATTCTGGCGCTGGGCTACAAGGGCGATATGATCAAGCAGTATTTTTTGAATTGGCGCAGTCTGGCGAATGATTTTACGCTGGACACTCACAATCACGAAGTCACCTTTCACAACAATGATTGCGACCATTTCAAAATAACCTTCGCCGAAACCGGCCCCGAGAGCCTGACCGGCGAGCGCGTGCGCCGCCTGCGGCCATATCTGGACGGCGATGAAGAATTTATGGTAACCTATGGCGACGGGGTAGGAGACATCAATATCCAGGATTTGCTCAATTTTCATAAAAATCAGAATACTTTGGGCACCATTACCGGCATCAAGCTCACTTCGCGCTTTGGCATGCTGGACATAGACCATCAGACCAAAAAATTGCGCGGTTTTTTTCAGCACAAGGTGACTGATTACAATGAAGTGCGGTCGGGCGATTCTGATTATGTCAACGGCGGCTTTATGATATTCAAGAAAGACATCTTTGACTTGTTGACTGAAAATAGCATGATTGAATCAATCTTTGCTCCCCTGGCCAGGGCAGGTCAGCTTTCTATTTACGCGCATCAGGGCAAGTGGAAATGCATGGATACGTATAAGGAAGTGGAGGACATGAACGAGCTGTGGCACAAAGACCCGTTTTGGAAAGTTTGGCATGAAACAAAAACAAATCCTCTATGTCGCATTTAACCGGACAAAATATTTTTGTTACCGGCGGCGCCGGACTGGTCGGTGCGCATCTGGTGAGCCGGCTGTTGGCATTAAAGCCCGCTAAAATCGTTTGTTTGTGCCGCAGCCGCGATCCGTTGTCTTTGTTTTATTCGGAAAAATTGGATGAGCAGGTGGTTTGCTCGTACGGAGACTTGAAAGACAAGGAAAGGATGTTTGATTTAATTTCCAAGCATGAAATAAATTATATTTTTCACGTGGCGGCCCAGCCCATCGTGCCCACGGCCTATGTTAATCCTTACGAAACATTGGATACAAATATCATGGGCACGGTCAATATCTTGGAAGCCGCGCGTTTATCGCCCTCTACCCGCGCCGTGATAGTGGCTTCCAGCGACAAGGCCTATGGCAAGCACTGCCTTTTGGCCGAGGAAAATCAGGCCCTGGCCGGCGATCATCCTTATGACGCGTCCAAATCCTGCGCTGATTTGCTCGCGCAAACATACGCCAAAACCTACGGCCTGCCGGCCACTGTGAGCCGGTTCGGCAATATCTACGGGCCCGGTGATTTGAATTTCAACCGCATTATCCCGGGGATAATGAAAGCCGCGCTGGAAAATTCAGTTTTACAAATCCGCAGCGACGGGCATTTTAAGAGGGATTATGTGTACGCGCCAGACGTGGTGGACGGCTATCTTTGCCTGGCCGAAAACATTGCCGCGGCCAGGGGCGAGGCGTTTAACTTCAGCTCGGGCCAGAATTTTTCGGTTTTGGATTTGGTGGCCAAAATTTCCGACATTATCGGCGTAAAAATTAAACACGAAATTTTGAACAATCAAAAAAATGAAATTCCCGAGCAGAGCCTTAATTTTGAAAAAGCGGCCAAGGTGTTGGGTTGGCAATCGCGCTACCCGTTTGCGGAAGGAATCAAAGAAACATTTGCCTGGTATCAAAACAAAATTAACAATAAAAAATATATGCCTTTAGGCATATAATCTAATTCGTTCAAAAATTGTTTTGATATTCAAAACAATTTTGTTCACTCATTACGATTATGGAGCAACTTTCCCAGCGTGAACAGGGCAAGCGCAATTATCTGAAAGAAAATAAGCCGCTCGTCTACGAAAAAATTTTGAAATTTGACGAAAAAATTAGGCGCGGCGAAAGCATTGCCATTATTCAATTTCAATACAATTACACCTGCAATTTCAAGTGCGAGCATTGCTCCATCAAAAGATTTCAGAGCCGCAGCGACGGCGCCCGCGAGATGACCATCGCGGACGTGCGCGAGCTCTTTCGGCAGGCCGACGAGCTGGGTTTGGCGCGGGTAACCATCACTGGCGGCGAGCCGCTCGTTTTCAAGGATTTTGACGCCCTGGTGGCGGCCATTGACCCGCAAAAATTTTACATCAACTGCGACAGCAACGGCTTTCTGCTGACCGCAGAGCGCGCCAAGCATCTCAAAAGCATTGGCGTGGACCGCATGCAAATCAGCCTGGACAGCTTTGACGCCAAAAGCCATGATGAGTTTCGGCACGCGCCCGGCGCATACGAGCGCGTGCTGAAAGCGGTGGATAATGCCAAGACCGCCGGGCTGGATGTTTTTATGCAGACCGTTGTTTGGAAAGACCGTTTGTATTCCGATGAGTTCATAAAATTTTTGGAATACTTTACTGATAAGGGCATTGGCGTATTTGTCAGCTATGCCAAGCCCGTGGGCAACTGGGAAAGAAAATATGACGGCCTGGTGGATAAAAAAGACATGGCCTATATGCGCGAGCTGGAAAAAAAATACAAGGTCTTCACGCATTTGACCCCGGCCTATGGCTTGAATATGGGCTGTATTGCTTTGAAAGGCATGTTTTCCGTCACCCAATACGGCGATGTTTTGCCCTGCCCCTACATTCACGTGTCCATCGGCAATGTTTTGCAAGAGCCGCTGAAAGACATTATTAAGCGCGGGTTTGACATCAAGTATTTCGGCGAGTACGTGGACACCTGCACCATTGCCGAAGACCGCGCATTCATGAAAAAATATCTGGAGCCGCGCGTTTACGGCAAGCCATTGCCGGTGCCGTGCGCCGAGGTTTTTACGGATGAAGACAAAACACGGAAGCCGTTTCACGAAGACCCGCGATTGTTTGAGAATGAATAAGTCTATTACTATGGAACGAATTTTATTTATCGTCCCGCCTTACATTAAGTTTGAAAGTTTTGTTCGGCCCGCTTTTAATGAGCGCGTCGTGCAAAAAAGGACGGGAAACTACGGTAGCGTGCTTACCGAAATGCCTATCGGGCTTATTTCGCTGAGCGCTTATTTGAAAAAAAACGCGCCGGTGGAAGTCAGGCTGCTGGATTTTAACGTGGTTTTGAATAAAATAGAAAGTTTTAATTATAATTCTTTTGCCGAATTATTTTTTGAAACTCTTTCCGCGCCAGAGTGGAAAGATTTCGCTCCCACCATGGTTGGCATATCCGCGCTGTTTGCCCCGGCCTATTACAATATGCTGGATTTGGCGGCAACGGCGCGCAAAATTTTCCCCGCGTCTATGCTCATGGCCGGCGGCGGGGTGCCAACCAATATGTACCGGGAAATGTTTAAGGCCAGCGACTGCTTTGACGCGATTTGCTATGGCGAGGCGGAAAAACCCCTGCTCGCGCTGGTCAAAGCCGGGGATAAAAAAGCATTACTGCGCAATCATCTTAGCTGGATTACGAGGGAAAAAGCCGAAAACAACCAGATGTTCCAGTTTGATTTTATTGAAGATTTGGATGAAATTCCATTTTATGATTTCAGCATTCTCAACGCGGATGATTACCGCGAGCATTCGCTGTTGGGCCTGTTTCCCCTGGAAAAAGAACGGCAAAAAAAAGGCATGCCCATAATGACGTCGCGGGGATGCCCGCATAAATGCTGTTTTTGCGCTTCGCACACCGTGCACGGCCGGGTCGTGCGCTTTCACAGTTTGAAAAGAGTGCGCGAGGACTTGATGCGCCTGCGGGACGAGTACGGCGCCCAGACCGCGGTGTTTTTTGACGACCATTTGCTGGTGAACAGGCACAGGGCTTTTGAAATCGTGAATATCTTAAACGAGTTGAAGCTTACGTCTTTTTTCCCGTCTTCTTTGGCCTTGTACGCGCTGGATTATAAAATGCTGGAAGCGCTAAAAAGCACCGGCATGGATAATTTGATACTGTCAGTGGAATCGGGCAGTGAACGGGTCCTGCGCGAGATTATGCACAAGCCGCTTAATCTCTCCATAGTGTCGCGGGTTCTGCGCGATTGTCGCGCGCTGGGCATTGCTTCGGACGTGTCCATACTCATCGGTTTGCCCGGGGAAACCAAACAGGATATTGAAGATGCCCTGGCTTTTTTGAAAACGCTTAACGCCTCCTGGTTTAGAATCAGCATGGCCACGCCCCTGGTGGGCAGTGAAATGCTGGATACGTGCCTGCAGAAAAATTTTATCAAGGGGGATTACATGAGCTGTGATTTTAAGAGAGCGGTTATCGGGACCGATGATTTTACCCCGGAATATATTCAGGAAAAAGCCTATACCATGAATCTGGAACTTAATTTCGCGCTCAACACGGAATTCCGGCTGGGCAATTATGCCACGGCCCTGAAGGGTTTTGCCAACACGATTCAAGCGAGAGACGACCATGCCTTTGCTTATTATTTCGCGGCCAAATGTTATAAAATGATGAACCAGGCGGATAAGTACGATGAATACAGGTCAAAATATAATGCCATAGTTTCTCAATCGGCATTTTGGAAAAAATACGCCGAGCAATTCGCGTTAGCGCCCTTGGTATGAAAGCAAAAAATATAGGTGGACAAGCCCCGGGAGGCAAAAGAACTCCACTCTCGGAAGCGCTTCCTTTGGACACGCCTTTTGCTGTACAAATTTTCCCCATTTACGCCTGTGTTTTTAAGTGTTGTTATTGTATTTTTTCAGTGGAGCCTTCCAAGCGCGGGTTTATTTCCGATAAAATAATGATGGATTTAAGTTTGTACAAAAAATGCGTGGATGACATGGCCAAATTCCCCGGCAAAATCAAGGTTATCCGTTTTGTCGGCATCGGCGAGCCGCTTTTGCATAAAGACATTGTGGAAATGGTGCGCTACACGGCCGAAAAAAAGATAGCGAATGTTATTGAAATTTTAACCAACGCCTCTTTGCTTACCCCGCAAATGAGCGACGCCTTGCTCGTTGCCGGGTTGAACCGGCTGGTGGTTTCTTTGCAGGGCACTACGGCGGAAAAATATCAAGAAATTTCCCAAGCTAATTTGGATTTTGAAAAATTCGTGGGAAATTTACGATATTTTTACGAGCACAAGGGCCAAGCGCACGCCTATTTCAAAATCGTGGACACGGCTTTGGACAACAAAGAAGACGAAGAAAAATTTTATGATATTTTTGGAGACATTTGCGATTCTATAGCCGTTGAGCATACCGTGCCCATCCACGCCGGTGTGAATTACGAAGAAATGCCCGGCGCCAAAGAAATGAACCTAACCCAGTTTGGCCTGCCTGTTTCGGAAGTTAAAATTTGCCCCCAGCCTTTTTTTCACATGCAAATCAATCCGGACGGAAAGGTTGTTCCTTGCTATTCTTGGGATTATCCGGGCATTATGGGCGATTGCAACAAAGAATCAGTAACCGAAATCTGGAATGGTCCTGTCTTTCAAAAATTTAGAAGGACAATGCTGGAAGGAGCCAAAATCTTGGGCGGGCCATGCGCGGACTGCAATATTGTTAAATACAGATTGTTCCCGGAGGATAACTTAAACAGCGCTGCTGAAAGGTTAAAACAACATTATCAATCTTAAATATGCTTAGGCCTTGTCCGATTTGTTTATCCGAGGGAAAGAAAAAATTTTTTAGACAGAATTTCGGCAATAAAGCCATTGCCATAATGGACGGCTATGATGTTGTGGTGTGCCAAAAATGCGGTTTTGTTTTTGCTGATAATATTCCCGGACAAGAGGAATTTAATAAATACTATGAAATAATGTCCAAGTGGGAGTTTAATTATAAGGATGGCGTTGTTTCGGAGGATTACCAAAAATATTTTAAAAAGATTATTGATTTTTTGGTTCCCCATCTCAAAGACAAGCGCGCCAAAATAGTGGACATTGGATGCTCCACTGGCTGTCTGCTCAATATGCTCAAGGAAAAAGGCTACGTCAATCTTTTGGGCATTGACCCTTCGCCGACTTGCGTCAAAACAGTAAAGGAACTCTACGGCATTGACGCCGTCGCTGACACAATTTCCAATTTTAGCGCGGAGAACAAATTTGACGTAATAATTTTGTCAGCTGTATTGGAGCACCTGGTGGATTTTAGCGGCTCCGTGGATAAAATTCAGTCATTATTAAACGAAGGCGGTCTGTTGTTTGTGGAGGTGCCGGACGCGACGCGTTTTGATTCGTATATTTTTACCCCGTTTCAGCAGTTCAGCATAGAGCATATTGATTATTTCAGCGATGTGTCCTTAAAAAATTTGTTGGGGAAGTTTGGTTTTGAAATCGTGGAAATGCAAAAAAATGAAAACACGGTCAATCAGACGATAGACCCGGACATTTTTGTTTTAGCAAAGTTTTCCCCTCAACTTAAGTCTGAAATTGTCAAAGATGATATTACCGAGAAGAAACTCGGCGACTACATATCAAAATGCGCGCAACTGGACATCGAGGTGAACAAGTTTTTGAGCGAAGTTTTGGGCAAGCACGAAAAAATAATCATTTGGGGCGTGGGCACGCACACCCAGCGCCTGGTGGGCGCCGGCCTGGACCTGGCCAAGGTATTGTATTTCGTGGATTCAAACGTCAAATATCACGGAAAGAAAATCAACGGGGTTGAAATCAAGTCTCCGCGAGAAATCAAAGAAAACGCCCCCATTTTAATCTCAACTTTTTCTTATCAGGAAGAGGTGGCACGCCAAATAAAAGATGAATTGAAGCTAAAAAATGAAATAGTCAAAATATATTAACATGAATGATATCATTAAAGAAGATTTAGAAATTATTTACCAAAGCGGTTTAGATTGGGAGAAGTTTAAAAACGCCACGGTTTTGGTTACCGGAGCGAATGGGATGCTGGCGTCTTATATGGTTTTCATGTTGGCGTTTTTAAGCGAAAAAATTCCCGGCTTGAATTTAAAAATTATTGCCCTCTGCCGAAATTTGAAAAAAGCCAAAAAGAGATTTGGCGATTTTTTGGATTCGCCGTTTTTTTATATAAGATGCGACGACATCACCGAAAAATTGGATTTTGAAGGAAGCATTGATTATATCATCCACGCCGCCAGTCCGGCCAGTTCCCAGTTTTACGGCATTGACCCGGTTGGAGTGATAGCCCCGAATGTTTTTGGCACCAAAAATTTGTTGGAATTGGCCAGAGCCAAGAAATCCAAGGGATTTTTATTTTTTAGCAGCGGGGAAGTTTGCGGGACCATGGACAAGCCGCTCATCAGCGAAGAAGACAGCGGGTATTTGAATCAGATGGACATCAGAAGCTGTTATGGCGAAAGCAAGCGCATGGGTGAAAATATGTGCCAGTGCTGGCATCACCAGTACCAGGTGCCGGCCGTGGCCGTCAGGCCCGAACACACCTACGGCCCCACAATAGACTTGGAAAATGATAAAAGGGTTTTTGCCGAGTTTGTTTCAAATGTCGTTCGTAATAAAGACATAGTGATTAAAAGCGACGGCTCGCCGGTGCGCACTTTCTGTTATATTGCCGACGCTACCGCCGGGTTTTTTAACGTGCTATTAAACGGCAAGCGGGGTGAAAGTTATAATGTGGGCAATGAAAACGGGCGAATATCCATAGGCGAATTGGCGAATTTGCTCGTGGCGATGTGGCCGGAAAAAAAATTAAAGGTGATTTACGAAAAGCGCGCGGCCGGCAAAGACTATTTGGAAAACAAGAATAAAGTCAGACCCACACTGTCAATTGCAAAAATTCAAAAGCTTGGCTATCAATGCCGGTTTAGCGTGCGCGACGGTTTTTACCGGACGATAAAAAGTTTTATCTGAAAAATTTTATGGCAAAATTAATCAGCGTGGTCACCCCCGCGTACAACGAAGAAGAAAATATTAAGGATGTCTATCTGCAAGTTAGAGAAATTTTCGCCCAGCTGCCCCAGTACGACTACGAGCATCTTTTTATTGATAACGCTTCCACGGATGAGACCGTGAACATACTAAAAGGCATCGCGCAAGCAGACAAGCATGTAAAAATTATAGTTAACTCGCGCAATTTTCATGCCTCTTCCCTGCATCACGCTTTGCTGCAGGCCAGGGGTGACGCGGTTATATCGCTGGTCTCCGATTTGCAGGACCCGCCTGCCCTGATGAAGGATTTTATCAAAAAATGGGAAGAGGGCTACAAGGTCGTTGTCGGCATAAAAAATAAAAGCGAGGAGGGCGGCATAATGTTTAATATCCGCAAGCTGTATTATTTTTTAATCAAGAAAATCGCGGATATTGAACAGATTAGAAATTTTCACGGCTTCGGGCTTTATGACCGGGAGTTTATTGAAGCCATCAGAAAATTTGACGATCCGGATCCTTATTTTCGCGGCATGATTAACGAGGTTGGCTTCCAGCATGCCGAGCTCAAATACACGCAGAATGAAAGAAAGAAAGGAAAATCAAAAGGCAGGAATTGGTATACCATGTACGGCGTGGCCATGCTGGGTTTTGTCAATCACTCTAAATTGCCTTTGCGGTTGGCCAGCTTTATTGGCTTTGTCCTATCGGCCCTAAGTTTCGCGCTCGGCCTCGCCTATTTAATTTATAAGTTAATTTATTGGCAGAGATTCCAGTTGGGATTGGCGCCGCTTATCATTGGGTTCTTTTTTCTCGGCTCAATGCAGCTTTTTTTCGTCGGCATTTTGGGGGAATATATCGCGGCCATTTACACCCAGGTAAAAAACCGGCCGCTGGTGATTGAAAAGGAAAGAATAAATTTTAATGTATGAATTTGAGGCGAATTTTTGAGAATAAATTCATCCGTTTTTTAGCGGTCGGCGGAATAAACACAATTTTTGGCTATGGAGTTTTTGCTCTTATGATTTTTTTCGGCCTGCATTATGCTTTGGCCGCGCTCCTGGCCACTATTTTGGGGGTTTTGTTCAATTTTCAGACCGTCGGCCGGCTGGTCTTCGCCTCTTACCGTCGCGATTTACTTTTTAAGTTTGTTGGTGTTTACGCTTTTACCTATTTAATCAATCTTGTTTTTCTTTGTTTTCTTAACTTAAAAGGCGTAAGCAATTATGTTTCCGGAGCAATTCTGATTCTGCCCATGGCTTTCATAGCTTTTTATCTAAACAAACGTTTTGTTTATGAACGAAGAATTGAAGAGTAGGCTGATTCAAGAGTATAGGGAAAAATTTCCGTTTAAAAAATTTATTCCTGGAGAAACATCGATTCCCATTTCTGGAAAAGTTTTTGACGAAAAAGAAATTTTGCTGGCGACCGAAGCGGTTCTAGATGGCTGGTGGACCGAGGGAAGATTTTCCGACTTATTTGAAGCCAGGCTCGGCCGCTGGCTGGGAGTGCCGTATGTGAATATTACCAACTCCGGGTCGTCGGCCAACCTCTTGGCGGTCGCGGCTTTGCGGTCTCCCAGATTAGGGAATAAGAAATTAAAAGACGGCGATGAGGTTATTACAGTGGCCGCGGGTTTCCCCAGCACTGTCAATCCGATAATTCAAAATAGCTTGGTTCCGGTTTTTGTTGACGTGGAATTGGGAACTTATAACGCGAGCATTGAAGAAATTAAAAAAGCCCTCGGCCCAAAAACCAGGGCCATTATGATTGCCCATACTCTGGGCAACCCGTTTGCTCTTGACGCTGTCGTAAAGTTATGCAAAGAAAAAGATTTGTGGCTGATAGAAGACAACTGCGACGCCCTCGGGTCAACTTTTAACGGCCAGCGAACCGGCACTTTTGGACATCTGGCGACCTTGAGTTTTTACCCGGCGCACCATATCACTATGGGTGAAGGCGGGGCCGTGTTTACGAACGACCCTCTGCTCAACAAAATTATCAGGTCTATCAGAGACTGGGGCAGGGATTGCTGCTGTAAAACCGGGCATGATAACACCTGCGGCATGAGATTTGGCTGGCAATTGGGCCAGTTGCCGTTTGGCTATGACCACAAGTATATTTATTCGGAAATCGGGTATAACTTGAAGCCGACTGACCTGCAAGCCGCCATTGGCGTGGCCCAGTTGGAGAAGCTTGACGATTTTATACAGAGGCGCCGGGAAAATTTTCAGATTTTATATGATGGCCTGAAAAAATACGAAAAATATTTTGTTTTGCCTGTGTGGGAAGAAAAGGCCGAGCCAAGCTGGTTTGGCTTTTTGCTGACTGTCAAAGAAGACGCGCCGTTTAATCGCGACCAGCTGGTACGGTTTTTGCAGGAATATAATATTGCCACCCGTTATTTGTTCGCCGGCAATCTATTGAAGCAGCCATATTTTATAGACAATAAAATCAATTACCGCGTTGTCGGCGATTTAAAAAATACTGATTTCATCATGAACAACACTTTTTGGGTGGGTTGTTATCCGGGATTGAACAAAGAGATGCTGGAGTATGTGGTGGAATGTTTTAATGAATTTTTAAGGGGTTACGTATGATGCTTAACGAAAATCAAGAATCGCCAAAAGAGACCTGGCTACGGTCGCCGTTTTTCGCCCTTTATTTGGGCGGGCTGGTTTTTTTATTCGTGATTACGGCTGTTTTCGGCTGGTATCCCCTGCAACTGGACAACCGCCAACTTTTCTCGCCGAGCGTTAGCCGCGGCCTCGGCGGTTCAGATTATCATTTCTTCTATTACGCTGGCTTGAAAGCGAGCCAGGGCAAGAATTTTTATTTCGCCTCGCCCAACGAGCCCAATCCCAACGAACTTTCACTGCCCCATTTTATTGTTCAGTTTGTTTATCCCCCGCTCATGGCCTATTTTTTCATCCCTTTCAGCCTGCTTCCTTTTTATGTTTCCCTGATTGTCTATAGCATGTTTACGATAGCGCTGTTTATGTGGTC
This sequence comes from Patescibacteria group bacterium, assembly GCA_004321885.1. Taxonomy (GTDB): domain Bacteria; phylum Patescibacteriota; class Patescibacteriia; order Magasanikbacterales; family GWA2-37-8; genus SCQK01. The sequence continues at coordinate 28,292 of SCQK01000002.1, read as the reverse complement.
CATTTATATTTTAAGCAGTTTCATGCGCAAGAAAATGTGGTATTTTATCATTGCCGCTTTGGTTTTTTTATTTTCGCCGTTCTTTTTTCTTCATCTTGACCACGGGCAGACAAATGTGCCGGTCATATTTTTGCTTTCCTTGTGTTTGCTGTTCTATTTGAAAAAGAAATATAAAATTACCGGCTTGCTTTTGGCCGCCGCCATCATGTTCAAGTTAATGCCGATAGTTTTTCTGCCGTATTTTTTCATCAAGAATAAAACGGTTTTTTACTCCACCCTGGTTTTTCTGGCTTTTTTCACGTTGTGGTTTGGTTTTGACATGCTGACGGATTTTATGGCCGCCACGTTCAGTTTCGGCGCTGATTCAATCAATGCCGGCGGGTGGAGCGCTAGTTTGGGGGGCCTGTTTTATAATCGTTTTACCTATCACTTACTAAGCCTTTCCCAAGCGCAGACTATTGCGCTGACGCTTATTTTAATTATTTCCGCGGCATTTTATTACTTGACCTATAGAATGAATAGGATAAAAAAAATAGCGGATGCCGACAATAGTTTAATTCTGCTGGAGTTCGGGACTTTAATGTTTTTTGTTTCATTTTTTCCCACCGCTTCTGGTCTGCATAATGGGCTTTATTATTTATTTATGTTCACCGCTTATTGGAACATGCGTCCGGCTTTGTCTACGGCTTATGATTTTCTTTTACAGGCCCTGTTTTATTTGTCCATATCCCAGTGGCTGCTCTTTCCCATCTTCGGCAGTCAGCCCATGATGACGCTTTTTGCTTTCAAATCTTTGGAGATGTTTATTATCGTTGTCCTGCTTTGGTATCTCTATTACAAAAGAATTAAAGAGCCTCAGTTATGTCCGGCAATAAAATAATCAGCGTTTGCGTTCCAACATACAACAGAGCGGACTGTTTGAAAGACCTTTTGAACAGTATTGTTTGCCAATTTGATAATAAGGAAGTTTGCGAGCAAGTTGAAGTTGTTATTTCCGACAATGCCAGTGCAGATAATACCATGGCAGTCGTCAAAACTTACCAGGAAAATTTTGACAATATCAGATACTTGCGCAATCAAGAAAATCTGGGCTTTGACCGGAATTTGTTAAATGCCATTGAACAAAGCTCGGGCCAGTATTGTTTGACTATCGGCGATGATGATGGTTTTTTCCCGGGCAGTTTTGCGTTATTGCTTGAAAAAATTAAAACCATCGGCGCCCCCTATTTTATGCTTAATTGCTGGGGTTATGACCACTGGCTTAAAGAACCGGTCCTGTCGCAGCCAAATCAAAAATTGGAAAAGGATGCGGTTTACGATACCTTAGCCGATTTTGTAAAGTCAATTAAAAATTATCTTGATTTAGTCGGTTTTTTCGGCGGCATGTCCACGCAGTTATTTCTTAGAAAAACATGGCTGGATTTTGAAACAAAAAATGAGTATATCGGCACCAGCACCATCCATTTTTTTGTCTTGTTGCAGGCTTTTAAGAACAGCCGGTTTGCCTTGTTGGCCGAGCCATTCATAAAAACGCGCAATGATAATTTGCGCTGGGATTCGTACCAGGGGCTTGAGAATAATTATAAACGTAGCGTGGGCACGGCCCGAGCCGTGTTCTGGATAGCAAATTTATATGGCTTGCCGATTTCGCGCTCTAAAGTTTATGCCTACTTTTTAATTCGCGGCTGCTGGGTGTCTTTCAAGGAATTGATAAAAAAGATTCTTAAAAAAATGGGCTGGAGAAAAAAATGATATGGAAACAGTTTTGATAACCGGCGCCACTGGTTTTTTAGGAGCAAAAGTGACAGCATTGTTTTTGGCCGAAGGCTGTCGCGCGGTTGTTTTGGTGCGCCGGAATTCTGCCGGCGAGCGCCTAAAACCATTCGCGAATCATCCGCGGTTAGTGAAAATTTTTTTAGGCGAAGATGATTTGAAAGAGTGTTTTTTTAAGTATAAAATCAGCGCTATAATCCATACGGCCACTTGCTACGGCCGAAACGATGAACCCTGGCACGAAATCGCCGGAGTTAATCTGCTTTTGCCCCTTCAACTTTTGCTTGCGGGTGAGCAGGCGGGAGTCCAATGTTTCATTAACGCCGATACTTTTTTTAACGATAAAATGAGCTTTGCCAGCCATGAGCATTTTTATGTTAAAACCAAAAAGGATTTTTTGGCCATAGTTAGAGACGCCGCGCCGCAGATAAAAATCAAATTTTTTAATTTAAGAATAGAACAAATGTACGGTCCGGGCGACAGCGCCAAAAAATTTATTCCCGCCATTATTAAAGAATTGCTCTCCAATGCTAAAAATATAGAGTTGACCAACGGAGACCAGAAACGCGATTTTATATTCGTGGATGACGTGGCCCGGGCGTTTGTTCAGGTTTTTAAGAGTTATCCGGTTTTAGAAAATTATCAAGAGTTTGGCATTGGCCACGGCCGTTCTGTTTCCATCAAAGAGGCTGTCGCCTATTTGAAAGGAATCACCAAAAGCGGTTCTGCGCTGGCATTCGGCAGATTGAATTATCGCGGAAATGAGATAATGGATTCCCGGGCCGATTTGTCGGCTAATGAGAAGATTAATTGGCGGGCGGTCATTAACTGGCGCGACGGCCTGCAGAAAACTGTGGATTTTTTTTCGGCTTAAAATTATTTTTTTCATTCCATTACAATATGAGAAACATTGCTTTCGTAATTTTTACCAAAAATGAGGAGAAAAGAATTGGCTATGTTGTCCGTAATCTCACCAAATACGGCGCAGTGCTAATTTTTGACGATGCTAGCGACGACAGAACCCAAGAGATTGTCGAGGGGCTGGGAGCAAAATTTATCACCAGACCGCACGAAATAATAGAGGCGGAAGATGAGCGAATGTATCAATTTGTCAGACAATATGTCAAGGACGGCAGTTGGATTTTTTGGGGGTGCGCGGATTATATGCTGCCGGTTGAACTACTGGAGAAAATGCGCGAGATTTCCCTGCAGGATAAATATAAATACGCGAGAGTTCCGATGTTTACTTATTTGTGGGGCGAAACAAAATACCCGGCCCATAAAGGCTATAACCCCAGATTTTTTAAAAAGGACAGCATCGATTTTTCCGGCAATTATTTGCATGGGTTTGGCCGGTTTACCGGCACAGCAGATGAAATACTGACCTTGCCCATGGAAGAAAAATACGCCATCCATCATTATAGTTTGTATGATATGCGTAAATATATCGCAAGGCATCTTTATTGCGCTGAAAGCGAGGCATGGTATAAATTCGAGAAAAAAAAGAAGTTTAGCGTTTTTTTGATGCTGGGCGCGATGTGTAGGTATTTTTTCCTTTTTTATAAGCGTTTTTTTAGAAGCGGCGTCAAGGGGTTTAATGTGGCGATATTACATGCTTTCTATAGGTTTATGGTTTATATGCGGCTGTATGAATTGGAAAACGGTTTGACTTTGGAATCAATGGAAAAAGATTACAGCGCGTCAAAGGAACGGATGTTGAAAGATATTGTATGAATCTAAAATATTATTTGGGCCGGATTTTAGTGAGGCTTTTCGGATTCAAAAACAAATTTTCTTATTCCCAATTAAACGAGGATAATGTTATTGACTGGCTGACCGGCTATAAAGAAAAAGGAACTTACATAGATATCGGGGCTTATCATCCGGATAAAATCAGCAACACCAAATTATTTTATGAAAGAGGCTGGCGGGGGATAAATATTGAGCCAAGCCCTATCGGTTATAAATTATTTTGTGAAAAGAGACTGGAAGATATTAATTTAAACTGCGCCGTGGGCGAGGGCGAGGTTGAGTATTTTGGCGATGAAAACGAATCATCAGGCGCCACCTGCGTGAAAGAATTGGCCGCGGCGCGGGGGATTACGAAAAGCAGAAAAATAAAATTAAAGCCGCTCAGGGAAATTTTTGCGGAAAATAATCTAAGGACAGTGGATTTCATGACGATTGACGTGGAAAATTTTGAAGAGGCCGTGTTGAAAAGCAATGACTGGAGCAGGTATCAGGCGGCTGTTATTTGCCTGGAGGGCGGCAATTACAAATTCTTAAAACAGTTTGGCTATCGCCTGGTTTTTTGGGACGGGAATAATTCTTACTTAAAATTGAAAACAGTGTGAAAAAATCCTTGCTTCAATCTATTCTTCAAAAAATACGGCAAAGGACGCCTTTGGCCATTCGGCACAAAATCGGCCCGGTCATTGCTTTTGTGTTGTATTATTTTAATATTTATTTCAGACCAAATCGCCAACGGCCCAAAGTGCTGTCTGTTAATGAAACCATTGATTTGATAATTGAAAAAAATCTTTCGATTATCCGTTTCGGCGACGGCGAAATATCGTTGTTAGACGGCATTGATTTGGGGTTTCAAAAGCAGGACGCGCAATTAGCCGCGAGACTGGAGCAGATTTTGCAATCAAATTTGGACGGGTTGTTAATTTGTATTCCGGGCATGTGGGAAAAATTGAACGGACTGGAAGATTACGCTTTTTGGTTTAGTATGCATCATTTGTATAGGTATGGGCATGTCTGGAAGAGTTTGTTGTCCTACGACCGTCTATACGGCAACATGAATATGACCCGTTTTTACCTGGCTTTTAAGGATAAATCCGGCTGTCAGAATACTTTTCAAAAATTATTTTTCATTTGGGAAGGGAAGGACGTGGCGCTAATTGAGGGCGCAAAAAGCCGGCTGGGCGTGGGAAACGATATGTTTAGTCGCGTTAAATCATTGCACAGAATACTGTGTCCGCCCGAAAACGCCTTTGATAAGTACGAAGCGATTAAAAATGAAGCGGCAAAAATCGGCAAAGACAAGTTAATTTTGTTGTCCTTGGGTCCGACTGCCAAGGTATTGGCGTATGATTTATTTTTATTGGGATACCGGGTTATTGATATTGGCCATCTTGACATGGAATACGAAATGTTTTTAAGAAAGGCCGAGAAACAAGAAAAGGTAAAGTATAAATATTTTAACGAGATTCATGAAAGAAATCCGGATGATTGCGTTGACCCGCGGTATTTGAGTCAAATAATCGCCATTATTAAATGACAATTTTGTGAGAAAAATACGCGTTAAAATTTGCGGCTACGACGACAGCGAACAGGATTTTCGCGATAATTTTATATACAAAATACTGATAAAATATTACGACGTTGAAATTTCCGAAAAGCCGGATTACGTATTTTACAATGAGTCGTCCTACAAATATTTGAAGTATAATTGCGTCAGGATATTTTATACCGGCGAAAATGTGAGCCCGAATTTTAATTTGTGCGACTACGCCGTCGGCTATGATTACATGATTTTTGGAGACAGATACTACCGCTATCCGCTTTATCATGTCATGGTATTCTACGACAAGAATGAGGCGGCTCGCATTGGCCCGGATTTTACCAAACCAGAGCCGTTTACCAGGGCCGATTTGGCCCAAAAAACCGAATTTTGCAGTTTTGTGTATTCCAATTATTTGGCCGATGAAAGGCGCAAAAATTTTTTTGATAAGCTGAGCCAGTATAAAAAAATAAGCGCCGGCGGCCGTTATTTGAATAATGTCGGCGGAATAATTGAAAGCAAATTGGATTTTGAGTCCAAGCATAAATTTTCCATTGCTTTTGAAAATTCTTCCCGCTTGGGCTACACTACCGAGAAAATAGCCAGCTCCATCGCGGCCAGAACCATTCCGATTTATTGGGGCAACCCCGAGATCGGCCGCGAGTTTAACGACCGCCGTTTTATCAGTTGTCATAATTATGAGAGTTTTGACCGGGTGGTGGCGCGCGTTAAAGAAATAGACAACGATGACGACCTGTATTTAGAAATAATTAATCAGCCCATTGTCGCGCCGGGCGCTGATTTTGAAAAAGTGAAACAAGGTTTTGAAGATTTTCTAAGAAATATTATAGACCAGCCGCTCCCCGCGGCCAAACGTAGGACAATTAATCCCGCCAAGGCCTTGGAGCTGGAAAAAAACGAAAGACTGGCGGGCCGGCGTGCGAGAAGGCGGACGGCTGTGAAAAGATTTATGGCCAAGCTATACCGGCCACTTAAAAAAATAAAAATTTTGGAGATGCTAAAACAAAATTATTTTATCATAAAAAAACGCGGACCAAAAACGTAAACTTTTATTCACTAATTTTGTGTATGATTAAAGGCGTCATCATCAAACCGCTAAGTAAAATTTGCGATGAAAGGGGCTCGGTGATGCACATGCTAAGAAACGACGACCCGGAATTTGAAAAATTCGGGGAAATTTATTTTTCCACTGTTTATCCCGGGGCCGTAAAGGCCTGGCATTTGCACAAAATAATGGCTTTGCATTACGCGGTTGTCCGCGGCAATATCAAACTGGTTTTGGCAGACCAAAGGCCTGATTCCGAAACAAGGGGCGAGATACAGGAGATATTTATGGGCGACAAGAATTATTGCCTGGTGCGGGTGCCGGCCGGAGTGGTGAATGGTTTTAAGGGCGTCGGTTCGGAAGAAGCCATCGTCGCCAATTGCGCCACCGAGCCGCACGACCAGGATGAAATAATTCGCATTGACCCGTCTACCAAAGACATTAATTACAACTGGGACATCAAACATGGCTAAAAAAATACTCATTACCGGTTCCGGCGGGTTTGTCGGAAAAAATCTGTATAAAATTTTAAAGTCAGATGAAAATTTCTACGTTTTTGGCGTTGACCGCGCCAGCAAAAGCAATGTTGTTGACGCGGTCGTTGACATCAGCGATAAACAGGCTATGGTTGAGGTTTTGCGCGGTTTTAATCCGGATGAAATCGTGCATCTGGCCGCGCTCTCTGATGTGGAAAAATGTGAGCAAGAAAAAGAGCTGACCGACAGGCAAAATATCGCCCCGGTTAAGATGTTAGCGGAATGGGCAAATCAAAATGACAAGAAAATAATTTTTATCTCCTCGGATTATGTTTTTGACGGTGTCAAGGGCGATTTTGACGAGAGCGCCTGCCCCAATCCCCTGCAATATTACGGCCAAACCAAACTGGCCGGAGAAAAAATAGTGTCGGCCTTAAAAAATCATATCATCCTTAGGCCCACGGTTATATACGGCTGGGATGACAACGGCATGAATTTTTTTATGCAACTCTACCGCAAGCAGAAAGAGGGCCGGGAAATGCGCGTGCCCTTGGACCAAATCAGCAATCCCACCTATGTGATGGATTTTTGCCGGTTGCTTAAAAAAACGCTAAGCGCCGCGCTCAACGGCACGTTTCTAGCTACCGGCAACGAATCCATGAGCCGCTATGACTTTGCTGTAAAAATTTGTCAATTTATGGGCTGGAACAAAGACTTAATAATCCCGGTGGAAACGAAATTGTTGGGGCAGGTTGCCCGCCGGCCGCTCTTAAATTCCACTAATTCAAAAGCGGCGCAAGAAACATTTCAGTTTCAATTTAATAGTCTGGAAAATATTTTTTCCGACATACTGGCGAGAATGCAACCAAATAGTCGTTTACTCAATTAAATTGCCATTGTTTATGCAAAAAAAAGTCGCCATTCTGATTGTGGCTTATAACGCCGCTTCCACCATCACCAAAGTGCTTGACCGCATCCCGGCCGGCGTTAAAAATATAGTGGAGGAAATTATGATTTTTGACAATGCTTCGCCGGATAACACCAATCTGGTGGCCGAGGATTGGAAGCAAAAAGCCGGCCTGGACAAGTTAAGCATTTTCCGCAATCAAGCCAACGAAGGATACGGGGGCAATCAAAAGCTTGGCTATGCCTACGCCATCAAAAAAGGCTATGATATCGTGGTGATGCTTCATGCCGACGGGCAGTACGCGCCCGAGATGCTGCCGGCCATTTTGGCGCCGCTGATTGAGGAAAAGGCCGACGCGGTTTTTGGCTCGCGCATGCTTGTAAGAGGCGCGGCCCGGCGCGGGGGCATGCCTTTTTATAAATACGTCGGCAATAAGGTTTTGACTTTTTTGGAAAATTTGGCCACCGGCGCCAGGCTGTCCGAGTGGCACTCCGGCTATCGCGCCTATACCACCAAGGCTTTGCGAATGGTTAACTTTCAAAAAAATACCGGCGATTATCATTTTGACAGCGAGATTATCATTCAATTCGTGGACCGCGGGCTAAAAATCGTGGAATTGCCGATTCCGACGTATTACGGCGATGAAATCTGTTATGTCAACGGCCTAAAATACGCGGCTTTAATAATGAAGTCGGTTTGCCAGTATCTATTGCATAAGGCTGGTTTGCGTTCTTATGAAAAATATGAGCGGCCGGTTGTTTAATTTGTGTTTGAAAACGTAGCTATGTTTAGGACCGGAATTTTTTCTTTATTATGGGGGGTGGTTATTTTCTTTTCCCTGCTCGGCTGGGGCTGGGCCGCGCTTTCTTTGTTGCGGCCGCGCCAAAAACACGGTTTGGGATTTAAGGCCGCTCTTGGTTTGGCGCTAAGCCTTATTGTCGGCGGCGTGATGAATTGGCTCTCGGCCGTCTCGCCAAAAGCAGTCATTATTTATTTAGGTTTGGGCGTCATTTTATTATTGTTTTTTGTTTTGCGCCGCTGGCGCGTCACTGGCGCCAACATGGCAAAATTATTTAACGACTTTAAGAAAGATAAAATTTTTGCCCTGCTTTTTATCGGCCTTGTCTTGATCCTGTCTTATCAATACATTGTCGCGGCCTACACGCCTGCCAACCCGCTTGATGATTACCAGGCCTATTTTGTTTACAGCGGCGAGATGCTGGAAACCGGCGCCCTGGGCGCCCAGCCGTTTAGCGACCGGCGGCTCACCGGGGCCTTGGGCGGGCAGTCTTTTTTGGATACATTTGTGTTGGCGGTTTTGCCGTATGATTATTTGAATTTATTTGACCGCGGCCTCAGCTGGCTTGTTTTAATTTTGTTGGTCTGGGAATTGTTCAGGAAATTCGGCGCGTCCCGGAGAACGGCCGCTTTGGCCACCGGTTCTTTGGCCCTGTTTTCTGCGGCCTCGTGCAATATTACCGGACAGATAACCTCCACGGTCTTGCTTTTGGTTTTCGGGCAGTTATTTTTTGAAGCCAAATCCGAACGGCCCGGATTTTGGCGGCGTGCGCTGTTTGTCGCCCTTATCATCGCCGCGCTGTCTTCCATAAAATCAAATGTTATCGTCATTGGTTTTTTTTATTTTATTTTTTATCATTGGCTGTCTTATCGCGAATCCGTCTCGCGCGCGGAAAAAATAGTCGCGCTCAAATCGCTGCTCGTTTCCGCTTTAGCCGCCTTTGTTTTATTGTTGCCGTGGATGATTTTATTGTATCAGTCTTCCGGCACTCTGCTTTATCCGATTTTCGGCAAGGGCTTTCACGGCTCTGTTTACGGGGTCTACGCCCTGCCTTACTCACGGCTCACTTTCGCTAATTTGCTTACATTATTATATAATCTGGCCAATGTCCTGTTTATTATTTTATTTTTTTTGCTCTTGTTTGTTTGGAAATCTCTGCCCGGGCCCCATAACGACGGGTTGCGCCGCCGTCTGAAATTGATTATTTGGGCCACTGTTTTGACCGTCGCGGCCATTGCCTTTCTCACCGCCGGGCTTAGCGTTTTTTATTATACCTTTCCCATAGTTCATACGGCCGTTATTTTGCTTTTGGTTATTTTTGCCGGCCAATCTGAAAATTGGCGGGGTTATTTAACTTCTTGGAAATACGAGCGGGTGGCTTTAGCCGTGAGCGCCATTATTTTTGGGGCCGGTTTGTCGGCTTTTTTACCGGCCATTAAAAATAATCTTGGATTAATTGGTTCTCATCTGGCCGACAGGCAGTTCGTGTCCTTGAAAATCGCGCTGGCCGGCCAGAGAATAAGCGGAGACTTCACTTCCACGGCCGAGGAAAGGATTAGCTATCAAAAAGCGCAAGAGGCGGTTCCGCCGACGCGAACAGCCCTGGCCAGGACCGAAAAGCCTTTTTTGTTTGATTTTAGGCGCAATAAAATTTATATTATTGATTTGCCGGGCGGGGCGTCTTTGCCACCGGGCATGCCTTCGTATCAGGGCGGCGAAGCGCTGGCGCGATATTTGTTGGCAAAGGATATCAGATATGTGATTTTTGCTTACGCGACCGAGGTTTTCCCCCAATCAAAATACGGCGATACTGTTAGGCTCGCGACCAACATTTGGATAAGCAATGGCGCCAAGGTAACCTTTGATTTTAACGATAATTTGAAAGAATTGGGGCAATCAAGAAAAAGAATTTTTGACGATGGTAAAATTTTTGTGCTTGATTTGGCTTCTTTGACAAAGCAAAAAAAATAGTGTGTCTCTAATTATATTGACAAAATCTCCCAAGGCCGGCCTTTTTTCCAAAGAGATTTATTGGCGCGTTCTGCGGCGATTGGCTGGGGTGAAAAGGGGGCCGGACGCGGTCATGGATAGTTTGTTGCGCGGTTTGGACGAACTTAAACGCCCGTATTTGTTAAATGTCAAATCAACGGAGATAAAGCCGGAAGACACAGTTTTTGTCAATGGCAGTTTGGAAACGTTGCAGTGGGCGATAAAAGAAAGAAAAAAATTTAAGAAGTTAGTGGCCGGCCCGAATTTGGTTGTTACCCCTAATGATGGCGGGGGCATCATCAATGCGCCGGAAATTGACCTGATTTTACAGCCGTCCGACTGGGTGAGGGATTTTTATCTGTCCATCAGCCCGCGCTTGTCTGAAAAAATTAAGGTTTGGCCGGCCGGCGTGCGCGTGCCCGAAATAACAAACAACCGGCGGGAGAAAATTTTAGTTTTTGTTAAAAATTCATTGTCCGGCGGCGAACTGCAAGCGCTCAAAAACGCGTTAGCCGCGCTTTCCTATAAATTTATTATCAAGCGAAGCGAGAGAAGCGAAAGCGAAGCTTTCACTTCCGAGCGAGCGCAGATAAAATACCCGGTAGGGTTTATTTTTTATGATGATTATAAGCAGGCAGATTATTTTCGCGAGCTGAATCAGGCCAAGGCCATGCTCTATTTTTCTTTGTCCGAAAGCCAGGGCCTGGCCTTGCAGGAAGCCTGGGCCAGAAACGTGCCCACCCTGGTGTGGGACCGGGGGCGTTATGAATACAATAATTATTTTTGGTGCGCGAAAAATATCAGTTGTCCTTACCTAAACGAGCGTTGCGGCATGACCTTTGCGGATTTTGCCGAATTGCCCGCGATTTTGGAGGAATTTTTGCGGGTATTAAAGCGCTTTGACCCCCGGGCCTATGTGGAAGAGCAGTTAAGCGACCTAAGGTCGGCGGAGAAACTGCTGGCTATTGTCGGGCTATGAATGGACGCGTTGCGTTGAATAAATTATTTGACAGATTGAGGCGAACCACCACGTCGCATTTTTATATTCCGGAAGTTGACGGCGTGCGCTTCATCGCCATCGCCATCGTCACTTTTTATCATATCAACAATTTTTTCCTCACCAAGTCGCCCGTGAAATATGATACGGTCAACAGCCTTTTGGATATTTTTTTGAAAAACGGATTCAAGGGCGTGCAGATTTTTTTCGTGCTTAGCGGTTTTATTCTGGCCCTGCCGTTCGCCAAGCATTTTTTGGCCTCGGCGAAAAAGCCGGTTTTAAGAAAATATTATCTACGGCGCCTGACCAGACTGGAGCCGCCGTATTTCGCGGCCCTGATTATTTTTTTTCTGCTTTATCTTATCAAAGGCGAGCATACTTTTTCCGAGTTGTGGCCCGGCTTGATTTTAAATTTTTTCTATCTTCATAATGTTATTCCGGTGGCCGGCTTTTCCATGCTCGGGGTTTTGCTCTGGACATTGGAAATTGAGGTGCAATTTTATCTGGTGGCCCCGCTTTTGGCCCAGGTCTTTCGCCTGGGCAAACAAATCAGGCGGCCCCTGCTCATTATTCTGATATTTTTGATTCCGTTTTTGAATTTATACTTCAAGATCGGCTTTATCTGGCTTTATAATTATCTTTTTTATTTTTTAATCGGATTTTTAATAGCCGACTTTTACGTGTCTGAACCAGCGCCCAAGATTCCGTTCAAACTGGCGCTGGCCGCCAGCGGGCTGGCTTTTGTCGTTTTGGTGTTTATTGACGTTGATAATTTTATCGGCAAGAGTATTTTTTTAACGTCGTTATTTCTTTTGGTTTATCTGTTTTTGACCGATGATTTGCTCAAGAAAATACTGGGCAACAAGATTATTGCCGGCATCGGTGGGATGTGCTACTCTATGTATCTGACGCATACGGTCGTCATCTCCGGCTTTGGCAATGCCACTGTTTTTTGGAGCTTAACCAGCAGTTACGCGGTTAATATCATTTTGCAGATACTACTGCTGACGCTTCCGATTTTACTAATCACCGGCATTTTCTACCTGATTTTTGAAAAGCCGTGCATGGACAAGGACTGGCCTATCAAATTAAAAAATTTTATCGTAAAAAAGTTTTACGCGAAAAACTTAACTATTAAATTTATGCCAAACAAAAAAGCCTTGGTTTGCGGGGCCGGCGGTTTTATCGGCAGTCATCTGGTGAAGAAATTAAAGGGCGAGGGTTTTTGGGTGCGCGGGGTGGATTTGAAATATCCGGAGTTCAGCCAGACCGCGGCCGATGAATTTGTGCTCGGCGATTTGCGCGACCCGGCGGTGTGTCAAAAAGTCTTGGCCGCGGATTTTGACGAGGTGTACCAGTTGGCCGCTGATATGGGCGGAGCTGGCTATATTTTTACGGGCGAACACGACGCCGATGTCATGCATAATTCGGCCCAGATAAATTTGAATATGGCGCATTTCGCGCCTAAAACCGGCGCGAAAAAGATTTTTTATTCGTCTTCGGCCTGCATTTATCCGCGCTTTAATCAGCAGGACCCGGCCAACCCGAATTGCGCCGAAGAGTCGGCTTACCCGGCCCTGCCAGACAGCGATTATGGCTGGGAAAAATTGTTCAGCGAGCGGCTGTATTTTGCCAACAATCGCAATTATGGTTTGCCGGTGCGCGTGGCCCGTTTTCACAATGTCTTTGGGCCGGAAACCGCCTGGACAGGCGGGCGCGATAAAGCGCCGGCCGCCATTTGCCGCAAAGTGGCCGAGGCTGCCGATGGCGGGGTGGTGGAGATTTGGGGCGACGGCAAACAGACCCGCTCTTTTCTTTATATAGACGACTGCCTAGAGGGGGTGCGCCGATTTATGGATTCTGATTTTGGCGGGCCGCTCAATATCGGGTCTGAAGAAATGGTTTCCATAAACGGATTGACGCAAATGGTGATTGATTTTTCCGGAAAAAAATTAACCATTAAAAATATCCCGGGGCCCGAGGGGGTGCGCGGCCGCAATTCCGACAATAAATTGATACGGGAAAAGCTCGGCTGGGCTCCGTCTCTGTCCCTGCGCGAGGGCATGGCCAAAATGTACGAGTGGGTGGCGGCCCAGGTGGAGGCGGCCAAAAAAAATAAGTATGAACAAGCGGAAACAGTCTTGGCTAAGTGACAAGGATTATAATTTTATTTACAGCCGCGCGCCGCGGGTTTGCGTTGATTTGGTTGTCAAAAATCAGCGCGGCGTTCTTTTGACTTGGCGCGCCATCGAGCCGTACAAAAATCAGTGGCATTTGCCCGGCGGCCGGCTAAGGTGGCGCGAGACAATCAGCCGGGCGCTCCAGAGAATCGCGCGAGAGGAAACCGGTTTGGCGGTGGAACCGGTGAAGCTGTTGGGCTTTATGGAATTTTTGCGCGAGGTTCAGGCCGGTAAAAAAAGACACACGGTCAGTATGGTTTTTTTGGTCAGGCCGAAGAATTTGCTTCCGGCCGGCCGGGGCCAGGCGCCACGGTTTGATTTTTTTAAGAAACTGCCGAAAAAAACCATTCCCATTCACGCCAAATTTTTGCGGAAAAATAATTTGCTGACATGATAATAATGCGGCTAAGCGCCGGACTGGGCAATCAGATGTTTCAATACGCCTTGGGCCGGCGCCTGTCTTTGGATTGGGGCGCTCCGCTGAAATTTGACCTGTCGTGGTTTGGCCATAGCCGGATCGGAGAGACGCCGAGAGATTTGGAAATTGACGGATTTAAGGTGAACTTGAACAAAGCGACCGTTGAAGAAATAAAAAAGGCCCAGGGCAACGGCCTGTTGGCTCGCCTTAATCAATTCGCGAAAAAAATAAGGGGCCGCTGGAACAGAAATTATTTTTATCGCTTCAATTCGCGCCTGCTCAAAAAGAAAAAAGCCGTTTTTTTAAGCGGTTATTTTCAGAGTTATAAATATTTTGATTCTATCAGAGGCATTTTATTAGCTGATTTTGTTTTGCGGGAATATTCCGGCGAAGCGCAGGCGCTGGCAAGAGAAATTGAGCAGACGCCCAATGCGGTCGCCGTTCATATTCGCCGCGGCGATTACGCCGCTTCCTGCTTGGACTGGAACGGCTTATGCGATGTAAATTATTACCAAAAAGGGCTGGCCGAGGTCAGGAAAAAATACGCGCCGCTTAAAATTTTCGTGTTCTCGGATGACATCGCCTGGGCCAAGGATAGTTTGAAATTTGATGAGCCGATGGTTTTTGTTTCCCGGCCATCGCTAAGAGCGGCCGAGGAGCTGGCGCTGATGAGTTTGTGCAAACATCAAATAATCGCCAACAGCACTTTTAGCTGGTGGGCGGCTTGGCTGAATCAGAATGAGAAAAAAATCGTGGTGGCGCCCGGCCGCTGGCTGGTCGCCGCTGATATTGATGCCGGGGATTTACTGCCTTCGGAGTGGATAAAAATATAATTGCATGCCGACGGTTACCGTGCTTTTGCCGGTCTATAACGGCGAAGCTTATTTAGAAAAAAGCATCCAAAGCGTTTTAAGCCAGTCGTATCAAGATTTGGAAATTTTAATTTTGAACGACGGTTCAACAGACGGGTCGTTGGAAATAGCCGATAAATTTTCTTTAATTGACAAGCGGATTAAAATAATTAATTTTTCAAACCACATCGGTCTGGCGGGAGCGCTGAACCATGGGGTAAGACAAGCGCGCGGTTTGTTTTTGGCCAGAATTGACAGCGATGATGAATGGCTGGACCATGATAAAATAAAAAAGCAGGCGGAATTTTTGGCCAATAACCCGGATTACGGCTTGGTTGGGGTAAAAGCGTTGTTGACAAGCGAAAAGGGCGAGGCGGCCGGCAAAATTGAATTTAGCGAAAATGACGGAGATATCAGAAAAAAAATACTGATTAAAAATCAATTTTTGCATTCCGGAATAATGATGGAAAAAGAAGCCGCCGTTAAATGCGGCCTGTATGATGAGAAAGAAAAATATGTTGAGGATTACGGCCTTTGGCTGCGCCTCGGGCAGTTTTATAAATTTAAGAACCTGCCTTTTTTTGGCTTGAAATATCGGCTAAATCCGCGCGGCGTAACGGCCGTAAAAAATAGAAAACAAGTAGTAAATAGTTTTAAGCTGGTTATCAGGTTTAGAAGACAGTACCCGAATTTTTTTATGGCCTGCTTGAAATGGATTTTAAGATGCGCGCAAGCCTTTTTAGCGAGTCTTTTTAGGATGAAAGATTGAATAGCTTCAAATACCCGAGAGTCATGGCAACAGTGGTGTCGGCTTGCGCCGGCATTTTTTCTTGTTTGGGCTGTTTGGCTGCGGCCATGATAATTTGAGCGAGCCGCCCTTTTTGCAATGGAAAAATTTGCCCTTTGCCACTCACGGTTTCGGGCGTGCCGCCGGTGGCGCTGGCGGCAATGGGCACGCCGCAGGCCATGGCCTCGGCCAAAGTGATGGACGAGCCCTCGTACAAAGAAGTGAGAATGAATAAATCAAAGGCCGGGAGATAGCGGCTGGCGTGGGCGATTTCGCCGGCCAGAAAAAAATTTTTGGCCAAGTCCAGTTTTTTGATTAAATTTTCATATTTGGCGCGCTCGGGCCCTTCGCCGATGATGACGCCAACCGCTGCGGGCAGAATTTTTCTGACCTCGGCCATCTCTTCTATAAAATATTCGTAATTTTTCGGCTCGGATAGACGGCCAATGGAACCGACGAGCAACTGGCCGCTCAAATTCGTTTTCAATTTGTTGGCCAAAAATTCTCGCGCCTGTTTTGTTCCCAAGGCGTCTATTTTTACCCCGTTTTTTATCACTGTGCCGGTTTTTACCAGCTTGGTTTTTTTGACCTGGTCCAAGTTGGTTTGACAAACGAAGACGTTTTCATCAACAAAATGCAGAAGAATTTTGAAAGCCAATGAAAAGAATTTTTTTATCAGCCAATTTTTTTTTGCGCCCGGGTCCAGATAAGACAAACCGTGCCAGGTGAACACGACCCTGGGCTTGTTTTTGGCCAGCCTGGCCGCCAACGCGGCCAAAAGCGAGTTTGAGCTGTTGAGCTGGGCAATGTCAAAAACGTTTTTGTCAAAGATTTTTTTAAATTCAAAAAAAGAAAAAATTGCTTTAAGGGGGTTAAAACTGCGCTTCAAGTTTTTGATAAACGTTATCGGAATATTCGCTTGGTTAAGTTCGCCCGCCAAAAAAGAGCCCTCGCCGATGGCCGCGGTGACGGCCAGGCCCTTGGCTTTCAGCCCTTTGGCCAGATGCAGAGCCGCTATTTGGGCTCCGCCGATGTCGGCTTTGGTTATAACTATCAGGATTTTTGGTTGCGTCATACCTTGTTTTTGCCTTTATTATGTGATACGATTTGAGTTAATGTTAGCAGATTAAGGAGAGTAATTCAATGTCTATGCGGATACTGTATATCGGGGCCGGCTATGTGGGCGCTTGTTCCGCGGCTGTTACGGCCGACAGCGGGCATGATGTGCTGGTTTACGATACCGACGAAAAAAAAATAGGGATGTTGAGTTCTGGTGACCACGCAAAAATTGAGGCGCGCCTTTTTGAAAAAGGCCTGGCCGATATTTTGACGCGCAATAAAGATAGAATAGCCTTTACGGCTGATTATGGCGCGGTGAGACATTTTCTGGACAAGTGCGACGCGATTTTTTTGTGTCTGCCCACGCCCGAGCTGGGTGAAAGCGGTGAAAGCGACCTGTGTTTTTTTAACGCCGCGGTTGAAAAGCTGGCCCAAGCCATGGCGCGGCGAAACCGCGGCCGACAGTCAAAATATATTGTCGTGGTCATTAAAAGCACCGTGCCCATAGCGGCGGCGGATGCGACTGTAAAAATTTTTGCCAAAGCCGGCGCGGTCAATTTTGGAGTCGCGGGCAATCCCGAGTTTTTGGTCGCGGGCAAGGCCGTCGGCGACTCATTAAAGCCTTCGCGCGTGGTGATAGGAGCGTGGCATGAGCGAGATTTCAAGATAATGAGAAAAGTTTATCAAAGATTTTACGATTCGGCTTCGGTGCAATATATAGAGGTGAATCCCAAAGAAGCGGCCGCGGGTAAATTGTTGGCCAATTATTATTTATACAACAAGTTGATGCAGTGTTTTGACGCGGCCGGCCGGGTGAGCGAAAGTTTTTCCGACATAAAATTTGAAAATCTAAAAAAGATTCTGACCGGCGATCAAAGGCTGGGTGCGGGCGACTGGGGTTTTTACAACAGCCTGTATTGCGGGGGCAGTTGTTTTATCAAAGATTCGCGCTCCCTGGCGCATCAGTTGCGCGCGGCCGGGCAAAATACTGCTCTGATAGACAGTGTGGACAAAGCGAACAAAAGACAGCTCAAAATTTTTTTAGCGCGCGCGGAAAAAGAAGCCGGTTTTAATTGGCAGGGCAAGAGCGTGGCGATTTTGGGTTTGGCTTTCAAGAGAGACACTAATGACGCGCGCCATTCGCCGGCCGCGGAGATAATTAAATTTTTGCGGAGCAAAGTAAAAAAATTTTTTCTTTACGACCCGGCCGCGATGCCGAATTTTCAGTCGCTTTATCCCAGAGAGCCCAAGGCAATCTATGCGTCTAGCGAATTGGCGGCTGTTGGCAGGGCCGAGGCGCTGATTATAGCTACTGATTGGCCCGTGTTTCACGGTTTGGCCGATTATCTGCTGGCGCAAAAAAAACACCCGCTCATTATGGACGGCCGGCGCCTGTTGCAAAACCGTTATGACGATTTGCAGAGGGCCGGATTTAATATAATCGCGGTGGGCAGTCCATTTTTTAAGGCGATATAAATTTTTTATGTCAAAATACATTGTTACCGGCGGCGCCGGCTTTATCGGCTCACATCTAACCGACAGGTTAATTTCCGAAGGTCACGAAGTAAGGGTGATTGATAATTTGATGCTCGGGAAAAAAGAATACGTTAATAAAAAAGCCGAGTTTAAAAAAGTCGACATCAGGGATTTTAATAAATTGAAGCCGCTCTTCAAAGGAGCCGAAGCCGTTTTTCACTTAGCGGCCGATCCCCGTTTGCAAGTTTCCATAGAAGATCCGATTTCCACGCATGAGATAAATGTTACGGGCACGCTGAATGTTTTGCAGGCGGCCAAAGAAGCCGGGGTAAAGAAAGTGATTTTCTCTTCCACCTGCGCTCTCTACGGCGAACAGCCACTACCGATAAAAGAGGACTTTGTTCCGCGCCCGGTGAGCCCGTATGGATTACACAAGTACATTGGGGAGCAATATTGCCGGTTATTTCATAATTTATTCCGGCTGGCCACGGTGAGTCTAAGGTATTTCAACGTGTTTGGCCCGCGTAAATTGGCGACCGGATCTTATCCGATGGTGATCCCAATTTTCTTGCGCCAGAAAAAGGAAGGTGAAAAATTGACGGTAGTTGGCGATGGCCGGGCCACCCGTGATTATGTGTATGTGTCCGATGTGGTTGAAGCGAATATCGCGGCCTGGAAATCTGATGTTAGGGATGGAGCAGCTATTAATATAGGTTCAGGCAAGCAAACCAGCGTTAATGAAATAGCCGAATTGATAGGCTGGCCAACTGTGAATTTGCCTCCCAGGCCCGGTGAAATGCGGTTTATAGAAGCAGATAACAGCCGCGCCCGGGAGTTGCTGGGCTGGGAGCCGACGATTGGTTTAGAGGAAGGCATAAATAAATTATAAAGAAGAATGAGGATTGTAAAAATTTTAAAAAAGGCCCGGCAACTGGTCTTTTCTTGATTATTTAGTAGATTTATGTTAGGATTTTACCGGATCGTTTCGGAGGGTTGCGCCGAATGGTAAGGCACCAGTCTTGAAAACTGGGGTCCCGTAAGGGGCTTGCGGGTTCGAGTCCTGCACCCTCCGCCAGTCATTTTTTAATAAATACGGAATATTGTCCGAGCGGTTTAATAAGTGGAGTGTTAAGGTAGGATCATTGTCGGATGTAAAAACATACTTTGAACTTATTGGAACAAATAATAAAAAACATTTAGATAAATTTAAAAAATTCATTGGAGAGGTCGCATAGTTGGTCTAGTGCGCCGCACTCGAAATGCGGTAGGCCAGGAATGGCCTCGTGAGTTCGATTCTCACCCTCTCCGCTATGTCTTTTTCCGTCGGTATAGTGGGCCTGCCCAACGTGGGCAAGTCAACCTTGTTCAACGCCCTTACTCGCAGTAAGCAGGCGGACGTCCAAAATTATCCTTTTTGCACCATAGACCCCAATGTGGGCGTGGTTGAGGTACCCGACGAGCGTTTAGCCAAACTGGCCGAAATTTCTAAATCAAAAAAAATAATTCCCACGGCCGTGGAGTTTGTGGATATTGCCGGTTTGGTAAAGGGCGCTTCCGAAGGCGAGGGTTTGGGCAATAAATTTTTATCGCATATTCGCGAAGTGGACGCCATCGCGCAGGTGGTGCGCTCTTTCGCGGACCCCAATGTCGCCCATGTGCACAACCGCGTGAACCCGGCCGAGGACGCGGAAATTATCAACACCGAATTGGCGTTGGCTGATTTGCAAACCGTGGCCAAACGGCTGGACACGCTCAAAAAATCCGCAAAAGGCGCCGCGGCCAAGGAATTTCAAAATCAAATCGCTTTGCTGGAAAAAGTTTATGATACTTTACAAAAAAGTAGACCGGCGCGGGAGTTGGAGTATAACGAGGAAGAGACAGAATTGATGAAAGAATTGCATCTGCTGACGATGAAGCCTTTGCTGTATGTGGTGAATACCGATGAAGCGCCTTTACCCCTCTCTCACTCCCCTCTCGAAACAAGTTCGGGACAAGCTCTTATAAAGGGGAGAGAATCGACAACGACCACCGCATCGCAAATAGAAATTTGCGCCAAGCTGGAAGCGGAATTGGCCGATCTGCCGCCTGATGAAGCGCGCCAGTATCTGGGCGAGTTGGGTATGAAAGAAACCGGTTTGGACAAATTGATTAAAGCGAGTTATGAACTTTTGGGACTAATTACTTTTTTAACCAGCGGCGAACCGGAAACGCGCGCTTGGACCGTAAAAAAAGGCGCCAAAGCGCCGCAAGCGGCCGGGGTGATTCACACGGATTTTATCAAGGGCTTTATCAAGGCCGATGTGGCAAATTGGGAGGACTTCGTGCAGTACGGCGGTTGGTCAAAAATAAAAGAAAGCGGCAAGTTAAGGTTGGAGGGCAAAGAATATATAGTCCGTGATGGGGATGTGTGTTACTTTCACGTCAACGTTTAACAAACCGCCAGATTTCCCGCGCCACGCGCTGGCCCGGCCGGTGGTAAAGAAGAAAGTTTTGTTTGTTGAAAAAGGGAACCGGCGTAAAGCCGTATTTTTTTGTTTCAAAATTTACCCTGACTGTTTCGTTTTTGAAAAAAAATCTCGGGCTCGCGAAGACCACCACGCCGCCCGGTTTGATGATTTTTTGGAATTGTTGAAAGGCTTTTTCGTAAAGAAGTCGCAGTTCTTCGGCCTGCCCGGCCAAATCGGCCCGGCTTTCATTGCCGCGCAATGGCTTGCCCAGAAAGGGTTCGGTGACAATGGCGTCTATTGAGTTGGGCGCGAGATGTTTGCCGATGTCCGCGCTGTCGCTTTGAAACACGTTTATCTTTTTATTTTTGGCCGTCCATTCAATATTTTTTAACGTGTCCGCCACGGCTTTAGCGGAAACATCACTGCCAACCAAGTCGCCATATCCCAAAAGCAGGGCTTCGGTCAGGATGGTGCCCGACCCGCAAAAAGGATCCAGCAAAATTTTACCCCTCCCCAGCCCTCCCCTTAGCAAGGGGAGAGAGATGCCAGTCAAATTTATCATCATCATGGCCAGTTTCGGCGGCAGCATGCCGCTGACGTCGTCGCGTGCCGGGCGGCCATAATCGCGGCGGCTGAATTCTTCAAACGGCTGGACCGCGATGGTTTTAGCAAGGGAAAATTTACCGCCCGCGCCAAAAATTAAAAATTCGGCCCCGCGTTTAAGCAGATTATTTTTCGCCACGGTCACCGAAGACAAAACCGGGGTTTTGTTTTCCACATAGCGCGCGGATAGGCCCGAGCTTGTCAGTTCTTTTTTGATTCGTAGGCCCCAGGTTTTCATCGGCAACCGGGGAGGGCCGTAAAAACTCAAGCCAAAATGGATTTTGCCGCCTATTGTTTTTAGTTCGTCAATTATTTTCTCCATCATTTGTTCTTCCGATAAACCGCTTCCGATTTCCCGGCCGATTTTTATGGTCCCGCCGAGTCGGTTTATCAGCTCGCCGTTTACAGCCGCATTCGCAATCAGGATGTTTTGGTTAATGGAAAATTGGCCGTTCAAACAAAGAACCGCGTCCAGTTCTGACGCGGATAATTCCGGTTCGCGGCCCAAGACAAACCAGTATTTATTCTGTTCACTGGTTTGTGCCGCTCGCGATTCTGGTTGAAGTCGCGGCATAGAAAAAAATATTGCGCAGGGCCGTGTTTAATTCTATTTTTATTTTTTTTTCAGCGATGGCATCTTTGGCCGCCGCGAAGGCCTGTAAATTCACCGTGTCGGCGCTCGCATTCGCGCGCAGGGCTACGATAGCGTTGGCATTGGCAATGGAAGAAAAGATGTTTTGCTGGATGAAATAAAAGGTAAACATGGCGCCGCCCAGAAGCAGGCCGACGATGATAAGATTAAGCACGCGCCAGTGGGCATAGCGGCCGCTTTTTTCCAGACTGAATTTGAAGTTAATTGGATGCATATAGGCGCATGGATAATTCCAAGTTATAGCTCATTTTTTCCTGGCCGTAATTGGGCACGATTTGCAATTGGTCAATGCTGATAAAATATTTCATGGCGTCTATTTCAGCGATGTAATTCAGCAAAGCGCGGTAGTCGCCGCTGACGCGCACTGACACACTGGCTGAATTACCGCTGATTTTATCCAAATTACTGTTCGTGATTTGCTGTGACACGCCCAGCCTGGCCGCCAAATTTTCCAGTTCGGTTACGAGCGCCAATTCCTGTCCGACCTTGAATATATATTCCGGAAATTCGGCGGTCTGCTCTTTGATTTCTTTGAATTTGCGCCTGGAAACATGGGCCTGCAAAGATTGCTGGTATCTTTTTTCCAGATAAGCGCGGAGCTGGTATGTTTCGTCGGTGGTTTGTTTGATAGACTTCACCGCCGGCCAGATAACGCCCAGCACAATGGCGCCCGCCAAAACAGACAAGCCGCCTACCAGCGAAATTATTCTTTTTGTCGTTGATTCCAACAAAGCCATAAGTCTATCGTTAAATGTCGTCCTCGGCCGGCGCCGCCTGCCTTTGTTCGTCCGGGGCGCCCGGCAGTTTGGGCAGTTTGAGCCCGGCCTTAATTTCAAAATTGATGTTTTCTTTTTGGAAAAGCTGGGAAACCGGTATATCAATTCTTTCCACCCATGGTACAGAGCTTAAAATTTTTTGGTAATTGAGCAAGGCGGCTCGGCTTTTGGCTGTGCCCGATAAATTTAGCGCGGCTGATTTTCTGTCCAGGCGCAGATAATTTAATTTGATATCCCCGGGCAGGCTGTTTATCAGTTCCATTATTTTGGGCAGGGCGGGCGTGTAACCTTTGCTGGCCATAGTGAGCCCTTTGATGGTTTTGTTTAGTTTTTTTGTTTCCTGATTGTACGAAGCGAATTCGCGGTCCACGGCCGCGGCCGACAGGGCCAGTTGCGTGAAGCTTTCCTGCAAAACAACCCAGCTCCAAATCAGCGACAGGGCGATGACGGCGCAGACAAAAAGCGTGATTTCCAAAATGTCTTTGGTAAAAATAAATCTCACGATGTAGCGCAGGCGGTTTTTCTTGGGGGGCGGTAATAGATTTAGGTCAATTATCATATTCTAAATGCGCGCGCCATTTTCAAAAATATTGCTGGCCGCGCGCAAAGCCAAACCAATGGCCGGGGCCAGCTCCAGGCTTTTTCCCTGATTATATTCAAACATCCCGAGATTGAAAAGATTTTTCCAAGCGCGCCCGGGCCGCGCCGAGACGCGCAGTTTGCGAGAAATCAGGCTGTCTATGCCGGCCCAGTTGGACATGCCGCCGCACATGGTGATATGGGTGATGCTATTGGTGTTTCTAAAATGGGCTTTGTAAAAAGTAAAAGCGTTTTTTATTTCTTTTATCAGCTGTTCTGCCGTCGGAGCCACGCTCATCAGGTAGCGCGGATTTTCTCGGTCATAACACAGCCCGTTTTTGATTTTTAATTTTTCGGCTTCGTCTCTTTCCAGGCGCAGGCCCTGTTCGATGGCTGTGGTTACCAGCTCGCCGGAAAAACCCAAGAGGGTGCTGAATTGGATGCTGTTTTTGTCGTAAACAATCAGGCTGGACCTGGTGGCGCCCAAGTCCAGGATGGCGCGCGCCTGGCCGGTGTAATCTTTGTCGGCCGTTATCATGGCGCGCGTTACGGCCACGGCTTCTATTTCCAGCGATACCGCGCACAGCCCCACGCTTTCCAAAAGATAGGTATAGGCATCGGTTATCAGTTTGGGCGACGCGCCGATAAGCACCCGCGACACGCCCGGCTCAACGCTTTCCAAAATTTGCCAGTCCAAGTAGGTCTCTTCCAGCTCAAAAGGCAGATGTTTGCGCGCCTGGCTGGCTATATCAACTTCAGTCAGCTCGTCTTCGCCATTCGCTATCTCTATCAGCTTCAAAAAAGTTTTTGATTCGGGCAGATTAGCCACCACCCAACTGGCCCTAATTGGTTTGTTTTTGCTGTCTTTTGGCTCTTTGCCAAGCAGATACAAAATTTTTTTGCGCACCATTTCGGGCTGCTGGATTTCGCCGTTGACAATCAGGCCCGGCGGCAGGCTCACCGAGCGCGCGGTTTTAAGCTTCAGGCTCTTGCGTTCAAGCAAAGAAGACGACGCGAGCTGAACCAGCTTGATGGACAGGTCGCTGATATCCATGCCAAAGGCATTGGCAAAAGGATTACGGATGAACATACTAAATGTTTTGGGTGAGGGAATACATGGGCATGATAACGGCCACGGCTATGCCGGCCACGGCCAGGCCCAGCACCAGAATAATGGCCGGCTCGATGATGGTGGTGAAATTTTTCATGGTGACGTCAACCTCATTGGAGTAATAGTCGGACAGTTCAGAAAGCATCTCTTCGGTTTTGCCCGATTTTTCGCCCACCGTTATCATTTCAGTGACCATGGGCGGGAAAATGTCCGGGTAGCGGGCTAAAATTTCGGACAGGGTTTCGCCTTTTTTGAGCGCCTCGGAAACGTCCATCAAACTGCGCTTGTAAATGACATTGCCCAGCACGTCGGCGGTGATGCGCGCGGCCTCAATAATGGGGATGGTGCTTTCAAGCAAAGAAGACATGGTCATGGTAAAGCGCGCCAGGTTGATTTTTTTTATGATTTTGCCAGCGATGGGCAGTTTGAGATTGACAGTGTGCACCACTTTTTTCACGCGCGGTTTTTTTACGGCCCAGGCCGCTAAAACAATAAAAGCGGCCAGGCCCAGCGCCATCCACAGCCCGTATCGCGCCACCGCGTCGGTGAGTCCGATAAGCGCGCGCGTGGCCAGGGGCAGTTCGGCGTCCATTTCTTTGAACATCGTCATCAGCTTGGGCAAAATGAAGACCACCACTTCTGTGGCAATGCCGGCCATGGCCAGCACAATGATAGCCGGGTAAATCATGGCGCCGCGCACGCGCGCGATGAGCTCGTGATTTTTTTTCATCTGCAAAGAGACCTGCTCCAGGGCGTGTTCCAGTTTGCCGGCCTTTTCGCCGGCGGCAATCATGCTGACGTAAATGGAAGGGAAGACTTTGGAATATTCGGCCAGCACCTCGCTCAACTGCTTGCCCGCTTCCACGCCGCACGCTATTTCGCCCACGATTTTTTTCAGTTTTTTGTTTTCAATTTCCTGCTCCAAAGTCTTTAGCGAGTCAATCAGAGACAGACCGGCTTTGGTCATGGTTTTCAGGTGGCTGACAAACAAGACCTTTTGCATTGTCGGCACACGGCTCAAATGGCTGGCCACCCACCGGTTTAGTTTTTCTTCAAAGGAGGATAATTCCTTTTTCTTTTTTGGCATAGTTGTTGCCTACTACATTATGTAGTAGGCTATTCTTTGGTCACGCGCAATACTTCGCTGATGGAGGTGACCCCCATTTTGGCCTTGATAATGCCGTCTTCCAGCATGGTGAGCATGCCGTGCGTCCGCGCGTAGGCCTTAATCTCGTCGGCATTGGCCCGCGCGTTGATTTTTTTGGTCAGCTCCTCGTCTATTTCCATCACTTCATAAATGCCCATGCGGCCCTTGTACCCGGTTTCGCCGCAGCGGCGGCAACCCTTGCCTTTGGAAAAGACAATTTTATTCGGGTCTTTTTCCTTGTAGTCGGATATGTTGTCTTTGAAAAGCTGTGAGAGTTTTTTGATGTCAAAAACCTTGCCCAGCTCGTCGCCGGCGGCTTTATCCAGATAATATTCTTCTTTGCAAAAAGCGCAGATTTTGCGCACCAGGCGCTGGGCGATGATAATGTTCGTGGTAAAGGCCACCAAAAACGGGGGCACGCCCATGTCTATCAGGCGGGGCACAGTGGTGGGGGCATCGTTGGTGTGCAGGGTGGAGAGCACCAAATGGCCGGTCATGGCCGCGTGGATGGCGATTTCGGCGGTTTCCTGGTCGCGGATTTCGCCGACCATGATGATGTTTGGGTCTTGGCGCAAAAAAGCGCGCAGGCCCGAGGCAAAGGTAAAGCCCACCTTGGGATTTATCTGGCTTTGGTTGACCCCGGCGATACGGTACTCAATCGGGTCTTCAATGGTGGAGATGTTTACCCCGGGCCGGTTGATGATGCCGAGCACCGAGTAAAGCGTGGTGGTTTTGCCCGAGCCCGTGGGGCCGGTGACGAGTACCATGCCGTGCGGTTTTTTGATGGCCTCTTCCAGCGATTTTTGCGCCTTGGCCAAAAAGCCAAGCTGGTCCAAAGATAGGGGCTTGGCGCCCTCGTGGAGCAGGCGCAAGACGATTTTTTCGCCGTCGTAGACCGGAATCACCGAAGTGCGGAACGCCAGCTTTTCATCCTGAATCTGAATTTTGAAGCGCCCGTCCTGGGGTATCATGTGTTCGTCAATTTTCAGGTTGGCCAAAATTTTGACGCGCGCGATAATGCCGTTTTGGATATTTTTCGGCAGGGTCATGATGGGCTTTAACACGCCGTCTATGCGGTAGCGCACCGTGATTTCTTTTTCGCCCGGCTCGATGTGAATATCCGAAGCCCCCTCGTAGACCGCGTGCTCCAAAACGCTGTTGACCACGTTGATAATAGAAACCTCTTCGGCCGCCTTTTTTAGGTCTTTGCTCGTGAGGCCGCCGCCCGACACATCTTGGATAACCTTCAAGTCTTCCTCTAACTCGCTGTGGTAGCGCCGCAGGGCTTCTTTCAAGTCTCCGGGAGAGGTGATGTAAACCTTTGGCTCCAGCCCGGTTTTGCGCCGCAGGAATTCAATGGTCTGGATGTCTGTGGGGTCGGTCATGGCCAGCTTCAAGTCAGTCTTTTCTTTTTCAAAAGCAATGACCTGGTGCGTGCCGGCCACGGGCCCGGGAATCAGGTTCAGCACTTCCTTTTTTATCTCGCGCCCTTTCAGGCCGACAAAAGGCAGGTTAAGATAGTCGGCCGCTTTTTCGTAGAGTTCGGTTTCGTCCACGGTGCCGTCGGCAATGAGCGTGTCTTCCAAATTTTTGTTCATTTTGGTGGCCTTGGCCTGGGCCGCGCGCCAAACATCAGCCGTGCCGAGCTTGTATTTTTTGATGACGTTTTTCAAAACTTTTATGGGGAGCATAGAAGTGGTTAGAATTGGAATTATTATATCATAAAAACCGATGGCGTTAAATAGTTGACTTTTTTTATTGTTATGGTAATATAAGCCAACAAATAAAATTTACCCCCATATGCAAAAATACGAGTTATTACTGGTTCTGCCCGGCACCTTGGACGACCAAGAGGCGGCCGCCCGGCTGGCGGAAATCGTAGAAATGATCAAGGCGCACGGCCAGTACCTGGAAACAAACAATATCGGCAAAATGCGCCTGGCCTATCCCATCAAGCAAATCCGCTACGGCTATTTTTATGCCATAGTTTTTGAGGCCGTCGCGCCGGCTGTGAAAGAGCTGGAAGTCAAGCTGAAGGCGAAGACGAATCTGTTGCGCGCCATTGTCGCTCATTTCAAGACCAATGTGACGGCGGCTAAAAAAATTATGTACACCACCAGCGAAGCCGGGGTTACCACTATGATGGAAAAAAGCGAAGACGGCGTTCGCCCGCTGGCCGAAGAGCGCAAGGGGCCGGTGGATTTGAAGGATATTGACAAAAAATTGGATGAGATTTTGGGCGGGGACGTAATTCCCGGGGTGTAATTTTAATTCATTATTATGGACCTAAATCGCGTGATGATTATAGGCCGGTTGACGCAGGACCCTGAGTTGCGCAGTACCGCGACCGGGCGGTCGGTCGCCAGCTTTGGCGTGGCCACCGGGCGGGTTTGGAAAGACGCCAACGGGCAAAAACAGCAGCAGACCGAGTTTCACAATGTGGTGCTCTGGTCCAAGTTGGGAGAAATAGCCAACCAGTATTTGCGCAAGGGGCGCAAGGTGTATATAGAAGGCCGCATGCAAACGCGCAACTGGGTGGGCCAGGACGGCCTCAAGCGCTACCGCACCGAAGTGATTGGGGAAAACATGATAATGCTCGACGGGCCGCGCGGCGAGGGTGCCGGTCCGGCGCCGGTCGTGGCCGCTCCGCTAGAGGCGGGGCCTGTAGCCGGGCCGGCCGAAGTGATAGAAGAAGAAATAAGAGTGGAGGATATTCCGTTTTGAAGTAAAAATTATATCTGATATGCTAAAGACAAAAACACAGACGACCATTTTCAAAGGCAAGCAATGCTATTATTGCGTGAATAACAGGCTGGCCGTGGATTATAAGGACATCGGCACTTTGCGCAAGTTTGTTTCTTCGTACATGAAGATAGCGCCGCGCCGCCGCAGCGGCTTGTGCGCGCTTCA
>SCQK01000001.1 GCA_004321885.1 Patescibacteria group bacterium | reverse complement strand
GGTGCCATCGTCTGTCCAGCCACCGCCAGCCATGATAGTGGTGCTGTTGACCCAGGTGGGAGCGCCGGTGCCGCCGGAGAGCAAAAGCCAGCCGGCTGTGCCGGTGGAACTGATGGCCAGGGCCGAGGCCGTGGAATACACTACACCCCCGGCAACCGCGGTGAGTGAAGCGTTCGTGCCGCCGTCAGCCAACGCCAGGTCAGTAATGCCGGCGATACTGCCGCCTGTGATGCTGACATTGGAAGAAATAAAATTGGCGATTGTTGAAGTGGTGATGGTGGTGCTTCTGAAAGCAAAATTGCCCGAGCCGTCCGAGACCGGGATATAAACCGTGGAAGAAACAGTATTAGTACCCACACCATCAAGGTACTTGGCGTTAAAGGCATAAGGCGCGGCCGTGATTTGTTTTCTCGGCGACAAGGTATCAGCTCCGACCCGCACTTCCAGATAAACCGTGCCGTAATTTTTGAAAAGCTCCGGGTCCAAATTGTTTGTACCCGAACCGCCCAAGTTCACTGTGAATAGCCCCTTCACCGGCAAGAGCGCGACAAAATTGGGCGAGCCAACAGTGCCCGAAGCCGAGTACAGCGCATTACCGCCCGAAGCCGCGTCGTACAAAATAAAATACATGTTCTGCGTGGTGGTGGCCAGATAATTTGACTGCAGTAGTTTGCCCTGATAGGTGATGATATTCGGCGGCGAAGCGGCGCGCGAATTTTTTACAAACGAGAAAACAAAAAATGAGAAAGCTAAAAACCCTGTAAATACCAAAAACTTACAGGTTCTTTTCAGTTTCTTTTCTCGCCTGCTTTCTCCGTCCATAGATTTGTACTCTATTATAGCATTTTATAGGCTTCCACGGAATGATTCTTTACCCCGCAAACTGTGGATAACTTTGCTTGTGGTCAAAAATATTTTTGGACACAAGAAAACCGCCCGGTTAGGGACGGCTTCTTGTCACGCGTTGGCTCCACAGCCCCGACTTAGTCGGGGACTATGGAGCCAGCGAGCGAGCTTTACGAAGCGCTATGGAGCCAGCGAGACTACCTACTACAATAAGTAGTAGGCCAGCTAAAAGGCTCCATAAAGGCCAAAACCAGACTTGTGCCTCGGCGCGCGCGGTTTGCTTGGTCAGCCCGTATTTGATTTCTGTTTTTACCGTGTATCTGCCCGGCAGCCAAATTTTTGAATCGGGCGTATATATTGTCGGACAAAGACCTTTGCAATAAACGACCCCGTGTGGTTTAACTTCCTGATGCGAAACCCGTATGGCGCCGGCTAAAATTTTTCCCAGTTCAATTTCTTTTATAATTTTTTCCCGGCCCAACCAATTTTTCACGACTACTCGCGCTGCAGTTTCCACCTCAACAGGGCCGTTGTTTTGCGCGATAAGCTCAAAAGGCCAGACTGCTTTGCGCCAAGAGTAGGCTCGCGGAGACCATTGTAAAATTTCCAATTCCTCGCGCACGCTTCCCGCCACCTGCAAAATTAAAAGCGAGGCTACGCGGGCCTGCAACTGCACCCCGCCAGCGCCTGCCGACGAGCTCGGCTCAACCTGCAATGAAAGATAATTGGAACCGGGCGCGGCATCACGCGGCGCGTTGATTTCAAAAATTACTTTACGCTCTTGGCCGGCCCCTACTTCCACCACATTGCTTTCAGGCTGAACCCAGGTTTCGGCCGGCCAAAAATTCGCGCCGTAAAATAAATCCCCGTTTTCATTTTGCTTGGCTCCCAAAACCAAAAGTTTATAGCGCGCGTCTCGCGGCCCATCGTTTTTAATTTTCAAAATCATTGTCTGGCTAGCGCCCGGGTCTATGGTAACAAACGCTTTGGATGGAGAGATGCTAACCGCACTGACGGGGGAAGGAAGCAGTGTCATTGCGAGGAGCAGAGCGACGAAGCAATCCCCTGCCCAATGCGAGGGATTGCTTCTCCACTTCGTGACTCGCAATGACAAAAAAAACATATCACAATTTATTCGCCGCAATGATGGTAATAGTGTGCGTGTAGACGGCAAAAGCAGTGCTCCCGCTGATGGCCGCTTTGAAAGTAAGAGTGGTGGTTACTCCGGTTACGGATTGAGTGGTTGAAGCCAGATTCAAACCGGCCGCGATACCGCGGTCATTGGCAAAAGAAGCGTTACTGCCGCTGACCGCCACGCCGTATTCTTCCACGCCGATGGTTACGGCTCCGTCGCTGACATCGGTCAAACTCGTGCCGGACTCGGCTGAAACAGTGAGGTCATAGCCGTCCGGATGGTCCGTGGTAACAGTGACCGTGGTGGAGGCCGATTTTACGGCCGTGGTGCTGGCCACGCCCAAATTGAGCGAGCTGGATGAAAACGAAAGGCCGATATAATCCCAATCCATGGCCTGATACCCGCCGCGGATGGTGTAGGTGCTGGAAGATATGATGCCAGGAATTTCGCCAAACGTATCTTCCAGGGCATAGGTGCCGCTGACGCTGTAACCGCCCCCGGAATCAAAACTGTCGGCGAAGATAGTGTAATTGGTGGAAGACATCAGGGCTAAAACACGAAAGGGAAAAATTAAACACAATATTATCAACAAAACAAAAAAATGTTTCATATCCATCCCTTAAATTTCCAAATCCCAATGACCCTTTTTCTGAACGAAGTAAAGCATTTCCAATTATCTGCCAACCAAACTTTTAATTTTAGCCGTGATATCCTTGTTATCCGGATTCAAATCCTTGACCTTGTAATAGTATTGCAAGGCCGCGGTTTTGTTGCCGAGATTTTCATAATAAAGCCCCAGGCTATACAGGGCGTTGGAATAATTCGGCTGCAAGCGCACCGCTTCCAGCCACAATTTTTCGGCAGCCGCCCGGTCCGCTCCCTTGTTGCGATTGTAAAGCAGTCGGCCCAAATTAAATATCAACTCGCTGTTCGCCGGATTCAAACTAAGAGCGTTTCGGTATGATTCAATGGCGCTGTCATATTGCTTGTCGGCTTCGTACGCCAGCGCCAGTCCGCCGTGAGCAACGGCGAAATCCCTTTTCAGGTCAACGGCTTGCTTATAGGCTTCAATGGCCTTGCTGATATTTTTAGACAGAAAATAATTGTTGGCCAGCCGGTAGCGCAAAAAGGCGTTGGTCGGCTCCAGCTCAATGGCCGCGCCCCAAGATTTCACGGCCCACTGGCTGGCTTCGGGCACAAGCATGGCCGCGTTTTCATACATGGTGGCCAGGGTCTCCTGCAAGACTACGTCGTTGGGTGACAATTCGGTGGCTTTTTTGGCCGCATTGACGGCTTTTGCCATGAGGTCGGCAATCTGGCGCAAATCCGGATTCGGCTTTTTACTTAGGGTAGCGGCCTCGGTGAGGTAGGCATTGGCGAGCGTGGCGTGATACTGGTCATTGCCATCGCGCAAAGCAATGGCTGCAGCAATTTTTTCCTGGGCCTGACGCACATCGCTGGCGCGCAAAGACTGGGTATAGGCTTTTTCGGCCAGATAAAATCTACTACCCAAAACGCCCACCAGGATAACCGCGGCCATCACGGCGATGAGGCTGAACGAAATCGCCAAATGATATTGGGGCGTATCTTCCAATGTCCAAACTTTTTCTTTAAGCACTTCATGGCCGAGCAAAGACATGCCGCTCACGATAAGAGCCAAAAAGAGCCACCAAAAAAACCAAAGCGCCGGGTTGTAAAAAGCAACAGTCATGCCCGACCACAAGATGAGCCAAACCACGGCCGCCAAAAAAACATCCAGGCGCAAATCAGCGCGGCTGATGGAAAGGCTGGCGTGAAAACTTTGCGGCGTTGGCCCGCGCGATTTGTGCCAGGTGGAAAAAATATGCCCCAGCACCAGCAGGGAAATCAGCAGAAACGTCAGCGACACCAACACGCCGCCCTCGGCCAAAAATGCAAGCAGGGTGTCAAACGGCTGATTGAAGCGCAAAGACCAGGCCAACTGGTCGTAATTGAAAGACTGGTCGCGAAATCTGGAAAAATCAGCCGCGAAAGTGCCGGGCCCGCTGCCGAGCAAAAAGGTTTTGGCGCCGGACAAGACCGCGCCGCGCGCGACGCGCCATGAAGGCGACAGCCCCAGCGACACCTCGGCCGGCAAAGCGGTCTGCAATGATTTGGGACTGCCAAAAATCACGAACACGCAGGATACCACCAGTAGGGCAAAAATCACTGACAACCATCCGATACGTGTGTTATGCATAAAGCTCACCCCCAGGAGGAGAAGCAATACCAAGCCAATCAGCAAGAGCCACCATAGGAATGAAAAGCCCATTATCAGCAATGGAATTATGGCTAATATTAGCGTAAAAAAATAGGCAATGGCGCGCCCCACGCCGATATTTTTTTTCATCAAGAGGCCGGCCGAGAGCACGGCCGCGGCAATCATGAGTACGCCGAACTGGCTGCTGGTCGGGTCCAGCAGATTAGTCATCGCGCCGATGTATGGCAGAGAAAATTTAAACACCGTCTTAACGATAAAAAAGAGCGACACCAGGCCGGAAACCAGCAAAAAAAGTTCCAGGACAGCGCTCCAGCGCCTGGCCGAATTGACATGATTGACGAAAATAAAATAGAAGAAAACCGAAAATAAAAGAAAGACAAAATTGAGCAGAAAGAATTCGCCGCGCCCCAAAAAACTGACATAGCTATTCACGGAAAAAAGAGACGAAGCCAAAACCAAGAGCAAAAAAACTAAAAGCGGCGCGTCAAATACGGATTGCTGAAATTTTATTTTTTTGGATAAAACCATCTTGATGGCGAAGACGAGAATATTCAACAGGATAAAGCCGGCAAACACATACTGTTTTGGTATGATATAAAAATTAAGCAGGCTTTTGTCTATGAAGAGCGGTACGATGAATACCGAAAGCAAAATCAAAACGTAAGAAAAAATGTCTAAAAACTTTATGACGCGAGCGTTAGTCATATAATATTTTTATCTAATCTGTCATTCCCTGTCGCCACAGGCGACCGGGAATCCAGAATTAAAAAATAAATTTTCTAAAATCAGTATAACATATTTTACAAGCAAAGACAATAATTTTTTATTTTTATTTTTTTACTACATGATGTAGCGGATAAAAATATTTTCTGGAGTTCCGAAAGAAACGACAATAAATAATTGAAAAAAAATAATGAAAAAAATTTGAATAGCAGTCTCCCGCAAAAAACTTTGAAGCTCGCGCGATCCAAGCGGTTTGAATGTGTTCTCGCTTTCCTCGACCAGCCCAACGTGCCGGCTCTCGGGCATGAAGCCTCGCTCCCGCTCTCCCGCTCACTTCTCGGCTGGCTCCATAGTCCCCGACTTAGTCGGGGCTGTAGAGCCTAAATGCCTATAATGTAACCCGTTAACCACATATCCCCACAAATTCACCACTTATGCACAGACTTATCCACAATTATCCACAGGCTACTATCTTTCTGACCATCGCTGTCATCGCCGGCTCCATAGTCCCCGACTTAGTCGGGGCTGTAGAGCCTGAATGTCAGATACCATTGTGTCGCCACATACCCCAAAACCAGCTAAAAAATGGAAAAATTTGTATATACAACTCTATACAAACAGCAAGAAATGCAAAAATGGCGTTTCTATGCTAATATTAGTTATAAAATGGCATTCTACGATTTCTATTTGTATATACAACTCTATACAAACAGAAATTTGTGGACCTGAGGGGAATCGAACCCCTTACCTCCGCAATGCGAATGCGGCGCTCTACCAGATGAGCTACAGGCCCTCGTTGACTTTTTCCCCGCCATGTCTCCCCACCAGGAATTGAACCTGGATCTAGACATTAGGAGTGTCTTATTCTATCCGTTGAACTATGGGGAGAGGAAGCGGAGGGAATATATCACTTTTTTCCTTGAAAATCAAGCCGCGGCATGCTACAATGCACAAGCTATCACTGTTTCAATATGCAAACCCTGCTTATTCCCATTATTATCCTATTGTCTTTGCTTTTGGCCGCGGCCATTATTTTGGCCGTAAAAACCCGCAAACCAGCGCGTGAAAGCCAAAATCTTTTTTTAATGCTGCAAAACCAGATACAGGAGCTGAACAGATTGTTTGAACAGAAAATTTCCGACACGCACAAAGTAATGGCCGACACCCAGGCCAATTTGAATAAAACCATCCAAACCCAATTCGGCCAGAGCGTCAAAATCATCACCGACGTTACGGAAAAATTGACCAAGCTGGACGAAACCAACAAGCAAATCATGAATTTTGCCGTTCAACTGCAAGACCTGGAGGATGTTTTGCAAAACCCAAAGCACCGCGGCATTTTGGGAGAATACTATCTGGAAAATGTTTTGAAAAATGTTTTGCCCCCGGGCGCCTATGAAATGCAACACAAATTCGCGGACGGAGACATCGTGGACGCGGTCGTGATACTCAAAGACAAGCTCATACCGATTGACTCCAAATTTAGTTTGGAAAATTACAACCGCGCGGTGCAGGAAAAAGACCCGGCCCGGCGGGAAGAGCTGGAAAATCTGTTCAAGCGGGACCTGAAAACGCGCATAGATGAAACAAGCAAATACATCAAGCCCAAAGAAGGAACCATGGATTTCGCGTTTATGTTTATTCCGTCCGAAGGCATTTATTACGACCTGCTCATAAACAAAGTCGGGACGCTTCAATCAAACACGCATGATTTAATAGAATACGCTTTTCGCCAAAAGCATGTCATCATTGTCTCTCCCACCTCGTTTTTGGCCTATTTACAAACGGTTTTGCAGGGCCTGCGCGCTTTGCAAATAGAAGAGTCATCCAAGGAAATCCGCAAACGGGTGGAAGATTTGGGCAAACACCTGCTGGCTTATGATGAATATTTAAAAAAACTGGGCGGGCATCTGGCCACAACCGTGAACACCTACAACAGCGCGTACAAGGAATTCGGCAAAATTGACAAGGACATCGTACGTATTACCGATGGGGAGCGGCAAGTGGAAACCCTGCGGATAGAAAAACCGACGATGGAAGACTAGTCCTTGACTTTTTTGATAAATTAAGTAAAATAGAACCCGTTATTCGTAATTCTTAATTCGTTATTCTCACGTATGCCAAATATAAAAAGCGCGAAAAAGGATTTAAGAAAAAACATTAAGCGGGCGGCCGGAAACAAAGTCCGGCGCGAGGCCTTTAGAGAGGCCCTAAAGAAGGCCACCAAAGCCAAAAGCGCGGATGAAGCCAAAAAATTGGCAGTGCTGGCGCAACAGGCCCTGGACAAAGCCGCCAAAACCGGCGTCATCAAGAAAAACACCGCGGCCCGCAAGCTGTCGCGGCTAATGGCCAAGGTCCACGCCATGAAGACCTAAGCCCCCCGCCCCACAAACAAATCAACAAGCAAGGCCGTATCGCCAAATCCGGTTTTTGTTTTACGGTCAATGTCCAAAAGCCTGGCGTGAAGCGCTTTAAGCTGGACCAGGGGATAGCGGCGCACAATGGCCATGCTTTTTTTGGCCACATAAGGGTGAATGCCCAATTTTTTGGCGATAACGTCGCTTGGCAGGTTGTCTTCACGCTCGTAGAGGTCGCGCATTTGCAACAAAAGGCGAAATTGCCAGCAAATGAGGCCAAACAGGCGCAATTCTTCTTCGCCCAACCGGCGCTGTTCATTTAACAGTCTAAACGCTTGCTTGCGGTTGCCCGAAACAATGGCGTCGGTCATGGCAAAAACATTGTCATCAATTTTTTCCTCCAAAAACAACTGCACGTCGGCCAGCGCGATCTCGCGCACCCCCTCCCCTTGATAAGGGGGGGGTCGGGGAGGGGTAACATACGCCGCCAACTGGTCCATCAATGAATTCAGATACCACATGTCCTTGCCCGCGTTGTCGCACAAAAAAAACAGGGCGCGCCTGTCTATTTTAGCGCCTCGTTTTTCAATTTCCTTGCCGGCCCACTGCTCCAATTTCGCGCCGGTGAGCGGGGCGAACTCCTGGGCGTATTTTTCTTTGGCTAAAAGCGCGTGCAATTCTTTCACTTCTTTTATTTTTGAGAGCGGCTCGCCCTGCCAAAAAATAATGATATTATTGACCGACCCGCCTTTGGCAGGCTCTTTTATCGCTTCCAAAATCCGCGCCAACGTTTCCTTGTCCGAACTGGCCAGCAAATTTTCTATGGCCACCAGGCGCTTTTCGGCCAAAAAAGGCGCGGCGCGCATTTCGCCCAGCAATTTACCGCTTTCTTCTTTTTTCCCGTCCAAAAAAAGCACGTTATAGCCCTGGGGGTCGCGCTGTTTTTTGAATTGTTCCACCATTTGGCGCAAATACTGCCGGCTGCGAAACGTATCCTCGCCGTAGATGTAGATAAGCATAATCTTCAACTCAAATCACTTCAATGCGCGAAACAGCGATGGCCGGTAAAGACCATGGCGATGCCGTGTTCGTCGCAGGCCGCGATGACTTCCTGGTCTTTGATGGAACCCCCGGGCTGGACAATGGCTTTGACGCCGGCGGCGGCCGCGATTTTGTCTATGCTGTCGCGGAAGGGGAAAAAGGCGTCCGAGGCCAGCACGCAGCCGGCGAACGGCTCCACGGCCCCGACTAAGTCGGGGACTATGGAGCCAGCCATACCGGATTTTTTTATGGCAATATCCACCGAATCCACGCGTGACACTTGGCCCACGCCGATTCCCACCGTGGCGTCGGCCTTGGCTATCAAAATGGCGTTTGATTTCATGTGCTTCAATATTTTCCAGGCGAAGAGCATGGCTTGAATTTCGCCTGTTTCGGGCCGGCGCTTGGTCACGACTTTCAAATCCGCTTCGGTAATTTCTTTTGTATTGCTGTCTTGCGCCAAGAGCCCACCCTCAATCAGCTTGTAAGTCAGCCGGCTGGCCGGCACTGATATTTTTTCCAATTCCAGCAAGCGCAGATTTTGTTTTTTAGATAAAATTTCCACGGCCGCAGGCGCGAACTTGGGCGCGAGCACGATTTCCAAAAATATTTTGGAGAGTTTCTCGGCCAGAGCCGCGTCGCACTCGCGATTAAGCGCCACCACCCCGCCGAAAGCCGACAACGAATCGCAGGCAAACGCTTTGGCGAAAGCCGCTTCCGCGTTTTCGGCAATGGCCGCTCCGCAGGGATTGTTATGCTTCACAATCACGCAAGCCGGCGGCTCAAATTCCTTTACCATCTGCAGGGCCGCGTCCGCGTCAATGAAATTGTTGTACGATAACTGCTTGCCCTGCAAGATTTTCGCTAAAAAAATATTCGCTGTGGCGCAGAGCTCGTCTTTGTAGGCCGCGGCTTGCTGATGCGGATTTTCGCCGTAGCGCAAATCATAATATTTAGCAAAACCGAGCGAGAGTTCTTTGGGAAATTTTTCCGGCTTGAAATAATTGGAAATCACCGCGTCATAGCGCGTCGTGTGCGCGTACGCTTTCGCCGAAAGTGCTTTGCGCGTGTCAAAACTTACTCCGTTTTTTTCTCTTATTTCAGCCAAAATTTTACTATAATCCTCGGGGTCAACCACCGCGCACGTCCAGCCAATATTTTTGGCGGCCGAGCGAATCATGGTGGGCCCGCCGATGTCTATGTTTTCAATCGCTTCCTCCTCGGTTACGCCGGGTTTTTTTATTGTTTCCAAAAAAGGATACAAATTGCAAACCACCAAATCAATCCATTTAATATTATGGCCGGCTGCGGCTTCGGCGTGTTTATCCCGCAAACCCAAGATGCCACCGTGCACCAAGGGGTGCAGGGTTTTCACGCGGCCGTCCATCATTTCCGGAAAGCCGGTGTACTGGGAAATTTCCACGGCCGGTATTTTGTTTTCGCAAAGCAATTTGTGCGTGCCGCCGGTGGAAATTATTTCCACGCCCAATTTTTGGAGTTCGCGGGCAAACTCCGCTATGCCGGTTTTATTTGACACCGAAATCAGCGCCCGATTTATTCTAACGACTTCTGTATGCATATTAAAATTTCCAATTTCTTAATACCTCCACAAACGCTTCACCTTCAAGTTTTTGCACTTTAGCTTTGAGCGTGTCGGCTGTGTCGGTTGGCTCCACGGCGCAGCGTTTTTGCAAAATAATCTCTCCTGTATCCACGCCCTCGTCCACCAGGTGAATCGTGCAACCGGTTTCTTTCACGCCCGCTTTTATTACCTCGGCGTGCACATCCATGTCCATGCCGCCGGCGAAATCCGGAAGCAAGGAAGGGTGCACGTTCAAAATTCGGCCCTTGTATTTTCGCACAAAGGTAGGCGATAAAATACGCATATAGCCAATAAGCAAAACTAAATCAACTTGCTTTGCCTCTAAAATTTTTAAAACCTCGGCGTCAAATTCTTCGCGCGTTTTTTTTTCTCCACTTTCTCTTCTCATGTCCGCAAAAACCGCCTCCAAACCGTGCCTGCGCGCGCGTTCCAAGATATACGCGTCCAGCTTATTGCTTACCACTACTTCAATTTTTGCGTTCAGCTCCTTTCGCTCAATCGCGTCAACTATCGCCTGCATGTCTGTGCCGCGGGTAGAGCCGAGGACGGCGAGTTTTATCATATCCTGGATTCCTGCTTTCGCAGGAATGACATGTGTTGGATTCTCTTATTAATTAATTCCGGAGTTCCAATGTCTTGACGGTGAAACAGCGGGCCTTTGATATTGTTGACTTCCGCTTCCGCAATTTTTTCCGCCTCGGCAATTGTATCGGCCACGCCCACCACCGCGATGGCGCGCGAGCCCAGTTCGTACAACCCATCATCTCGCGCGTCAACCGAAGCCAAATACAATTGATTTTTGTCGGCTACGCCGCTCGTGTCTATTTTTTGATTTTTTACCGGACTGTCCGGGTAGCCCTCGGGCACGGCGTATTTACAAACCGTCGCCTTGTTCGCGAAAAGCGCGTGCTCTTGTCTTAAATTTCCGCCCACAATCGCCTGACACAGCGCCGCGAAATCCGATTCCAGCACGGCCAATATGTTCATCGCCTCCGGGTCGGCCAAACGGGCATTATACTCTATCAATTTTACTCCGTCCGCCGTAGCCATAAATCCTCCATACAAAACACCAACATATCCCTCCCCGAATTTCGCCTTCAAAGCCACCGCGGTTTTTTTATTTATCTCGCGCGCCTGCCAGATATCTTCATCAGTCAAAAAAGGCAATTTATGATCCGCGTCGCTATAACTTCCCATGCCTCCCGTGTTTGGCCCCTGGTCGCCGTCAAAAGCCCGCTTGTGATCTTGAACCGCGGGCGTGTGAGCCAAATGCTCGCCGTCGCAAAAACTCATCAGTGAAAATTCCTGGCCGATTAACTTTTCTTCGATGACAAAGGCCGCACCTGGATTCCCGCTTTCGCGGGAATGACAACTATCCAATAATTCCTGACAATAGGCCAGCGCTTCTTCATAAGTATGCAAATGATCCCCGGCCACTTTCACTCCTTTGCCTCCCATCAGGCCGTCCGCTTTTACCACGTACAAATCGCCGAGCTCGGATAAAAATTCTTTAGCCCCTTCCAAAGAACTGAATTTTTTGTATTTCGGACTGCCCGGAATCTTAAATTCGGCCTGTAAATCGCGCGTAAAACCCTTACTCGTTTCCAGCCGCGCCAATTTTTGCTTTGGTCCAACACAAGCCACGCCTGCCGCCCACAAGGCGTCAGCCACGCCAGAGGCCAGCGGGGCTTCGGGGCCCACGATAGCGATATCAATCGCGTTCTCTTTGGCGAAATTTATCACCGCCGTTGGGTCGGTAATTTTTCCCACCGCGTAACCGACCGATAGTTCGCGTATGCCCGGGTTGTTGCTTGAAGCAAAACAAAACAGCCGCGGTTTTTGCGGTGAGCGAACCACCGCGCGCGCAATCGCATGCTCGCGTGCTCCTGAACCGATAATAAGTATATCCATAGATTTTTTAATCCCCTTATCTTTATTTCTACTCGCTTCTATTTCTTTAAATTTTTTTTCATCCACGTCGCCGGTCACGTAGTGCCCGTTCAGGCAAGCCATACATGGGTGCTCTATGCTTTGAACGCGCGTGACTGCTTCCACCAAGTCGGGAATGTTTTGATAAAGCAAAATATCAGCGCCGATATATAATCTCACTTCTTCTTCGGTCCGGGCCGACGCGACAAGTTCTGATTTCGTAGGCATGTCCACTCCGTAAAAGCACGGAAATTTGACCGGCGGGCAAGTGGTGACAAAATATACTTCCTTGGCTCCAAACTCACGCATCATTTGCACGATTTCACGGCTGGTCGTGCCGCGCACGATGCTGTCGTCCAAAAGCATCACATTTTTGTCCCGAATTTCCGTTTCCTGCGGATTAAGCTTGTAGCGCACTGACTTTCGCCTCAATTCCTGATTGGGCATGATAAAAGTGCGGCCGATGAAGGCGTTTTTATAAAGTCCTTCGCTGTAGCGCACGCCGAGTTCGTGCGCCATGGCCAATGCCGCGGTGTTGGAAGTGAAAGGCACGGGTATGACGACGTCGGGCATTACGTTGGGAAATTTTGTCTTCCACGCCTTGGCCAAATTTTGTCCCATGCGCAGACGCGAGCGGTACACGCTCACGTTATTCATCATAGAGTCTGGGCGCGCGAAATAAATGTATTCAAAAATGCAAGGAGAAAATTCGGGTTCGCGCTGGCCCAAAGCGGCTTCGCGTCCAACCACTCTGCTGTGTAAATTGCCGTCGTTGTCTATAAATATCACCTCGCCGGGTTTTGCATCCTCTTCTTGCTTAAAGCCAAGCGGATAAAACATGATGTTTTCGGAAGCAAAAATATAGTCCTTGCTGCCATCGGGATTGACGCGCGCGCCACGCGTGAGCGGACGGATGCCATGCGGATCGCGAAACGCCAGCATGCCCTTGCCCACGATAATGCTGACCACTGAATATGCTCCGCTGGTCGCTTTGAAAAGACGGGCCACGGCGTCGCACAGCAGGTCAAAAAAAGTATCAACGTGATTTTCTGCCATGCCTTTTACCAACTCATCGGCCAACACGTGCAAAATTACTTCGCCGTCGCTGGTGGAGTTGACATAGCGATGACGTTCTTCAAAAACCTTACGCTTGACCTCGTTGTAATTTACCAGATTGCCGTTATGCGCCAAGGCCATGCCAAAAGGCACGCCGGTCCAAAACGGCTGGGCATCTTCAATTTCAATGCGGCCGGTGGTGGGGTAGCGCGTGTGCGCGATGCCGATATTGCCGGTGAGCCGCTCCATGTCGTGCGTGTGGAAAATATCGCGCGCCAGTCCCAGCCCCCTTTTGAAATGAAATTTTTCTTGGTACGTCAAAATGCCGGCCGCGTCTTGCCCGCGATGCTGTAAGTGGATTAAAGAATCATACAATTCCTGCGCCACTGGTTTTTTGGAATAAATTCCTACAACTCCGCACATAGAATTTTGTCATTGCGAGGCCTTTAGGCCGAAGCAATCCCAAACTTGTAAGGGATTGCCGCGTCGGCCTGCAGGCCTCCTCGCAATGACAACTAAATTAACTTTACTAATTTCTCCGACAACCCTACATACTTTGCGGGTGTCAATTTCATCAATTTATTTTTTTCTTCATTGGAAATTTCCAGTCCCGCTATAAAAGCCCGCATTATTTTTTTATCCACTTTTTCTCCACGGGTCAATTCTTTCAATTTTTCATAGGGCTTCTCGTATCCCACCTTGCGCAAAACCGTCTGCACCGCCTCGGCCAGTACTTCCCAATGCTCATCCAGCTCTTTCTCGCATTGTTTTTTGTTCACTTCCAATTTTTCCAAACCTTTGAGCGTATTTTTATAGGCGAGCAGACTGTAGCCCAGCGCCGCGCCTTGATTGCGAATCACCGTGCTGTCGGTGAGGTCGCGTTGCAGACGGCTTACCACCAGCTTGTCGGACATGAAACGCAAAATGGCGTTAGCCACACCCAGATTGCCTTCGCTGTTTTCAAAATTAATCGGGTTCACTTTGTGCGGCATGGTGGAAGAGCCGACCTCGCCGGCTTTTTTTCGCAATTTGAAAATGCCGCGGCTGACGTAGAGCCATATATCCTGGTCCAAGTCCTTTATAATATTGTTCAGGCGCGCGATGGCGTCGTAAACCGCGGCCGAACAATCGTGCGGTTCTATCTGCGTGGTGAGCAAATTAGGGTTCAGGCCCAGCGAGCTCACGAATTTTTGGGAAAATTTTATCCAGTCAACTTGCGGGTAGGCCAAGGCCGCGGCCGCGTAATTGCCGGTGGCCCCGTTTAATTTTCCGTCCAGTTTGATAAATTTGAGGTGATTCAGGCCGCGTAAAAGCCGTTTGTAAAAAACCGCCATTTCCTTGCCGAGCGTGGTGGGGGTGGCGGGCTGGCCATGGGTGAAGGCCAGCAGGGGAACGCGGGCGTTGGCTTTGGCCAAGTTTTTAAGCGCTTTCAAAATCTGCTCCACGGCGCGATAAATCACTTTTTCCAATCCGTCTTTAAGCATTAAAGAATAGGCAAGATTATTGATGTCCTCGGAAGTCAGCGCGAAATGTATAAATTCACTGGGAAATTTCTCCTTAATAAAATACTCAACCGCTTTCACATCATGACTGGTGGTATTTTCAATTTCTTTCACCCGCTCGGCGTGGGCCAAAGAAAAGCGCTTATAAAGCGAGCGTAAATTTTTTTGCTCTTTTTCCGAAAAGCGAATGACTTCCTTAATTTCTTTCTCCGCCCCCAACGCGATTAAATACTCAACTTCAACCATGACGCGATATTTCATCAGCGCCATTTCGGAAAAATAGGGGGAGAGTTCTTTTGTCTGGCTTTCGTAGCGTCCGTCTAAGGGAGAAACGGAAGTTAGCGACATATATCAAAAATTCTTTTAACGGCCAAGGCGCAGTTGCCTGGATCAAGCACGGTTAAAACTGGCGCGTTACTCGGCATCTGCAAAGTAGAGTGAATGTTCACGAGCATATCCAGCTTGTCGACAAAGGGTGGACAGGCCAGGGTGGGCGCGTCGGAATTGGCGGCCACAAAACCCGAGAGCGCGTTGGAACGGCCGGCGATGGTCACGTACACCACTTTCTCATTTTTATTTTTCTCTAAAATTTCCAAAACCTTTGCCGGCTGTTTGTGCGCCGACGCGACATGCTCTTCGTGGCTGACCCCCAGTTCGTCCAATTTTATCGTAATCTTTTTCGTGAACTCCGCGTCCGCTTCCGAACCCATTATTATCACCGCCCTTTTTGCGGGGGGTTGCTTTGCGGAGTTTATTCTCAGAGGAGAGTTCGCGATGACAGCCAAATTATTTTTCATTCTCTCGTTGATGTCGGCGTCCTCCGGGAAAACAAATTTTTCGCCAGTAATCATTTCGTAAAGCATGATATAGCGGCGGGATAATTCCACCACCAATTCCTCGGGCGCCGGCGGCAGTTCTTTGTCGCCATACGGGTCGCAGTGTTCTTTAAACCACAAGCGCAAAAATTCTTTATCTATGTTTTCCGGTTCTTGTCCGGCGGCGAAACGGTCTTCGTATGTTTCGGCGATCCAATAGCGACTGGAATCGGGCGTGTGGATCTCGTCTAACAAAATAATATTGCCGTTTTCGTCTTTACCCATCTCGTATTTGGTGTCAACCAAAATCAAGCCGTGCTCGCGAGCCACTTGTTGGCCGAATTCAAAAAGTTCCAGGGCCTTGGTTGAAGCGAAGTTCCAATCTTCACGCGACATCAGTCCTTCGGCGATAATCTCTTCGGGACTGATCAGACGGTCGTGGGCGTCGGACTTGGTGGTGGGCGTGACAATCGCCTTGGCCAGCTGCTGATTTTTTTTCAGACCCTCGGGTAAAGCGTTGCCGCAAAAATTACGCACCCCTTTTTGATAATTTACCCAAGCCGAAGTGTCGGTGGTGCCGGTGATATACCCGCGCACCACAAACTCAATCGGAAAAACTTGGCATTTTTTGGCCATGGTCACGTTGGGGTCGGGGATAGACAAAACATGATTGGGGATAATGTGTTTGGTTTTTTCAAACCACCAGGCGCTGGTTTGATTGAGCACTTGCCCCTTAAACGGGATGGAAGCCAAAATGCGGTCAAAAGCGCTCTGTCGGTCAGTAGTGACTAGAATCATTTTATCGGCGAGTTCATAGGTATCGCGCACCTTGCCAATTTTTTTCTTGCCGATATTTAAATTCGTCTGCGTCAGACAATTATTCAGATTTTGTCTGATGATGGAAGTGTAATCCATACTATATATATTTAAAACACCCCTGTGAAAATTGATTGAATAAAATCCTGCTGGAAATAACCTTGCTTACGATTTCCTCAATCCTATCACTGGGCGCGGAAATTTTCCAGAGCGTGCCTTTGGTTATCTTTTTAACCCCGGAAACGCCCAGCCGATTTTCCAAAACATACTGTTTGCTTTGCCCCACGAAATCTTCGCGATAGCGCACGAGCAGATAAGCCGTATTGTCATTCTGAAGCGCATTGGTTGACTCCATAGTCCCACGGTCGCCGCAGGCGACCGGGGCTGT
Organism: Patescibacteria group bacterium; assembly: GCA_004321885.1. Classification (GTDB taxonomy): domain Bacteria; phylum Patescibacteriota; class Patescibacteriia; order Magasanikbacterales; family GWA2-37-8; genus SCQK01. The sequence goes on along the minus strand of SCQK01000001.1, from coordinate 39,124 downwards.
GGAGCCCAGTTGCACTATCTTTTCTTTGTTGGAGTTAAATAGCTCGTCGCGGCAAGCCGGCGAAGCGACAATCGTCGCCGGGTCGTCAGCCGAAATTTCCCAGTGAATGTATTTCGTAATTTCCGCGTCAATATTCAACCGACGCAAAGTATTTTTTACCGTGCCGGCTTCATTGTCTGTAATGATTAAACCGATGACTAATTCTGTAGAATTTGGTTCCGGCTTATACTCGGATATTTCCATCACGGTTGGCCGGAAATTATCCGTAACGTTTTTCATCGTTATGGTTTTTTCTTTTTCAACATACTCGCGCATGGAAGTAAAAATGGCTTGGCCGTTCGGCGTGCGTTCGGGGTGGGGCATCATGGCCATGGCGTTGCCGGCCGCGTTGCAGACAGCCGCTAAATTATGCATGGAGCCGTTCGGATTTACCGGAAATTCCGAACTGATTTCTCCCCTGTCATCGCAGTAGCGAAACACTGTTTGGTTTTTGACAATCAATTCGGCCAAGAGTTCGTCCGGCATGGTAAAGCGGCCTTCGCCGTGCGCCACGGGAATATTTATAAATTCGCCCGGCTTCATGTGGCGCGTGAAAGCCGAGCGTTCGCTCGGGGCCGACAGTTGGACGTTGGACCAGGAATTATAAAATCCGGTGCCCAGCACGCGTCCGTCTTTCACTCGTTTGTTTACAGCGAGCGCCATACCTGCCACCACACCAAAATCTTTGGTGTGGTGGCCCACGGCATAGTCGGCTAGGCCCGGCACAATGCCCGACTCCACCAAAATCTGCGCCCCATTGCAAACGCCCAGAATCGGTTTGCCTTTTTCGTTTTCCGCTTTCAAGGCGGTAAGCAGGGGATCAAGCGAGGCGATGATGCCCGAGCGCGAGCGGTCTTCGTAGGAAAATCCGCCCACGATGAAATAGCCGTCAAAATTTTTCAGCTCGTCGTGCTCTTGATTCCACAAAAATTCCACCGGCTCCATGCCGGCGCGCCGCACCGCGTAAATGGATTCCGATTCACAGTTACTGCCGGGGAATTGTATGATGGCGACTTTCATAATGTTTATCTCAAATCCAACGTCTCTCCTTTATACTCTAAATTCTTCGGTTTGATTATCACGCGCTTTTCGCCCGCTTCCACAAAACCCGCCTCAATGCCTGTAAAATTATTTTGTTTTATCACTTCCAAAGCGCGGGCCACGTCGGCGGCTGATAAGTAAATCGCGTAATCCTGCCCCATGTTAAACGTCTGATACATTTCAAAATCCGAAAGCCCGGCCTGACCTTGCATAAAAATAAATAATTCCAGCGGTTCAAAAATTTTCTCTATTACGTATGTAAAATTCGGCCTACCGCGCATAACTTTACGCAATCCATGTCCGGTGATATTTGTAATATAATGTATATCTACTTCTGCCGCCTGCAAGTCCTGTACCAATTTCGCGTAGATGTTTGTTTTTGTGAGTAATGCTTCTCCGTACATTACGCCACTTGGCAGCTTGGCACCATACCCCTCCCCAACCCTCCCCTTATAAAGGGGAGGGAGACGATTTCCTCCCCCTTTATAAGGGGGAGGCGAGGAGGGGGTATTTGCAATCGCGCGCGCCAGCGACAAACCGTTGGCGTTTATGCCGTTGCTTTTCAAAAAAATTATCCTGTCTCCGGCCTGTATTTTTTTGTCCGTGAGCAAATTATTTTTATCTTTAATAATACCCACGGCCGAACCTGCCAAATCAATGGTCTCCGGATTAATGATGCCGGCGTAGGCGGGGGTTTCGCCGCCTCCCCAGGAAACTTGGGCTAAATCACAAGCCGACTTCCAGCCGTCCGCCAAATCCTTTGTCCTTTCCGCGTCGGCCAGCCATTCGCTTTTGCCCACGGCCCAGTAAGCGAAGAGAGCAAGCGGCTTGGCGCCCACCGAAACAAGATCGTTTATAATCGTAGCCACAGTATCGTGGCTGACAATATCGTAATAGGTCTTGCCGGTAATTTTACGCATGGCGTCAGCCACCAAATTTTTGGTGCCCAGGCCTTCAATGACCGAGGCCATCAGGAGGTCGCCTTGCTGCCAAACATAAGCCGACTCGCCGCGCGTGTCTTCTGATTCGGTGAAACCGGACGACGACAAATGACGAGCCGTGGACCGGGCCGCGATTTGCGCCAATTTTTTCACCGGATCAAGCGCCTGGTAATTGACGCCGGAATCGGAATAAGAGATGTTTGACATAAATGGCTAATTTTTGTAGAATTGAGTACGATTTAGAATTTTAAGGGGGCAAGACAAGGAGAGGACGCGATGAGGCCTGATGATGGGGAAGACTATGGAGAGACGCCCGTCAGTAGAGCGGCAAGGAACCTGGACGACAACAAGGAGACGTCCAGCATCCCGGACGGAGGCGATCCGAAAACGGTCGGGGAGGCCCTGCTTCAGAGCATCCGGACCCAGATCGAGCAGTTCAATGCGCTCGGCACGGACCGCACGCTCTACCTCGGCGTGAACTACAAGTCCGTCTCGGGTCTGGGGTCCAAGTGAGGGCCGTGGCGGTTCCGCGAGCGCCTTTGCTCGCGGGACCGCTTCTTTTTTTACAGCTTGCCCCACAAACCCTCTGTCCACGCTTTTTTTGCTTCTTTTAAAGGTACGTTGATTACATCTCCAAACTTTAACGTTGTTATGGATCCCGGGTCAAGCCCGGAATGACAGGCGGTTTTTCCGATGGCAAAGATTTTTACTCCGCGTTTGGCGAAAATTTCTTCCACTGCGCCGCGGTTTTCCGGCGACACTTCCAAAACAAAACCGCCGGTTTCGGAAAAAAGAACTTTGTCGGGGCGAAGTTGCGACCCTGGATTCCCGCTTTCGCGGGAATGACAGACGAAACCAATCTCATTTCCAAAACTCATCTCGGCCAAGCAGACGGCCAAGCCGCCGTCGGAAATATCGTGAGCCGCCAAAACCAGACCAGCCTCTATCGCGTCAGTCACGGCAAAAATTTGTTTTTCCGCTTCCGCCAAATCCGGCTTGGGTACATTGGCTCCCAATTCTTTAAACAAATTATAATAAACACTGCCCCCGCATTCGTCTTTGCGCTCGCCGACCATAAAAATAATTGAGTCGGCTTTTTTAAACGACATGTCAATCGCGCACTTCACGTCGCTCAATTTTCCGGTGCATGAAATTATGGCGCTGGGAGCGATGGGTTTGCCTTTGCTTTCGTTGTAAAGCGACACATTGCCCGAAACAATCGGCACCGGATTTTCCGGGAAGTCCTTCAAATGCAAACCCTTGGCCGCCTCGGCCACCCCGCGCGCCCCTTCCACGAATTCATACATCTGGGTTGGCTTTTCCGGATTGCCATAGCACAAACAATCGGTCAACGCCCACGGCACAGCGCCGACAGCCGCCACATTGCGGCAGCTTTCCACTACCGCGTTTACCGCCCCCCAATAAGAATCAATCTTGGAGTAGCGCGGATTTTGGTCCACTGACAAAGCGACGCCGGTTTGCCGAATTTCCTCCGGGTAACTGTCATCCTTAAATGGCTGCAAAACGCCCGCGTCAGCCCGGCCCGATTCAATCATTGTGATGCCCTGCACTTGCTTGTCGTACTGTTCATAAACCGGCAAACGCGAGGCCACATTTTCGTGGGCCAAAATTTTTAAAAGTATTTCACTGTAATCGGTTGGCTCGGGCAAGTTTGGTTCACTCAATTTTTTCTCGGGTTTTTCCCATGGCCGATTGTACAATAATCCCCGTGTCACGTCTTGCGCTCGCGCGCTCACGATTTCTTCTCCGCCGGCTGTCACCACATAGCGCCCGTCAGCGCGAATTTTCCCCACCACCGCCGCTCGCGCGCCTTCGGCAATGCCGGGCAAATCAAAGATTTCATTATAATGCTCCAAAATAACCGGTGTCACGTCCGGATGACTCACCCACATAAATCTTTCCTGCGTCTCGGAGCACAAAATCACGGCCGGATTAAGTCCGTTCATGCCCTTGGGGATTTTATCAATATCCACTTCGGCGCCATAGCCGGCCGCGTCGGCCAATTCCACTGAAGCGCAGGCAATTCCTCCGGCGCCCAAATCTTTGAAACCCACTTTATCCATCAAACCGCCCTCTTTTATTTTTTTGAAAAGCGCGTAGGTGGATTTGAGCAAATGGCGCTTCAAAAAAGCGTTCGGCTCCTGCACCGCGCCCTTGTTGAGTTCTTTTTCTTCTTCTTTTAATTCCAACGAAGCAAAACTGGCGCCACCAAAGCCGCTGTTGTCAGTTGGCTTGCCGACCAAAACCAAATCATAACCATCGGCGTTTTGCGGCGCGCGCGAGTGTATGATGTCGTCTTCGCGCAAGACACCCAAAGTAACAATGTTGACCAGACAATTTTCATTGTAGGATTCGTCGTAATACAAGTCGCCGCCGATGTTTGGCACGCCGATTGGATTGCCATAGCCGGCAATGCCCGAGACCACGCCCTCGTGCACCCATTTGGATTTATTACTGTCAATTTGTCCGAAGCGCAGAGGGTCGGCGCAGGCGATTACTTTCGCGCCCATGCAGCAGACATCGCGCACATTGCCGCCTACGCCCGTGGCCGCGCCCTCGTAGGGCACCACTTGCGACGGATGATTGTGCGATTCGTGGCTTATCACTACGCCGTATTTTCGGCCCTCGTTGTCGCAGCAAATTTCCACAATGCCGGCGTCTTCACTGGGGCCGAGTATTACGTTGGGACCGCTGGTGTGAAATTGTTTCAAGTGCGGACGACTGGATTTGTACGAGCTGTGCTCTGATCCCTGAATGGACCACAAAATACACTCGGCCAGCGTGGGTGGCCGTTTCAAGATTTCGTTTTGGATCTTCAAAATTTCTTCCACCGTCAGCGCGATTCTGTTGGCAACCAAAAATTCCTTTATTTGCGCTTCATCCATTTTCGTGAAATCAGTCGTTATCATATTTGATGTTGTCATTGCGAGGCCCCGACTTAGTCGGGACCGAAGCAATCCCTATAATTACGAATGGGATTGCTTCGCTTCGCTCGCAATGACACGAATAATGGTTTGTTCCCGCTCCGGTCCGAACGACAACATACTGATCGGACACTCTGTTTCTTTCTCAATAAACTCCACAAAGTTTTTTATCTCAAGCGGCAACCCCTTAAACCCGCCTTGTTTCAAAGCCGTTCCATCTATCACCGGCCAACCGGTGAATTCTTGATAAACCGGTTTGGCCCGGCGCAACTGCGACAAACTGGCCGGCATTTCTCTGGTGTCTTTTCCATCTATATCATACGAGGTGCAAACCAACACTTTTTCATAATCGGCTAGCACGTCCAATTTAATGAGCGCCAATTCAGTCAGCCCGTTACAGCGCACGGCCTGCCGCAGTTGCACCAAATCCAGCCAGCCCACGCGGCGCGGACGGCCAGTGGTCGTGCCGTATTCGCCGCCCTTGTCGCGCAAGGCCTTGGCTTCTTCTTCGGGCAGTTCGGTGATAAAAGGACTGGTGCCCACGCGGCTCACGTATGCCTTGGCCACTCCGATTACGCGTTTATTCCCGTCGTATCCCACGCCCGTGCCCACGCCGATATGGCTGGCCAACGTGTTGGTGCTGGTGGTATGCGGGTACACGCCGACATCCAGATCCAAGGACAAACCCTGCGCCCCTTCAAACAAGATATTTTTGCCTTCTTTGTAGGCGCGATAAAGCAAAACATCAGTATCGTCAATGTACTGCGCCAATAATTTGCCATAATCCAAAAACTGATTATAAATTTCTTCTTCCGACAGGGCGAAAGGCGTGTTAAAAATTTTTTCCAAAATCGCTTTGTTGAAATTGTATGACACGGCTAATTTTTCCCGAAGCATTTCCGGTTCCAGCAAATCGCCCAGCCGGATGCCGTGACGATAGCTTTTATCGGCGCAGACCGGGGCAATGCCGCGGTTGGTGCTGCCGGCGGCCAGCCCGCCCTGATGTCCGGTCAAAGCCCCATCCAAGGCAATGTGATATGGCATGATGACATGACAACGGTTGCTGATTTTTAGATTAAGCGCCAGGCCGTCTTTTTTAAACTCGCTGATTTCTTTTAGCAGGGTGAGCGGGTCCACCACCACGCCGTTGCCGATTATTGAAACCGCGCCCGGATACAAAACACCCGATGGAATCAGGTGTAGTTTGTAAATTTTATCCCCAACTACCAACGTATGTCCGGCGTTGTTGCCTCCTTGGAAACGAACCACAAAGTCGGCGTCTTTGGCCAGATAGTCGGTTATTTTCCCCTTGCCCTCATCGCCCCACTGGGCGCCAACCACGACAGTAAGTTGTGACATATGTTTACCCCCTCCTCGCCTCCCCCTTATAAAGGGGGAGGAACAATACGTTTCCCTCCCCTTTATAAGGGGAGGGTTAGGGAGGGGTAATTAAAGCTTATACTTCGCCGGCCGATGCCCTTCGTATTTTATTCTTTCTCGCGAATGCGGTTTCAGCCCAAGTTCCAAATTTCTTTCCGCGCACAGCACCGTATTCCACAAAAGGCGCACCACGGTTAAGGGGCCCACACCGCCGGGAGTAGGCGTCACGTGCGCGGCGCGCTCCATCACCTCGTCCACGTTCACATCACCATACATTTTCCCATCCACGAAAGCCACGCCCGTGTCTATCACAATGGCGCCTTCTTTCACCATACCACCGCGCAATAAATCTTTTTTACCCACGCCGGTCACGATTATATCGGCGGACAGGCATTTTTCTTTGGTGTCGCGCGTGGCGCTGTTGCAAGTGGTCACGCTCGCCCTTTCATTCATCATCATTATGGAAAGCGGCTTGCCTACCAAGGCGCCGGCGCCGATAATGACAACGTTTTTCCCCACCAAATCCACGCCCAAATCCTTTATTATAGTAATGACCGCGCCCGGTGTTGGCGGCACAATGTGGTTGGTCTTCATCACCAACTTGCCCAAGTTCACGTCGGTCAAACAGTCCACGTCAATTTCCGGATGAATGGCGTTTAACACTTCGGAAGTGTACAGATGTTCGGGTAAAGGCAGCTGAATAATTATCCCCGACAGCTCCTCATTATGCTGGGCGTCTTCTATTTTTTCCACCAACTCGGCCATGCCAATATCGCCCGCCAACTCATGTAAAACAAAATCCAGGCCCACGCGCTGCGCGGCCTCGCCTTTTTTCTTGACGTACTTTTGCGACGGCTTGTCTTCGCCGACTAAAAAAACCGCAAGCTTTGGTTTCGCTCCTTTCTCCTTGAGCAAAGCCACTCTCCTTGCGGTCTCGGCTTCAATATGCTTGGCAATCAATTTTCCGTCTATTAGTTGTCCCATAGCGCCAGTATATCAAAAACAAAAATTAATTCAACCCTCCCTTTTTTCTTTCCTCAAACTGTACTATACTAAAAAAGCTATGAGCAGAAAATTTTTCGCGCCCCAGCGTGATGCTAAAAATAACATTCCCTTGATTCCCGAAAACGAAATCAGCTTTGAGTTCGCGCGCGCCGGCGGGCCGGGCGGGCAAAACGTGAACAAGGTAAATACCAAGGCCAATTTGCGCTGGCCAGTGGGCGGGTCTTTGGTTTTCTCGCAAGAACAAAAGGCGCTCATCAGGCAAAGATTGAAAAATCGGCTAAACAAAAAAGATGAAATTATTTTAAGCTGTGACAGCCAAAGAACACAGTCGCAAAACAAAGAGCTGGCCATAGAACTGTTGCGCGCGCTGGTCGCAGGGGCGCTAACCGAAAAAAAGCCGCGTAGAAAAACAAAACCAACGCGCGCCGCGAAAAAAAGAAGGATGGAAGAAAAGACCATGCGCAAAGAGATTAAAAAAGCGCGGGGAAGGGTGAAGGATTGGTCATTTTAGTTCCCACCAACTCTGGCCGGTTTTGACGTGGGCTTCCACGGGCACGCGGAGTTTGATAACGCTTTCCATGGCCTTTTTTACTTCGGCGGCCACGGCCTGGGCCTGGTCGGCCTTGACTTCCAAAACCAATTCGTCGTGGACTTGGAGGATGAGTTTGGGCGAAGGGGATTGCTTCGTCGCCTCGCTCCTCGTAATGACATTAGAAACCTCAATCATCGCCATTTTGATCAGGTCAGCGGCCGTGCCTTGCACCGGATGATTGATGGCCATGCGCTCGGCGGCCGCGCGCAACTGATGATTGTCGGAATTGAGCTCGGGAATATAGCGGCGGCGGCCAAACAGGGTCTCGCAATAACCGTCTTTTCTGGCCAGTTCCAAAGTGCGGTCAATATATTTTTTCACTCCGCTAAACTGCTGAAAATATTTGTCAATAAAATCTTTGGCCTGGGTATAAGGAATACCCGCGCGCCAGGAGAGGCCATGCACGCCCATGCCATAGAGCACACCGAAGTTCACTTCTTTTGCCGCGCGACGCATCTCTTTGGTCACCGCTTCCAAAGGTACGTTGTTTATAGCCGCGGCCGTAGCCCGGTGGATGTCTTCGCCGGCCTCAAAAATCTCAATCATCTTTTGGTCTTCGGCTAGTGACGCCACGATGCGCAATTCTATCTGCGAATAATCCGCGCCCACCAGCAAATTTCCCTTTCCGGCCACAAACGCTTTGCGCACTTCCTGGCCCAGCTCGGTGCGGATGGGAATATTTTGCAAATTCGGGTCTGAACTGGACAACCGGCCGGTAGCCGCCACGGTCTGATTAAAAGTCGTGTGGATGCGTCCGGTTTTTTTGTCCACCAAAGTCGGCAAAACATCAATATAGGTGTTTTGTAATTTAGCCAGCTCGCGGTAATTCTCTATTTCTTCAATTACCGGATGCAGGCCGCGCATTTTTTCCAGCTCTTCGGCCGAAGTGGACAAACCGGTCTTGCCTTTTTTTATCCCCTCGGTCGGGATATTCATTTTCTCAAACAAAACTTCGCGCAACTGCAGGGGCGAAGCGATGTTAAACTCCTCGCCCGCCATTTTATAAATCTTTTTGCTCACGCTTTTAATTTCGCCGCTGACTTTTTTAGACAGCTCGCTCAAAATATCCAAATCAACCGCCATTCCGTTCAGCTCCATCTCGGCCAAAACCAACACCAGCGGCATTTCCACCTTTTGAAACAAGCCATAATCGTCAATTTTCATCAACTCGGCTTTCAGCTTGTCCGCGGCTTGCGCCAGCAAATACAACTCTTGCGCCGCCTCCTTCGCGTCCACGCCAAACAAGCTTTCCTGACCAGTGCCGGCCGGCAACTGCTTGCCCAAAACCTTAAAAACAATGTCAGCCGCGCCATGCGCCCGACTGCCTGGGGCCAGCAGATACGAAGCCACCATGACGTCAAAAAGTTTGTTGGCGACATACCCCACCCTCTGTCCCTCCCCTAATAGGGGAGGGTTTGTTTTAATGGCCTTCACTATCTGTTTCAAATCATGCCCCACCAATTCCAGCTCTGGGTCGGTAAATATTTCCTCGCACTCGCCAACCATTTCTTTTTTCACGAAAAATCCTTCGTGTCCGACGACAAAAACCAAACCGGACAAATAACGGCAGGCAAAAATCTTTTTTTCTCGTATTATTTTTTTCAGCTTCCCCAATCCCGTCTTATCGCTAATTTCATTGAATTTGAAATCCGCTTCTTTGTCCTTTATTTTTCGCGACTGGGATTTTACAATTTCCGACTGCGCGAACTCCGGCACTCTCTTGAGCAATGACACGAATTCCAATTCGCTGAAAAGTTTTATAATTTTTTCTTTATCAAGTTCCTTTAATTTGCAGTCATCAAACTTAAAATCCAAACCAGGCACGGCGCAATCCAAAGTCGCCAGCTCTTTGCTCATTTGGGCGCTGTCTTTGCCAGCTTCCAACTTTTTTATCACGCCATCTTTAATTTCACCTTTTATTCTAAATTCTTTATTCTCTATTCTTTTATATATCTCCTTAATCCCGCCAAACTTTTTAATCAACTCGGTCGCCGTCTTTTCGCCAATGCCCGGCACGCCGGGAATATTGTCCGAAGGGTCGCCGGCCAGGGCCTTGTAATCCACCACCAGCTCCGGCCCGAAACCAAACTTGCGCCGCACTTCCTCGGTATCATAAACCGCGATGTCGCTCATGCCCTTGCGCAAGGTGTACACTTTCACGTTGCCGCCCACCAGTTGCAAGGTGTCTTTGTCGCCGGTAACAATAAAAATCTCGGCACCGCTGTCTCTGGTTTTTTCCACGAGCGTGCCGATGACATCATCGGCCTCATAACCCTTTTTTTCGTAAATCGCCAGACCGAACGCGGACACCAGTTCGTGCGTCAGGGGAATCTGGTCGTACAATTCTTGAGCCGCCTTCACGCGCGTGGCTTTATATTCTTTAAATTTAACGTGCCGAAAAGTGGGCCCAGCCATGTCAAAAGTTACCGCGATGTGCGTGGGTTTCAAATCCTGCCAAACCTTTAACAGCATGGAAGCGAATCCATAAACCGCATTCACCATCTTGCCGTCTTTGGTGGTCAGCGGAGGCAAAGCATGGTAGGCGCGATGCACTATGGCATTGCCGTCTAAAATTATTAAGCGATTCATACGCCCTTATTTTACTCGCAAATTGCGCTTTTCGCAAGCTAAAACCTTGACTAAAAAGCTATTCATAGTATGAATATCTGGTTCGCCCGAAAAAACAATCAACAATCCAGGAGGATTTGGATGACGGACAAAACAGCTGACAAGGTGATGGGCGTTTTTTGCGCGCTCCTTGGGACCACTCTCGCCGCGACCATTTTCCTGGTCCTGGCGAAGGCTTGTGACGAACCGCCGCCCCGGCCCAAGATGGTCTTGCCGACGATTCACATCTCCGGCAAGATTCCCGCCCCCTCCCCGCCCCGCAAGTAGTTCCTTCCCAAGGGTGAACCCAACATCACCACCCGCCCCTGCCCGAGCGGCCGCCGCAGACGACCTTTCAGGCAGGAGGCCCCTGAACCCTTTGTGGTTCGGGGAACTACGGGTGGTTTTGTTTTTTGCGCGATTCTTTGATATACTTTTACGGATACAGCCACAACCAACAACGAAAGAAAGGATATAGCCATGTGGCCGACAGTTAATAGGTGGCCTATCTCACTCCATGTATGGGAGGGTGTGCTAATGTACGCGATATCGCGGCAGATGCGGACTCTCCTCCGTAAGGCGAAACGTTCTTTGACCCTCAACAACACGCCGAGGTAGACATGGAGAAAATCGCCACCCTGCGGGAAGTGGTGGAAACCTTCTGGGGTTTATCTAGGGGGGCGGCGCAAGATGTCATGCGCCTCAGTGGCCAATTGGCCATGACCCTATTGGGAATGGGCGTGCGCCACTTCTTCACCGATGAGACATCACGCTACTCCACACGCTTCCGGCGGTTCTAGGAGGGCCGCCCCCAACCAAAACAAAATAATGGGGCGAAACGAAAAACCACCCGCCCCTGCCCAAGCACGCATTATGATGCGCATTTGGGTAGGAGGAAACTACGGGTGGTTTTTTGTTTTCCGCCAAAGCGAGGCCACGATGGGAGTCGCACCCATGCATAGCAGTTTTGCAGACTGCCGTGTTAACTACTTCACCACGTGGCCGTTATCCTCAGAGGATACCACTTATTAATTTGATTATCAAGAATACCCCTACTCTGTCCTCCTCCTTATAGGGTTTCTAACGAACATACCCCAGCGGATTCACCCGCCGGCCGTTTATATTTATCTCAAAATGCGTATGAATGCCGGTGCGCCCGTAGACACGGCCCGTATTGCCCATTAGGGCGATGGTTTGCCCGCGCTCCACGCTGTCGCCAGCCGAAACCAATAGGCGCGAATTGTGCCCGTACAATGTTTTCACTCCGCCGCCGTGACTGATGATTATCACACAGCCATAGCCGCTGTTCCAGCCGCACTGGGATTTTTCCACGGCGCCGCTTTTGGAAGCGTAGATGGCCGTGCTCATGGGGCCGGCAATATCCAAGGCGCTGTGCCGCCAGCTAAAATACTGGGTAATGGTGCGCGCGGCCGTGGGCCACAAAAATCCCAAAAGCGATGGCGCGCCCAGCGAGCGCGGCGGCACGGCCACGCGACGGAAGACCTGGCTGGTTCTGGGCGCGGACGCGATGGCCCGCGCCGCGGCCTTTACCCCGCCGGGTATGATGATTTTCTCGCCGATAATCAAATCCGTGCCGTCGCTTTTCAGCTTGTTGAATTTTACGATGTCTTCCGTTTTCGCCTCATAGGCCAACGTGATTTTTTTCAAATTATCCCCGCGCTTGATGATATGCGTCAAACCTGAGACCGGCAAAATGCGCAAAACATCCCCGGGCCTGATGTAGTTACGAACACTCAAATTGTTTTCCCACAAAATAGTGGCCACGTCCACGTCAAACTGAACCGCGATACTGCCCAGCGAATCGCCCGGCTCCACAATGTATTCTATGGTCTTGTCGCGCGTGCCGCCAATAGCGGCTCCTGGAATAAGCATTGGCTTGGAAATAGCCGTACCGCCGGCCACGGCCCCGGCCAAGTCCTGTTTTTGCCAAACACCGGCGCCCAAATTGCTGCCGGCCGAAAGCAAACCTTCGCGCCAGGCCGGCGTTTCATAAAATTCCTCCTGCGCTATTATTTCCTCCACCGCGAATTCCTGATTCTGGCCGAAAATGGCATAGGCAATGGTTTTTTGCCCGGGCAGTAAACTGCCGGCAGATGCCAAAAATTTGGTGTGGGGCAAAGCCGCGATAAAAAGCAGGGCAAAAACAATCAGCTGTAGATAATCCCTTTTCAACAGTTGGCTGTCCAAACTGCCGGCGCTGGCAATTTTTTTATACAGCCAGCCCAGTTTGTAAAACAGATAGCCCAACAGACGCCAGAGCGGCCTCAAAATCCAGCCGAAAACAAACAAAAAATACCGGCCCAAAAACCAAAAAAACCTCTTAATATAAATTAAGAGCCGCAGAGTTCTTAAAAGTAAGCGGTAACGCATACGCTTGACTCGGGTGCTATTTTAGCATAAGATATTGGCAATATCAATTTTAATTGTCCTCCTCTTTAATAGGGAGGGATAAATTCCTATGCTCATCGCGTTATTCGCGCTGTTGCCGGCGGCGCTGGCCATAGCGTACGGGGTGGTACTCATTGTTTGGGTAAACAAACAGCCGGCCGGCGACGAAAAAATGAAAGCCGTCGCTAAAGCCATCCAAGAAGGCGCCAAGGCCTATTTGGGGCGCCAATACAAAACTATCGCCGTAGTCGCGCTCGTTGTTTTTGTTTTACTTGGTTTATTCGTGGACTGGATTACCGGTTTCGGATTTGTGGTCGGCGCCGTGCTTTCAGCCGCGGCCGGCATTATCGGCATGAACGTGTCTGTGCGCGCTAATTTGAAGACCAGCGAAGCGGCTAAAACCGGATTAAAACGAGCGTTAAACGTGGCGGTGCGCGGTGGTTCCATCACCGGCCTCTTGGTGGTGGGTCTGGGCTTGCTTGGAGTTTCCGGTTTTTATCTTTTGACCCATGACTTGTCCGCGCTCATTGGTTTGGGTTTCGGCGGCAGTTTGATTTCGGTTTTTGCCCGTATCGGCGGCGGCATCTTTACCAAAGCGGCTGACGTGGGCGCTGACCTGGTGGGCAAGGTGGAAAAAGGCATCCCCGAAGACGACCCGCGCAACCCGGCGGTTATCGCTGACAACGTGGGCGACAACGTGGGCGACTGCGCGGGCATGGCCGCGGACTTGTTTGAGACCTACGCGGTTACTGTCATCGCGGCCATGGTTCTGGGCAGTTTGCTATTTGTCGGAAACGACAAGGTTGTTATCTATCCCTTGATTTTGGGCGGCGCTTCAATCATCGCTTCCATCATCGGCACATTCTTCATCCGTCTGGGTAAAAAACAAAACATCATGAACGCCCTGTACAAGGGCTTAATTGCTTCGGGCATATTATCGCTCATCGCTTTTTACCCCATCACGCGCTGGCTGATAGGCGGTTCGGAAAATTTTGACGTGACAAGAATTTACCTTTCCTCAGTTATCGGTTTGATTCTGGCCGCGGCCATGGTTTGGATTACGGAGTATTACACTTCCACAAAATACAACCCGGTTAAACGCATCGCCAAAGCCAGCGAAACAGGGCACGGCACCAATGTCATCGCCGGTCTGGCCGTATCAATGCAATCCACGGCATTGCCTGTTTTGCTTATCATCGCTTCAATTCTCGGCGCCTTTTGGCTGGCCGGTTTGTATGGCGTAGCCGTAGCCGCCGTGAGCATGCTGTCGCTTACCGGCATTATCGTGACCATAGATGCCTATGGCCCGATTACAGATAACGCAGGCGGAATCGCCGAGATGAGCGGACTGCCGGCCGAGGCGCGCGAAGTAACCGACGCCCTGGACGCGGTGGGAAACACCACCAAGGCCGTCACCAAGGGCTATGCCATTGCCAGCGCCGCGCTCGCTTCACTGGTTTTGTTCGCGGACTTCACTCACAAACTTCCGGACAGCGTAAAATTCATGCTGGATAATCCGTGGGTTTTGACCGGGCTGTTTATCGGCGGCTTGTTGCCGTATTTATTCGGTTCAATGCTGATGGAATCGGTCGGCAAAGTGGCGGGCAAAGTGGTGGAAGAAGTGCGCCGCCAGTTTCGCGAGATCCCCGGAATTATGGAGGGCACGGGCAAACCCGACTACAGTAAAGCGGCTGACATCGTGACCAAGGGCGCGCTCGGACAAATGATATTGCCGGCCGCCATTCCGGTGTTGATTCCCGTGCTGGTTGGTTGGTTTTTGGGTATAGAAGCCCTGGGCGGACTGCTGATGGGCACTATTATCACCGGCTTGTTCGTCGCCATTTCCATGACCACCGGCGGCGGGGCCTGGGACAACGCCAAAAAATTCATTGAAAAAGGAAACTACGGCGGCAAGGGCTCGTTCGCTCATCAGGCGGCTGTTACCGGCGATACCGTGGGCGACCCATACAAAGACACGGCCGGCCCGGCCATCAATCCGATGATAAAAGTGGCCAACATCGTGGCCCTGTTGATTGTGGGGTTGTTAATAAAGTAAATTGTCTTTCTCTTCAATCCACCCTGAATTGCAAAGAAAGCAACCCAGCGGTCACGAGTGTGACTTGACCTGCGGCTGGGGCGCAGTGATAATTATCTATTGTATCCTCTGCGCGCGATTTTTCCGGACGCAAGGATCCTTGTCTCCGAGGATATACCAGAGGATTTGCACTTTGTCGTTCTGTAGGTAGTCCCTGTGTGTGACAATCTTCCCGGCCCTCCTGACCATCGCATCGTTTTTCCCCAATTCCGTGCCCCAATTCAAGTACACCAGCAGGGCCGCGGTCTTGCTTTTGGGAACGAACGACTTTAGCCTCATGCCCTCTTGCGACAACACAGCCGCGTCCGCCGGAAATTGCTTGTCGTAGATGCTTACCGGCAAACAATTGTGTCCAATCAGAATCAAGCTGGCCGCCCGCGCCTCCAACCGGCTCTCCTTTTTGGAAGGCACGGACAAGAGGATAGAAACTTCGTCAAGTTCATCGGGGCGGCCGTCGCGCAGACATCCTGGTGGGTCTTCCACCTGTACGTACCGGGGCGGCCGCCCGTCGCCGTCTTCGGTCATATGCATCACTTTCCACATGACCACGCCGCACCCCGACTTGGGAGCGATAGCCACGGCGGCCGTGGTGGCCGCGACTGGAGTCGGA
This sequence comes from Patescibacteria group bacterium, assembly GCA_004321885.1. Lineage (GTDB taxonomy): Bacteria > Patescibacteriota > Patescibacteriia > Magasanikbacterales > GWA2-37-8 > SCQK01. The sequence goes on along the minus strand of SCQK01000001.1, from coordinate 23,460 downwards.
GGCCTGACACAGGCGGCGACACTGACGACAGCGAACAACGCGACAAACTTCATTGGTCCTCTCCTGTTCTTGGGCCAATCAAAAAGTCCTTTGAGCGCGATTCCAACGCGGGATCACACCCTTGCCTCGCGGGTCAAATAGATGGACTATGACCATAAAAGAACCTATTACTAACCCCTTACACCCGATGCTATAGCGAAGCGGCAGATTGTCGGTGCGCCACCCATAGGATTTGGCTGTGATGTCCGCCCGGCAAACATGCTGCCAGTGGCTTAGGAGGCAGAGCGTAGAATTGCCAGGGGTCAGCCCTTTTTCCACCAGTATGGCGGTCGAGAACTCAATGTTCTCAAAGGTATCCCGCGAGCGAATCTCGGCCACAATCTTATGCCCCGGTACTCCCGCCGCGAGCATCCACTCCCTCATCAAGGTAGCTATTGGTATAGTCTGTTTGTGAGGCGGGAGGGAAATCCCGCTGGTCAAAAGCATAACATCATAGCCACCTTTTTCCCACACCCGAAGACCAGCTTCCAAACGCAACACGGTTGTTTGATTCAACCGGTTCACGGGGTCGACCCAGTCGCCCAAAATACACAGTATCCTAAACATCTCTCCCTCCTGGTTGAGTTATCAAGGTGAACTTTACTTAAATAACACAAAACCGCGTAAATATCAATCCCCCAAGCTATAATTGACTTTTCCGCGCTGTTTCGCTAAACTTGAACAGACAAACCTGGATTCCCGCTTTCGCGGGAATGACAATTTGCTTATATGCAACACACCCTCAAACAACTGGAAAAAGCGCAAGTGGAATTTGAAATCACCGTGCCAACCGACGATTATCGCGCCGACATGGAAGCCGCCGCCATTCGTATTTCCGAGCGCACGGCCATACACGGCTTCCGACCTGGCAAAGCCCCCTATGATTTAGTCAAACAACAGGTGGGCGAGATTCGCATTCTGGAAGAAGCCATGCAAAGCATCGTGGAAAAAAATTTCTTCGCGGCTGTCAAAACTGAAAATCTGGAAACCATCGGCATGCCCCAAATCACCCTGCAAAAATTCGCGCCCGGCAATGATTTGATTTTCAAAGCCGTGGTGGCGCTGTTTCCCAAAATCAAACTGGGGGATTTGAAGAAAATAAAAATCAAGAAGCAAACCAAGGAAGTGAGCGAAGCGCAAGTAAACGAAGTGCTGGAAAATTTGAAAAAAATGCAAGGCAAGGAGGCGCTCAAAAACGACGCGGCCGCCAAAGAAGACAAGGTGGTCGTAAACATGGAAATGTTTTTAGACAAAGTGCCGGTGGAAGGCGGACACGCCCAGAATCACGCCGTCTATCTGGCCGAACCCCACTATATTCCGGGCTTGGCCGAACAATTGGTGGGTCTTAAAAAAGACGACACCAAGGAATTCGCCCTTAAATTCCCCGAGGCCCACTACCAAAAGCATCTGGCCGGCAAAAACATTGATTTCAAAATCAAAATCAACGATGTTTTTGAATTGCAATACCCACTCATTGACGAGTCCTTCGCCAAAGCCCTGGGGCAGGAAAGTTTGGATAAACTGAAAGGGATTTTGAAAGAAAATCTGGCCAAAGAAGCCGAACAAAAAGAAGACCAGCGGCTGGAAATTGAGATGTTTGACAAGCTGATAGAAGCGAGCGAGTTCGGCGACATCCCAGAGGTCTTGCTTAACGCGGAAAAAAACAAAATGTTTCATGAGCTTAAGCACGCCTTGGAACATCAGGGCATTACTATGGAAAAATATTTGGCTGACCTGAAAAAAACCGAGCAAGAAATACACAATGACTTCGCCGAACAAGCGGCCAAGCGGGTGAAAGCGGCTTTGATCTCCAGGGAAGTGGCCAAAGAGCAAAACATCGGCGCCAGCAAGGAAGATATTGAGAAAGAAATTGAACTGATAAAAAACAGCTACAAAGACGACCGGAACGTGGAAGAAAATTTGAAAAAACCCGAAGTAATAAATACCATCGCCATTACCATTGGGAACAGAAAAGTGGTACAATGGCTGAAAGAGAAAGTCCTGAATTAGCGCGCATTTACTTCTTTATGCTTTTTGGCGCTCATGTATCTATTGCCGGCGGTCTGCCCAATGCACCGACGAACGCCGCCCGCCTGGGCTGCGAGGTTTTTCAGATGTTCACGCGCTCGCCCCAGGGCGGGTGGGTGCCGCCCTGCGATGAGGCGGTGGCGAAAGAATTCAAGAAAAACCTCAAACTGGCCAAACAAAAAGAGTGCTATGTTCACACTCCATATTTTATTAACTTTGCCTCGGCCAATCCGCGCGTCAAGCACGCGTCTGTCGGCGTAGTGCGGCAGGAATTGGAACGCGCGTCAATACTGGGCGCCAAGTACTTAATGACTCATTTGGGTAGCTACAAAGACCTGGGCGCAAAAAAGGGCTATACGCAATTAGTGGAAGGGTTAGAAAAAATACTTAACGGATACAAAGGCACGGCTAAATTTCTGATAGAAATGTCAGCCGGAACCGGCGAAATAATCGGCGATACCTTTGAAGAAATCGCGGAAATAATTTTCCACCCCAAACTGAAAAAATACGGCATCGGCGTGTGCTTTGACACCCAGCACGCTTTTGCCAGCGGCTATGATTTACGCTCGGCCGAAGCCGTAGGCGAAACTTTGAAAAAATTTGATAAAATCATCGGCTTGGAAAAACTAAAACTGTCGCACTGCAATGATTCCAAGACCGAATTCGCTTCCCGCCGCGACCGCCACGAGCATATCGGCGACGGGCTTATCGGCTTGCCCGGCTTCAGCGCCCTGCTCTCGGACAAACGCCTGCAAAAAATCAACTTCGTGCTGGAAACCGAGCATGACAAGGTAGGGGAGGATCTAAAAACTTTGAAGAAACTTCGCTCACTGTCATTCCGAACCCCAAAGGGGTGAGGAATCCCTTAAACAAACGCGAAGCGCAGGGATTCTTCGCGGAGTTTACACTGAGCGGAGCGAATGTGCTCAGAATGACAATTATGACCAAAGACCTCAAAATCGCCATAAAAATCGTGCAAAAAACCAATAAACTGCTGGCCAAAAAATTCCAAAAATTCGGTTTGGACCATGTGAAGCTGAAAAAAGGCGAGGAAATTGTCACTGACGCGGATTTCAGCGCCAACAAATTTATCACCGCCGAACTGCTCAAGCATTTCCCGAGCGACGATATCACCAGCGAGGAAGACCGGCCCATAGACAACCCGGGTGAAAAAATGTGGTTCATAGACCCGCTGGACGGCACCACCAATTTTGCCTTTGGCATTCGTCTGTTTGCCACCTGCCTGTCGCGCGCCGACCGCGACACGATTGACATCGGAGTAATCGGCATACCCATGGACAAGGAAATTTTTTGGAGCGACAAGGGCGTCGCGTATTTGAATAAGCAAAAAATTCACGTCGCAGGCAATAATAACCACGGCGACAAAGAGATGTTTTTATTTTGCGGCGGCCACTCGGACGCGGCGCAAAAGCATCTCCTCAAAATTATTGAACGGCTCAATACAAAAACAACCCGCTTCAGAATCTTGTCTTCGGCGGGCATAGAAATGTCGTATGTGGCTTGCGGCCGTGCCCACGGCTGTGTAATGAGCGAAATCCACCCGTGGGATGTGCTTCCCGGCGTGCTTTTGGTGCGCTCGGCCGGCGGTCGGGTCACCAACTTCGCGGGCCAGGATTGGCAGCTCACCGACACCGAGCTTATCGCCAGTAACAGCGCCTCGCACGAACGACTCTTGAAGCTGGTGGAATGATTATCTCCCCAAAACAATACCTCTTTAATGGCCCTTGACAGCATATTTCAGATATGATACGATATTGTTATATATATGAAAAGCAAGAAAAACCTCTTAATACAGCTAAATTCATTGCCCCACTTCAGCAAAGATACTATCTACCAGCTCGCCAGCCAGATGGGGCTCGCCAAAACCACGACCGACACCTACATCAGCCGATTTTTGAAATACAAGGAAATTCTGCGGCTCAAAAGGGGCCTATATGTTTCGGATGATTATTTTGAAAAAAACCGGTTAGATATCTCGTATTCTTTTTTTCTCGCAAATATTATCCGCAGCCCATCATATGTAAGTTCCTGGGCCGCTTTGCAGTATTATAATCTGGCCACCGAAGCGATACACACCATTACTTCGGTTACTCCCAAGGTTACGAGAGACTACGAATCAAAAGCCGGTAATTTTGCTTACCAGTCCATAAATAACGAATCATTTTCCGGCTTTTCTTTATTCAAAGGCAAATTTGATTTTTTTATCGCTTCTCCGGCCAAGGCCTTGTTTGATTTATTGTATTTCCGAACTCGCCAGTTCCGCGGCATCAAAAAATTGGCTGGGATTAAAAAGTTAACTAAGGAATTGCGAATTGATATTGATGAAATGGAGGCGGGAGAGCAGAAAAAATTTTATTCACTAATCAGCAAATTCGTATGAGCGAACAAATAACAATGGTTCTGAAAAAAAAGCTTGATGACCTTGCCGCCTATGGCGGCCTAGACGCCATGACGCGGCGCGTCTCTCTCAAAGAAGAACTGCAGTATTATGTTCTCAATTTTATTTATCACCACGCCCAGTACAGCCAATGGACTATGTATGGCGGGTCGGCTCTGCGCGTAATCCACGGACTTGACCGCATGTCCGAGGATTTGGATTTTGAAGTTATTGGCGAAGTAACGGATAAATTCTTGGAAAAATTAAAAAATGAAATTGAAAAATATTTCATAAATACGTATGGAGCCAATTCCGATTTTCTGACCACTAAGATCAACAATGGCCGCGGATTGCTTTTGAAATTTCATGTCGGCAACGAACTCAATCTCGGCCATCCCTCCAATCAGGTGCACGTAAAAATAGACCTCAACCATTTTAGCGCTCCAAAGACAGTCACTGATCGGCGCCCAATAAACCATGGCCAGCTTTCTTTTGTCATCTTAACTTACAACATGTCCGCCTTGATGGCCAGCAAATTAGCCGCTATTTTTTTGCGCGGCACGCGCGGCGTAGGAGACGCTATTTATGAAGAAAAGGGGCGGGATATTTATGATTTACTTTGGTACATGAGCAAAAAAATCGTGCCGGATTTTGATTACCTAACGGCGAAAAATATTGAGGTGAAGGGTGTGCGAACTCTTTTTGATAAACTGACCATACAAATGAATAGGGTGAGTGATGAAAATCTCAATAACGATCTTTCGCCATTATTCGTGAATCAGACCTATATCAAAAACTGGCTAAAAAATTGGCGTGAAAGTTATCGGCAGCTTTTAGACGATTATGAAATCCACACCGTTAAAGAACTGGAAAAAATTTCCATTCACCAGGATTTTCACACTGAAAATTTTTCTTTTATTTTTAGATACGCGACGGAAGAAGGTAGCGCTGTTAAAATTATTTATGCCACCAGCGACTACTGGATTGAATTTAGAGAAGGAGACCTGCCAATAGAAATAGATAAAAAAATTGATAAAAAAATTGAATTCTCCGGCAATGACGCCCGTTCAAACTCCGCGACTCAAAAAAAATTAAAAAAGTATGCCTCGCTTTTTAATAAAAAAAATGAGGATTACCTAAAAAAAACAAACAACGTAATGCTCGGGAATGGAATTGCAACCAAAGTTATAAGAATGACAGCGGACAAATTAAATCCAAATGAGCAGATATTATTAAACAAATCAGCCCTGCTTGCATGCGAACTTGACGACCTACTGCAGTAGGCCCGATTTAATAGTCGCATAAAAAAATTTACTCACTCCCGCATATGACCGAAAGAAAAATTCTTTCCGGAATTGCCGCCAGCCAGGGAACCACTCAAGGCCGGGCAAGAATACTAAACTCCGGCGACGACACAAAAAATTTTTCCAATGGCGACATTCTTGTCGCTGTTTTAACAGACCCGACCATGGTTGGCGCCATGATAAAAACCGCGGCAATCATCACCGATATCGGCGGCATTACCAGCCACCCGGCAATTTTGAGTCGAGAGATGGGAATCCCGTGCGTGGTAAACACAAAAGACGCCACTGCTATTATTAAAAACGGGGACCTAATAAAAGTGGACGGCACCAAGGGAGAAGTCTATGTATTGGATTGATAAATTCAACAAGGGAATGCACCAAGCATTCGCGGGCAATGTTTTAGAAGCGTTCCAACCGCTTGATTTTTTCCATTTCTATCCGCTTTGGTATGATTTATGGGTGGAACATATTTGTAATTGCCTCAAAAAAATTGAGGCGGATAAAAAAACATTTAATGACGTACGCAATATTCTGCCTACCCCTTCAAGCATGCGCGCCATAATCTTAAAAATTATTTCCAGCTGGCGCACCACGCCAAATAAAAATTGGTCTGATTTTTACTTTGTTTCAAATTTTTTGGCGCGCATGCTTGAAGAAAGCAGCCCAAATGATCCTTTCGCGGAAAACAGCGCGCCCTTCCATAATAAGGAAGAGACTTCACAAATCCTGCTTCGAATAAATTGGCAAAACGGCTCACAAGAATCCGCGCGTCTCTGCGGCCGCTTGATAACAAGCGCTGGTTCGCTCGTGCACGGCCTATACAACGATCTTGCGACTGATAACGGCTGGGATAATTATGGTCCATATAAAATAGGCAACGAGGTTCTCCTTATAACTCATTTCCCAAACTTACAAACCCGAGAATTGTGGCCCGAAAAACACCAATCAACAATTAAGGAGCTATTTATATATCGTATCTTCCAAAATGTTGAATGGAAAATCGCCGGCGTTGGCTGTCACACTCTCGTTCAATCTGGAAATCCCGTCTCCGGACTGAGGCGATTTGCCGTGCAAGCCGATGGCAAGTGGTTGAACGAGAATGAAATTGCTAATCTAATAGATGAGTTGGCGGAAAAAGCCGAGCTAACATACCGCGACATCAGAAAAAAAGATTCTGAAGGACTGAAAAAGATGGTGCTTTGGCAGGAATGTTATCAATTAAAAAAATTATCCGAAGCAGCAGGTTTGGACTGGCGGCCATCGTTGGCCATGTTGGAGAGAATAAAAAATAAACCCTTGTTAAAGGGTCTGATACCTCATGGAGAATTTATTGGCACCGAAGAAAAATTTTGTCGCGCATTTGGTGTGAATGAGTTCAAAAGGGATGTTCTCGGTATTGATTAATTTCTGTCAAACAACTAAGGCCAGTCCACCCCACCCTTGCCCCAAGGGTTACAGCGCAGGACGCGCCAAATGGTTTTCGGAAGACCGCGAATTAACCCGCGGTTTTTGATTGTCTGATAACCATACTCGCTACAACTGGGATGAAAACGGCAAAAACCGTGAGGAAAAAATACTTTGAGCAGTCCGTGGTCCGGCGAAAGAGTTTTCTGATACAGTTTAATTAAAAATAAAATTGGGATTCGGGGCAGAGATAAGAGGAAATTTAGTGTTTTTTTCATAATCACCACTGGAGATCCTAAAACAAATTTAGGATGACCGTGAATACCCCACCCCCTGTCCCTGCCTGCCGGCAGGCAGGCCTCTCCTAATAGGGGAGGGTAACCATTATGACAAAACTTTTATTTTCCGCAATAAAGATTCAACTTCCTGGCTAATGTCAGCGTAATTTGCCCCCAAAACGCCATTTTTGGCCACTACCATTATATAATACCCAACTTTAATCCGTCCGGCTTTAATAAGCAAGCGGACTGTCTCGCGCATCTGCCGGCGCGCCCGATTTCGCTTAACCGCGCTTTTGCTCACCTTTACCCCCACCACAATGGCTAATTTTAGCTGTTTTTCAAAGTTATCAGGGTCTTCTTTTTTGGGAAAATAATCACGAATCTTGGCTAACTCCACATATTTTAGAGCCAAAATCCGGCCGCTCATCCAATGGCCATGTTTTAATACCAAATCAAAATCCCTTTTTTTCCTCAACCGATTTTCTTGTTGCAACATAATGTTTGATAATTATACCATGCGAAGAAGTCAGAGTACATGTTGAAGCAAACAAGCTGCCGGCGAATGTGTTCGCAGCGCCTTATCCCGACTCAGTCGGGATGGCCGAGCCCTCGCGGGCGAGGAAAGCGAGAACATATTCGCCGGCAGCGAACGTGAACAAAAAGCCCCCGGTTACGGGGGCTCACGTTATTTGTGTCTGCGTAATTTTCCGCGCCTCTCATCCGACACCGTCAATTTCTTTCTGCCCTTTGCCCGGCGCCGCGCCAACACAGTGCGCCCGTTGCTGGTGCTCATACGCGCGCGAAAACCATGGGATTTTGCCCGCTTGCGTTTTTTTGGCTGATAGGTTCTTTTGGTGGACATAAAATTTGACAAGAATTATGCGAGGATTATACTACACCGGCTTTTGGATGTCAATGCGAAGAGAGTTGTGCACAGTTTTTCCACAATTCATCCACCCAAACGGATTTGACAGTATTGGACAACCGGGAGCGCTGTGCTAAAATGTATTGGTAACTTTCAAAAATAGATTCCCGCTTTCGCGGGAATGACACTTGGATGTTTGTATGAACACCACCGACATCTGGCAAGCGGTCCTGGCAGAATTAGAGTTATCTATTTCTAAACCAAACTTCGTGACCTGGTTTAAAAATACCGGAATTCTAAACTACCAAGACAACCAGGCCGAGCTCTGCGTGCCCAGCGCCTTCAACAAAGCCTGGCTGGAAAAAAAGTATCACCACATGATTGTGCAATCAATGGAACGTATCACGGGCAAGCCCATCAAAAAATTGGAATACAAAATTTACAATATCAAAAACATGCCGGCCGCCGCAGCCGGCGCCCTGCGCGCCGAGTATTCTTTCCAAACCCCGTTAGAAACGCCGGCGCCTCCAACGGGTCAGTCCGGCGGCGAATTCATCCTCAATCCCAAATATATTTTTGACAACTTCGTGGTCGGCAGCGGCACTGAACTGGCTTTTGCCGCGGCCCAGGCCGTGGTGCGCAAACCCGGCGAATCCTATAACCCGCTTTTTATTTACGGTGGGGTGGGATTGGGCAAAACCCACCTCCTGCAAGCCATTGGCAATCATATTTTGAAAAACGCGCCGCACTTTAATGTCATGTACGCCAGCGCCGAGAAATTTTCCAACGACTACATCTCCTCGGTGCGCGAAGGCAATGCCAAAAATTTCCAAAACCGCTACCGCAATATTGATCTGCTTCTCATAGACGACATTCAATTCATTTCCGGCAAAGACAAAACCCAGGAATCTTTTTTTCATACCTTCAATGAACTGCACCAACAGAACAAGCAGGTGGTGATGACCTCGGACCGACCACCCAAGGCCATCCCGGCCCTGGAAGACCGCCTGAAATCGCGCTTTGAGTGGGGCATGATTGTGGATGTAGCCCCGCCGGATTTGGAAACTCGCATCGCCATTTTGCAAAAAAAGTGCGCCGAGAAAAATTACGCCCTCACCGAAGACATCTTGCGCCTGGTGGCTACCATTATCCAAAAAAACATTCGCGAACTGGAAGGAGCGCTCAACAAAATCATGGCTTTCCACCAACTGAAAAACACCGAGCCCACGCCGGATTCGGTAAAAAACTTGCTGGCCAGCATGGAAGCGCGGCTGATGCAGAGGTCAGTAACCCCGCAACAAATCATAGACGCGGTCTGCGCCTATTATGGCATTGCCTCGGGTGATATTCTGGGCCAGAGCCGCGAAAAGCGCTTCTCCGCGCCGCGCCAGATTATTATGCACCTGATGCGCAGTGAGCTAAACATGTCTTACCCAGCCATTGGCGACGAGTTGGGTGGCCGCGACCACACCACAGCCATGCACGCCGACAAACTAATCGGCAAAAAAACAGAAAACGACTTGCGCTTAAAACAAGAGATGGAGTTTATCAAACAGAAATTTTACGTGAGCGCGTAACCTGTGAACGGCTGGCCGATAAGTTGTGGATAAAAAATATAATTGTCCACAGGGTCTGAACCAGCGGGTAAAACTTATCAACTTTCTCGCACAGGTTGTAAAAAATTATCCACAAGACAAATTCCTTAAAATTGGCTAAGATAAAACACTCTTGACATTTATCCCCTTTTTCCACAGTATTATTATTACTATTATATAAATATATTTAATCCAACTGTCATGAAATTTATCTGCACCAAGGAGAATCTATCGCACACACTGGCCGCTGTCAGCGGCGTAGCCGGAAAAAACATCAGTCTGCCCATATTAGGCAACGTGCTTATCAAGGCCAGCGAGCAGAAAGTGGAAATGCTCACCACCAATTTAGAGGTGGCCGTCATTTCGCAACTGCGGGCCAAAATAGAAGCGCCCGGGGCCTTCACCGTGCCGGCGCGCACTTTGAATGATTTTGTCAATTTATTGTCTGATGAAAAAGTGGAGTTAAGCCTAAACGGAAGCGAGTTGGAAGTGGTATGCGGAAAAACAGCCACTAAAATCAAGGGCTCGCCGGCCGATGAATTTCCCCTACTGCCGGCTGTAACCGAGGGCAAGGGTTTTACCCTGGACGCGGAAATCTTAAAAAGAGGGCTGGATCAGGTAAGCCAGTCAGCCAGCAAAAACGAAATCAGGCCAGAGCTTTCCGGAATTTTGTTTGATTTTAATAATGATAAGCCCGGGTATCTGACCTTGGCGGCCACCGACAGCTACCGGTTGGCTGAAAAAAAAATCAAGCTGGCCCAGGGCGAGGAAAAAGTGAAAATTATCGTGCCGGGCCGCACCACCCAGGAATTATCGCGGGTTTTGGCCCTCATTGGGGGTTTTGAGACTGAAAAAAGCACCCGTTTGATGATAAATGAGAATCAAATCGTTCTGCGCTACAATGATGTGGAGGTGATTTCTCGGCTAATTGAAGGGCAATATCCGGATTATACACAGATTATCCCCAGGGAGTTTAAGACCACGGCCGAGTTTTCCACCAGCCAGTTGGCCAAAGAGATAAAAGCGGCCGGAATTTTCACCACCACAGGCATAAATGCCATTACTTTTGACCTAAAACCCGAGCAGTCGCTGGTCGCTATTTCCTCGGCTTCCACCCAGACCGGAGACCATAAATCCGAGTTAAGCGCGGATGTTAAAGGCGAGCAAAATTCCATCCTGCTCAACCACCGCTATGTGTTAGATGGGCTCAATAATATGGAAACCGACGCCACCCAGCTGAAAGTGATAAACGGCGACAGCCCGTGCGTGCTCTCGCCCAAGGGCGACGACAGCTATCTCTACATCGTCATGCCGATACGGCAGTAAAAAATTTTTCCGCGCGGGGAGATTTTAGTTTTGTGGCTACTCCGTCACCACGCGCAAGACGCGCTCCGCGGCGCGGCCGGCGCTGTCTGTCAGCACGCCCTTCAAATCATACTGCCCGGCGCCCGGGTAGGTCTTCCAGGTGAGGGAAAGTTTTCCATTGAAAAGAGTGTCATCGTGATTGAAAGTGTAAATCAGCTTGGTCACCCCGTTTGCCGGCACCAAGTAAATTTTTATTTCTTTTGTTTCATTCCAGCGGAACGGGTCCAACAGCATGACACGCGGCCAGTCCTCGGCTTTCAGCGCCAAAGGCGAAGCATCAAACCACTCAAAGCTTGGCGGATCAAAGTCGGCCTGCAAATCAAAATCCGCCGCGGCTACTGTCCAGTTGTTCTGGTCGTCCTGGGCCGTCACTTCCAAGGTGTGCGGCCCCATGGCCAAATTTTTAGCGTACCAGGAATAATTAAACGGCGGTTGGCTGGCCGAGCCGATTTTTATCCCGTCTATTTTATACGTCACCAAACTCACCCCGCGCGGAGCCGAGGCGCTAACCTGTATGTCTATTTGCCGCGAGGTCAGAGTGGAACTGGTGGCCGGAGTAATTATTTGCACGACAGGCGAGAGCGCCGGGTCGCCCGGAGTATCATACTCACTGGGCGGTTCGGCCAGGGTCAGCTCGCGTCCGGCTTTTTGCTGGCGGCCTATCCAGTCAGTGAGCGCCGTTTCCCAGTTTTCATATTGCGGGTCGTCATAGGGGTTTAGGGGACCCGGGCCGTTCGGGTCGTCTTTGACCACATAATGCAAAATATCATGCGGCGGCAGGTAGGTGCGGTTCACAATCAAATCCGGAGGCGTGGTGGAAATGGCGATGCGGCCCGTGGCGCTGTTTATCGCGAGCGTGATGCCGCTTTCACCCCCGCGCAAAATCGGTTTGGTCGCGGTACTGGCCGGCGGGGATGGAAAAAATTCCACGGCTGCGCCTTGCAAGGCCTCGCTCATAAATTTATTCCAAATGCTTCCGGCTAATGTATTGCCCCCGGCTTTCATAGGCAAGTGCTTGGGCGTGTTGCCTACCCAGACGCCCGCGGCGAGCGATGGCGTGTAGCCCATTGTCCAGGCGTCCCAGCTGTTTTGCGTGGTGCCTGTTTTGGCGGCCACGGGCCGGCCGGGCAAAACCAGGTTGTTTTTTGTTCCAAACATGTAAGCGCGGCTGACATTATCCGAAAGCACGTTGGAAATTTTGGCCGCCAGCTCCGGCGAGATTGCCTCGTCGCCCTCGCTCGCCTGCCATTCATACACAGCGCCGCCGGTCTGGTCCGTGATTTTCAGCACGCTGACGGGTTTGTGGTACACGCCGCTATTCGCCAAAGTCGCGTAGGCGTTCGCGTGCTCCAATAAATTTACTTCCGAGCCGCCCAAGACCAATGACAATCCGGCTTTCTCGCTCAAAGTCGTATAGCCAAAGCGCTTGGCAAAATCAAGGGTGTAGTTTATGCCAGCCAAATACAGGGTTTTTACCGCCGGGATATTCAAAGAGCCTTGCAGGGCCTTGCGCATGGTCACCAGTCCGCGTTCTTTGCCGTCGTAATTTTTCGGCTGGTACTTGCCGCCGACGCGCCTGTCAAAGTTGGTGGATACATCGTAGAGCACGGTATCTGACGTGTAACCCTTTTCAAAAGCGGCCGTATACACAAATGGCTTGAATGAAGAACCGGGCTGGAGCTTGCCCAGCACAGCCACGTTGAACTGGCCGTCTATGGCTTCGTTGTTGAAGTCGCGTGAGCCCACCATGGCGAGGATTTGGCCGGTCTTTGGGTCTATGGCCACCAAGGACGCGTTGTTGGCATTGGAGCTGGAAGCGAATTTATCGCCCTGCTCTTTGATGATTTTTTCCGCCAATGTTTGTTTGGCAAAATCCAGCGAGGTAATAACCTTAAATCCGCCGGTATCAAGTTTTTTTTCGCCATACTGATCGGCTAAAAGTTGTTTTACGTACAGCACAAAATGCGGGGCGTTCAAAATGCCGGCGCTGCGGTACAGGCGCAGGGCTTTGTTTTGCGCCTCTTCCATCTGCTCTTCGTTTATATACCCCTGCTCTTGCATTAGTTTCAGCACGATGTCGCGCCGGCTGCGCAGGGCATTGAGGTCGTTTAGATACCGGCTGGGTGCGGGCAAAATCGCGGCCAGAGCAGCTGACTCGGCCAGGTCCAGGTCTTTGGCTGATTTGCGAAAATACGATTGGCTGGCCGCTTCTATACCATAGTTGGTGGAGCCGTAGGGGATTTCATTCAGGTATAATTTCAAAATCTGGTCCTTGGTGTATTTTTTTTCCAGGCGGATGGCCATCACCGCCTCTTTTATTTTTCTAAAAATCGTGCGTTTGTCCCCCACCACCACTTTTTTTACGAATTGCTGGGTCAGGGTGGAGGCCCCGCCCCCGCCGGTGCGCCGGCCGATGAGGTTGTTAAAGCCCGCGCGCAGAATGCTAATCCAACGTACGCCCTTGTGTTCGTAAAAGCGCTTGTCCTCTATGGCGATGACGGCCTTTTTGGCAAAGTCCGCGATTTGGTTTAGCTCCACCATAGTGCGCTTCTGGCCCTCGTAGATCTCATAGAGCAGATGCTGGCCGGTGCGGTCGTATATTTTCGTGCTTTCGGCCACCGGACGCTCGCTTAATTTTCCCGGGTCCGGCAAATCGCGCGTGATGACAGCCGCGATGACAGTGAGGGCCACAAAACCCAAGAGTCCGGCCGAAACAACAGACAAAATCAAAATTTTAAGGGTTTTTTTATTCAAAAGCCGGCGGCGCGGCTTCTCATCCACGCGTCCGTATTCGCGTTTTTTAAGAAAAGGCAGAGGCATAAAATAAAAATCTCAATGGCCAAATCCCAATGGCCAATAATCATTTTGGGAATTGGTCATTGGGGCTTGGGATTTGGTGAGTATTATATAACAGAACACGAAAAATTCAAATTGCGGGGTTGACAGGGCCGCGCGCTGTTGTATAATAATAATATCATACTAAATAAGTATGGATTAAAAACTATATGACCACGGTATCCAGGCGAGGATTCGCATCCATGAGCGCCGAGAAAAAAAGGCAGATAGCCAGCAAGGGCGGCCACGCCCGCCATGCTCCGAGCGAGCGCAAACTGGAGCGCATGGCCGCCTAAATTTAGCCGCCCTACTTGACGGAAAGGGTAATTTGTGCTATACTTTTAATATAAGCAGGAAGATACCTTAGGTAATTGGGTATCTTTTTTGTTTGCCAAATATGTGCTCAACCAAGCGAAAAAATTGTATTGAAAGTCTGCCTGTTCTCGCGGCCGCGGCATTTTTTTTGGCTAATTTCGCGCTATTTGTCCCTGTCAGGCCGATTTTTGCCAAGAATACCGAATTGTTGGCTGACAATAGCCAAAATATAATGGCGAAGCTTGGACCGGCGGCGCCTTTGGTGACTGTTGCAGAACCTAAACCCGACAGAGTAGTACGCGCCGTAATCACCGCCTATACCAGCTCGGTGGAAGAGACCGACAGCGACCCTTTTACGGCTGCTTCAGGCAAAAAGGTTTACGACGGCATGCTCGCGGCCAACTGGCTGCCGTTTGGCACCAAAATTAAAATTCCGTCTCTTTACGGGGACAAGGTTTTTACCGTGCACGACCGCATGAACGCGCGCTATGGCTATGGCCGCCTGGATATTTGGCTAAACACCAGCCGCGCTGAAGCCAGAAAGTTTGGCGTGAAACGCGTGGCAGTGGAAGTATACTATTTAGAAAAGAAATTGGCGGAAAACAAGTAATTGATCCAATATCGCTTATCGCATCGTTTGATTCATAGATAATCAGCGACACGCGATAAGCGATATTTTTTATTCGCTTTTTGCTCGATACTGCAGGGCTTCGGCCACGTGTTCCAGCTTGATGTCGTCACTCTTGGCCAGGTCGGCGATGGTGCGGCCGAGTTTGAGAACGCGATTGTAGGCGCGCGCCGACAGGCGCATGCGGGTCATGGCCGCGCGCAACAAATCAATTGACGGGTCGTCCAGTTTGCAGAACTGGCGGATTTCACCGCCCCTCATTTCGCTATTGGCGGTCACGGGCAAGCCGCGGAATCTTTTGTTCTGCCGTTCGCGCGCTTCTTCCACGCGCAGGCGTATTTTTTCCGATGACTCGGCCAGTTCGTCCGAGGCCAGTTTTTCAAACTTCACTCGCGGCACCTCGGTGTGCAAATCAATGCGGTCCAACAAGGGGCCGCTGATTTTTTTTCGGTAACGCAAAATTTGCGCGCTGCCACAGGTGCATTGCCGTTCCGGGTCGGTGTAAAAACCGCAGGGACAGGGATTTTGGCTGGCCACCAGAATAAAGCGGGCCGGAAAAGCGACCGAACCCTCGGCGCGGGAAACGGTAACGGTTCCGTCTTCCAGGGGCTGGCGCAGGTTTTCCAAAACCGAGCGAGCGAATTCGGGGAACTCATCCAAAAAAAGCACGCCGCGGTGCGAGAGGGATATTTCGCCGGGCCGCGGATACCGGCCGCCGCCCACCAAGGCCACGCCCGAGGCCGTGTGGTGCGGCGAGCGAAACGGACGTTCGGTGATGAAACTGCTTTGGAGCAGGCCGGCCACGGAATAAATTTTTGTCACTTCCAATACTTCGTCGGAAGTAAGGCGCGGTAAAATGGAAGGCAGGGTGCGCGCCAAAAGGGTCTTGCCCGAGCCGGGCGGCCCGCTCATCAGTATGTTGTGCGCCCCGCTGGCCGCGATTTCCAGCGCGCGTTTGGCGAACTCCTGGCCTTTGATGAGCGCCATGTCCAGTTCGTATTCGGGCGCGCGATAATTGTTCGGATTTTCCGTACGCGCGTAAGGGGCGATAAACGTTTTGCCCTCAATGTGTTCCAGTAACTGGCGCAAATTTTTCACCGGATATATTTCCAGTCCGTCCACCAGTCCGGCTTCGGGCGCGTCCATTTCCGGCAGGAAGATTCTTTTCAGTCCGCGGTTTTTGGCGAACAGGGAGAGCGGCAAGATGCCGTTTACGTGCCGCAGGGCGCCGTCTAAGGCCAGTTCGCCGGTCAGGATGGCGTCGCTTAGATCGGCGCGCAATTCGCCGCTGGCCACGATCATGCCCGCGGCCATGGCCAAGTCATAGGACGTGCCTTCTTTGCGCGCGCTGGCCGGCGCCAGATTTATTAGGATGCGAAAATTAAACGGATAATCATAGCCGGAATTTTTAATGGCCGAGTGGATGCGGCTGCGCGCTTCGTTGATGGAAGCGTCGGGCAGGCCCACGATGCCGAAGGCGGTCTGACCTTTGCTGATGTCAACCTCCACTTCCACGGGCTGGCATTCCAAACCCATCACCGAGCCCGAGTTCAATTTACAAAACATACATACTGTCATTCCGATCCCGACTTAGTCGGGAGAGGAATCCCTTTACCAAACAAAAAAAATAATAATCCCAATACAATCAGAATATCGCTCAAATTTATTATTCCCGTAAGCGCTCGCAGATAATCCACCACGTATCCATAGGCCAGCCGGTCTATCAGGTTTGACAGCGCTCCGAAAAATAAAATTGCGAGCGCAAATAAACGAATCCCCTCCCCCTTGCTAAGGGGGAGATTAAGAGGGGGTCTTTGTTTCGCGAATAGATACCCAATCAGAAACAGGGCGGGAATAGTCAGAATGACAATCACCCGGTTGGGCACGGGCAAGCCAAAAGCCGCGCCATAATTGGCGAATGGTTCCCAGCCCCCACACCAAAAATTTTGGTGTGGGGGTAAACCGAGGCAGCCAATCTTTTTTTCTGTCCACGCGTCTAAAGAAAACCATTTCAAAAATTGGTCAATAATTAAAAAAAATCCGCCAGTGAGCAAACTCCTCCAGCGGATTTTTTGTAACATACTAAACTTCCTGCTTGATTATTTTTTTGCATTCCATGCAGGAACTGGAAGTGGGGCGGGCCAGCAGGCGCTTTTCTTCTATGGGTTTGTGGCAGTATTTGCAAAAACCATAGTCGCCTTTTTCCAGGCGCTTCAGGGCCGAGCGCACGTCGCGCAGGGTTTTTTCCAGGTTGTCTTCCAAAGATAAATTCACGGCGTACTCGGCCACCTCGGCCGCGTTCTCGTCGTCTTTGTCGCCGTAATCCGGAAACGAGCTTTTATAGTCGCCTTCTTCCTCGGGATTTTTTTTGGCAAATTTGGCCAGCTCGCTTTCCAGCTTGGCTTTTTCATCGGAAAGCATCTGTTTTATTTTTTTTAGAAATTCCGGCGCGAAACCGGCTTTGGTCTTTTCCATACGAAATAAGTGAGAGTAAAAACAGATATATTATACCCTGTTTGGCGGGGGATAGTCAACCCCATTTGGTTACAGCCGAGTTGCGGCTGGCCTAAGCCAAAAATAGAGCGGCGGAGCTTGACAAATCAAGCATCCTGTGTAATGTTATATAGTTCTTTATAATTTTTTTCGCAGCCTTGACTTATTTACTGTCATCCTGAGCGAAGCGCCACCGCCGCAGCGGGGCCCCGCCTCGGGGCGGTGGAAGGATCCCTTTCGTTTTTATTGTAGGGGCCTGTCGCCGAATACCATTTCTACTGCAATTCCAGAATTCCGGCCAAAATTGTCTCAAAATTTCAAGGGCTGAGACAAGTCAAAATTTATTTTGACTTGCGAAGCCCGCAGAAATTTTTAAGTTCGCTTCAAATTTTTGGCTTACCTTCCAGGTAAGCCGCAAAATTATTCAACAATTTTGTCTCGGAATTCTGTAATTTCGTCACGAAAGCGTATTCGGCGACAGGCCCTGTAGGGGATTTTTTGCCGCGTTCAGGATGAAGTTCAGATTGGGCCCGTGGTGGGTCCAAGAGAAATGAAAGAAACACGAAGGAGAAAATGATGAAGGAAAGCGGAGAGAGCGTTCCGATTGGGACAAAGAAACCCCGGGACCTGAGGCCAGCGGAGAAGCTGTTGGCCAGCGCGCTGGACCTAGCGCTCGTGACCGGAGCGACCGTGCTCACCACGAGCGACATCGTGGCCAAGTTTCCGCCCATGGCCATAATGGAGGGGTTGGCTGACCAGCCGGGAAGACGGGCAGACATTCTCAAGGCTTGCGCCGTATCTGGTGCACGTGCGACTGTCTGCCGCCAGTCTTGGCAGTGGGCAGGCGAGGGCCTGGAGGGGGCATTGGAAGTGGGGGATACGAACCCGGACCAGATCGTCAAGGCTATGCCGGCCGATGATGCCGTTCGTTACCTGCCGGCCCGACTCATCCAGGAGTTGCTCTTCCAGAGCGGTTGGCGGGAGAAGGACACCAAAGAGCACAAGCGACTCGCCTACCAGCTGGTTGACCTCATACTGGAGTTGGACTTGCTGGAAGATGTCAGCGCCGGCAAGAATACTCACTGCGAGGTGGTTGAGGCGATCGGCTTGCTTAACGCCGAGCAGGTCGCCAAGTTGCCGCCGGCTCTGACAGCCGAGGTGATGAGGCACTCCATGCGCTTGGGAAGGGCCGGCCAGACCTGGGATGATAAGGTTCTGTTGAGCCATCCCCTGCTGGAGCCCAAGGTTCTTGTCGAGTACCTGGAAGTGACGGTGCTGATGCAGGTCTGGGACACAGTGGTCGTGAAATATGGCTGGCTAGGGCCAGAGTCAGTCAAGAACGAGCCTGCGCCTGGCGAGGTAGTGGTGACCGACGAGATGGTCGCGGGTGAGGAAAAAGCAGGTGAGGGAGTGCCCGAGGCAGTGGCCGAGTTCGATGAGGCGTGTACGCCGACCGGTCTGCGCATGATAGCCGAGCTACCGCCGAAAGACAGTGCAGACGAGGTGGCAGCGGTGGACAAGGCCATCAATAATGTCTGCGCGGAGGCGGACAAGGTAGCGCCCAAGGACGACCCCACAGGGCCAGTACAACCGGCCGAGGACAAGCGCAAGCCGCCTCCGTTGCCCAAGCGGCGGAATCGTGACGTGACGGGCGGCTGGGCGGGTGTGAAAATCTCGTCCGATCCGGACGAGAAAGCCGAACAGATCAGAGCGGAGGCGGAGAAGGTGCGCAAAGCGGCGGAGGAGAAGGCGCGCCAGGTGGTGGAGGCCGAGAAGTCCACGCCGAAGCCGTAGTCATTCGCTCAACGACAAAATCGCCACCATTACGGGGCGACGAAGAAGGGAGGCAGTCAGTGTTTGTTACGGGGCCGGGTGTTGTTAGACATCTCGGCCCTATTTTAATTTTGTCTGTCGCCAGCGACAGACCCTTTCAGCCGGACTTTGGATTTTTCACCGTAAAAGGGAAACTGGTAAATTTTTTTCACTTTCCCATCTTGCAATATCAACCCCACGCTTAGCCCCTCTTGCGTTTCTTTGGAAAAATATTGGTCAAAAATGAAATTGCCGAGCGAATAAAATATCGGAGCGTCTTTGTAAATTTTCATTTCTTGCGTCACGTGCGGATGACTACCCACCACGGCGTCGGCGCCGTTGTCAATCAGCCAATGCGCCAAGTCGCGCTGATTTTGGTTGGAAGTTTGCTGGTATTCCACTCCCCAGTGCGGCATCACGATAACATATTCCGCGTTATGTCGGGCTTCGTCCAAGGCCTCTTTCAATTTTTTCATATCCAAGTTGTGGTCGGTGTTGTTGATGCCGATGAAAGCAACCGACCCCTCCAACAGTGTGTACTCCGGTCCTTCGCGCCACTGGTCGCCGAAGTAACCCAAGTCGTTTTGCTCCAGAATTTTTTTGGTAAAGTCCAAATTTTTCCAGCCCATGTCCAGCAAATGATTGTTGGCCAAAGAAAAGGCGCCAAAATTATATTTCTTCAACTGCCCGGCCAGCGCCGGGTCAAAACGAAAGGCGATTGATTTACTTGTTTGAATCCGCGCTGGCGCGAAAGGGCCTTCCAGATTGGCCACAATCAAATCCATGCCTGCAAAAAATCTATTTTCTTTTCCGCGCAAGTCGCCGAGCAAATAGTCCAAACCGCTCGTGCCCATGGCCCGCGCCACATTGCGTTCCAGCATCATATCCCCGAAGAATTGCAAAGAAACCGACTTGCTCGCGCTCAGTTCGCCGGCAATGAAATACCCCAAAACATGGCTGGTGGTTTCAGCCAGCTCGGGCTGATGCATTATATCCGCGCTGTTGGTGTGATAAAGCAAATTGAATTTTCGCGCTCCAATCGCTCGCGTGTAATCCAGCAAAAAGCGGATGCTCGGCTGGCTGTCTATTTCCATTTTCGCGACGCGCTCTTCATCGCCGGTTTCCAAAACATTGATGGATAGCTCATCATGGAAGTCGGCGACTTCTTTTGGCAGGTAATGGGAAAAATCCACACTGGCCAAAACCAGTGAATTTTTAGGCAAAAGTTTTACGAGCGCGTCAGTTAGATTTCGCAGTTGTTCCGGTTTGGCGGAGTTTTTTACTATCAGCGGCACGAATTTGGTTTTGCCCCAAGTTTGTTTGATAAAAGGCGCCAGCGCGCCAATGCTGTTTTCTTTGCCGAGCAGTCCATCATTTATGGTGATAAGATTTTGCCGCGCCAATTCGGAAATTATTTTTTCCGCGGCCGGCAATTCGCCGTAGGGCGTGTTCCAGTCGTAAAGTCCGCTCACGACGGCGCTCCTGCCGGCTTGCGGATGGTTGGGACCGATGAGCACGACGACCTCGGGTTTTTGTTTTTGCAGTTTGGCGAAAAATCCGGAGATATATTTACCCACGAGCAGATGGTGTGGCACGACCCCGGCAAAAATCGTTTCTCCCCCCTTACTAAGGGGGGAGCTAGTGGGGGGTAAATCGCTGGTGCTTTGGGAAAATCCGTCATAGACTGATTTGTCCATGATGTATGAAGAATGTGTTCGCGTCGTTTCGTTTTCTCCCCCCTTGATAAGGGGGGAGTTAGAGGGGGGTAAATTTGAACTGCCAAAATAGAAACCAAACAATCCCGCGCCAAAAGCGGCGACCGCGATTATCGCTATCAGGATGTTTTGTCGCATATTTGTTTAGCGAAGAACCCCGCCCCATTCCACGACAGTAAAGCCCTGGCGGGCGGGGGCGCTCAGTTTTTGTTCCTCCACCGCCATTGGTGAGGCCAGAGGAGTGAAGTCCATTAAAATTCTAATGATAGTATCCGGCTTTGGCGTTACTGCCAGCGGCGCGATTTCGTCCATCATTTGTTTGCCGTAGAAAGTGACGAAATAATATGGTTTTTCCTGCATGCGCGGCAACCAGAACTCTTCAAAATCCGCGCTTTCTTTGGCGTTTAGGCCCAGTAAGGCCAGTTTCTCGTCAAGAAATTTTTTGACGTTTTCTTTGGCCACCACAAAGCCCTTTTTGTTCGGCTCGCTGGATTTGGAACTGCCATTTCCTTCCCAGAATAGATATGGGTAGGCCTTGCCGGTTTTGATTTCAGTCAAAGCGCCGTTGGGCTCGGCCATTACTTCCCAGCCATTATCGTATACCGGTTCGGTGTAGGTAAATCCGCCGTTTGGCGCCAGTTTCACTGATACAGCCGTGGTTTTTTCCGGGTACAAATATATTACCGGCTTGCCGCATTCACCCATGGGTTGGAATTTGACTTTTGTGAGTTCAATTAGTCGGTTGAACTGGTCATAAGCGAATAACAGCGGCTTCTCCTTTAAAAAATCATCATAGGAAATCTTTGTTTCACCGCCTGGAATGAAGTAGGCGGCGGTGTCATAAAAATCTTTTAAGAGCGGGTGCTGGCTGTTGGTTAAAGCGTAAATTTTATCTCCTGTCGGTGTTTTTCCCACCCCAACCAAGTCCTGTTTATTTACTCCATCATAAACAACATTGGCAAAACTGCGCGTTCCGCATATACTAATCGCATTTGTTTCGGTATATCCATCTTCGTTCACTGTGCCGTCGTTCATAATTATTTTTTTGGCCAGGTAGTTGAGCTGGGGAGCGTAGACACCGACATAAGGTTCGCCGTTGTCAATATAAAATCCGTCCGTGCTTGTGCTGGTGTATATTTTGCCCCAGTTTTTATCTTCAAACATCAGTTGGCTCATCACAGGTTTTTCGTCAAAAGCGGTTTTCTTCACAAAATAGAGTTTTTGGTTTTTTTCCGGTCCGGTGAGTTGGGGCGGGAACTCAAGAGAAGGAATAGTAAAACTGGTATCAATGTTTATTTTATCGGTAAGCAGCCCGATCTTTTGCAGTTCTTGTTCTGTGGCTCCGCTGTCAATATAATCAGAATATTTTGTCAGTAAGTAGGCCTTATCCGGGGCCACAGCGAACAAGTAATGGTTTTCTCCCATGTCCACCTGGCTGATGGTCATTATCAGTTTGGTAGAGGTCGGAGCAGTCGTTTCGTTGCTGTATTCCAACCGACCAACATCATAATAGCCGGTCTGCGATTCATCATGCCAAAAGGCCTCGTTTTTGTTTTGCGATTGCGGAATAAATAAGCGCAAGCTGTCTATTTGCTTCGGAGTTGAAAATTTTACAAAGTCGGCATCCTGGTTTGTGGTTGTTTTTGATTCGGTTTTCGTGTTATTTGGGAAAATAACCGGATTGTTGGCTGTTTTTAAGGTGGCCAGCCAATATCCGGCCGAAGCGCTGGCGGCCAGAAGCGCGATTCCGGCTAAAATAAAAACAACGACCGGGATTTTTTTCTTTTCCACGATCGTGGGTTGGGCTGGTTGGGGTTGCGAGCTGATTGCCATACGAAATAATTAAAAATTATGCGCGTATTGTATCAAAACATAGCCAAAAAAGCAAAATTTTGTAATTTTTTTTGCAATTATAAAAGGCCGATTAGCCCTTAAGTGTTGTTTTATGGCTCTCGGCCTTTAGGAATACTACACAGACCGAGTTGTTCCCCCTGGCGGGGGAGACGACTACCGGAATGGTAGCAATAGAACCGCAACCGCTAATGGGTAGAGCCCCAGCTGTAGAAAGCGCAGGCGGCTTATCTTCAGCTTTATTGGAGTTGCCCTGGTAGGAGTTGGGTTTGCCTTTGCTTGATAGCAGAGGTGAACCTTACTCCGAAGACGCAGTGTGCGGATTTGTGGGTAGAAACCCAATGTGCGATGCCACGAGTGTGGCATTTATACGAAAGTAATTATAGCACACTTTGGTAATTTTGTCAAGAGGGTGTACAGTTAACACCATAGGGTAACATATGGTAGTATCAAGGGTTACACCTGTTCACTGTGTGAACAGTAATAATCGCTTAACCATATGGCCTATCCAATGGCAGCTGGTCGTCGGGAA
>SCQK01000011.1 GCA_004321885.1 Patescibacteria group bacterium | reverse complement strand
GGTAATGGTGATTGACGAGGGTGTGGGCGAGGAAGTGGCGACATTGGAAATGGTGGGGGTGTTGGCCGCCGGTATGATGCCCCCGCCCTCGCCCGCGTCTTGGGTGCCGTTGGCTTTGCCGTTTAAGATTGAGGACTTGTAGGAGATGCTGCTGGAATTATCCGTGGCCGTAATGTAATAGTAATAATCAGTATTATAGGCAGTGGTAGTGTCGGTAAAAAAATTTGTGTTAATGTCAATTACAGTGCCAACAAGAGAATAACTGCCGCCAGTGGAAGTGGCGCGATAAACTTTGTAATTGGCAAAACCAGAAGCAGGCGTGGCAATTTTTTTCCAGGCGATAAACAGGCGATAATCCGTCTGACCATTAAGGATATTTGTTGTGTCTTGGACAACAGCATTAGTTGGCTGTTCTGGGGGAGCGGCGGAAAGAATTGACGACTGATTGCCATACGCGTCTTTATAGCGGACATAGACAGTGCTGGTGGGATTGGCCAGAGTAATAGTTGAGGTTGTGGCGTAACTTTGCCAACTGGCGCCGGATAAATCGCTGTTCAAAGAAATTTTCATGTAGAGGGTGGAGCTATCCGAGGACGAGAGAGCAAGAGCGACAGGCGAAACAGAAGCATTCACACTGACAGCGCTGGAAGTTGGAACAATAGTATCCAAAGTAAAGCCAACCGAATTGGCTGAACCAGTATTATTAGCTTCTTCGTTATCGTTGGCGGTAACTCTAACTACGGCATTAGTGTCATAGGTGTTGGAAAAATCCGTGGCCGGAGTCCAAGTGGCGGTATGGGTGGTCCAAGTGGAAGTGGCCACGGCTTTGGCCTCGGTGGAACTTGCCGTGAGAGCGGTAATGCTTTGACACCCCGTGCCATTTGGACAATATTGGAACGAGGGCGTAATTTTGTAACGATTGGCCAAAGTGCCAGAATCAGTGTCTGTATCGCGTGTTTGATAAGAAACAGTAACCGTGCCATCGTCATTAGCTGTCGCCACCACATTTTGCACCTCAGGCGGGGCATTAACAACATAAGTTACTTGAACCCGGTCAAGGGTGGGGGTATTAAGCGCGTTAGTCGTGGTCAAAATCGCCTTGTATTGAAAAAATCTGTCGTTGGCCCCGTCGCGCATGGTCGTGGTGGTGTTTTGCGCGCCGGTGGGGTCGGTAAAATATGTATTGGCTGTGCCATCCGGCCCTACGAAAGTGGCCAAGTCAACAAGAGCCGAAGTGCTGGCTGTGCGCAATTGAAAAAGAATGGCTGTCCCGCTCGGCTGGGTCGTGGTTGTCCATTTTATGTTAGAGACCACATTGGTCGCGTCACCAGCGTCAAAAATAGAAGAGATGAGCGTGGAGGTGCCAGTGGAGTAAGTGCTGGTCGTAGAGGTGGGACTGATGTAGGCCAGTTGCACCATGGCGCCGGCCGAAATAGTATCCGGATAAGTGTCTCGGTACAAATTACGCACTTCAGAGGCGGACAAGGCGCGATTATAGACACGAACATCATCAACTATGCCATTATAATTGAAGCCCGAGCCGCCCTCGTACTTACCTATATTTAAAGCGCCGCTGGTGTAAATAACATCCGCTGTTTCCGGACAGTTGCCATTGTCTAATTGACCATTCACATAAATTTTTAAACTTTGCTTATCATACGTTCCAACAATGAATGACCATACACCGCTAAAACTGGTTGAAGTGCTGATGCAACCAGTCCACCCGCCGGATTTGCCGATGTCAAAAGTAATGGCGTTTGGATTTTCTCCGTTGTCTGTATATCCATAGCGCAAAACAAAAGAATCCCAAGTCGGAGCGCCGCCCCAATATTTTTCAAGGATTCTAGCAGCGCCGACTTGAACGCCGTTTGGTTTAATCCAGGCAGAGACTGTGAGCTGCGCCGGCCTTAAACTGGAGGAGTCGCTAACTACTACGGCGTCATTGCCGTCTAAACTCCCGGCTCGGCTGTATTTCGCGTCCGCGGTGGTATTTGAGAGAGGAACTGAACCGGAAACCACGCCATGATTTCTGTTTTGAGAATTATCCCGCACTTCATTGGCCGTGCCATTCCAACTTGCTTCATCCATTTTCCAATGACCCGCTAAACCGCCATCCACGAGCGTAACATATTTATTCCACCCGCTCTGGTCGCTGGCATGCGTGGCCACTGCGGTAGAACTGGCGCCGCCGCTCCACGATGTTTGGGTAAAAGTGTATGTGGCGCCATAGGCGATATTGCTCGGCGCCGGTTTGAAAATATTGAGAAGTATGGTGATGATGACCAGCGAGGCGATGGCGGCGCGAAAGTGGCGGGGGTGGAGAAGGCCCACAATGTCATTGCGAGGAGTGAAGCGACGAAGCAATTCCTTACAAAAAAGCAGGGCATTTCTTAAATACGCATGGGATTGCTTCGCTTCGCTCGCAATGACAGCCCGGCCATAGCCGCGTTGGCGGCGATGGCGAGAAACCCCACCCTTTGTCCCTCCCCTAATAGGGGAGGGTACCAAAGAGAACGCTCGTTTCAGCGAACGACGTAAAAATACGCCAAACAATTTGTGCTTCAAGCGGAAATAGATTATTTTCAGCCAGACAAGCATAGCTGAATTTTTTTGGTTTTAATTTTCTCTCCCCCTATTTTACCGTACAACGAATTTCGCCCCCTATCTCAAAATTAATTTCTCATACTATTTCTCCCCCCCACATATAATCACTAAAAACGGGAGACCGTCGCCGGCCGATCAGACGGTGTTTCCTCAAACCGGCCGTTTTAGCCAAATTTTTCAAATTGGTTAAATCTGTCTGTGTCGGCGTTTCCTTTGCCTCAAAAGCTATTTTTTCATCCAAAACAAAATCTATTTCCCTACCGTTTTTAAGTGAGAAATAACTAATTTGCCCATTATGACGGAGCTGGTTAAAAACGGCATTTTCAAATTTCGCCCCGCTGCCGACGTCTGCCAAAAAAGACAGCAGTCCGTTGTCGCAAAAATACAATTTTTTTGCTTTTACTATTTCACGATCGCGATTTCTGGTATAAACAGGCACCTGCGCAACAAGATAGGTATCGGTAAAAAGACCAAGATAGTTCCGCGCCATCGTTCGCGAAATTCCGGATAAACGAGAGAGTTTGGAAAAATCAATTTTGTTGCTCACGCGGCTTGCCAGCATCTTGATTATATCATAAACATTTTGCCGATCATGAAAATCCGAAAGAGTCGCCACGTCAATTTTTATGTATGAACTAATAATATCGTCCAGCAATTCCTTTTTATCAGCGGCGATTTTTGCCAAAACCACTTCCGGAAAACCGCCGAATTCCACGTATTCTTCATAATACATCCTGATTCTTTCGTATTCCGCCACATTAAATTTGCTCTGCCAATTATTTGCGCGCGCGCGCGGAAATTCTTTAAAATCAAGAAATTCGCCAAAATCCAAAGGATAAAGCTCAAATATTTTTTTACGGCCGGCCAGAGATTCGGCGAATAAATTTTTCATGTAATACGAACTGGAACCAGTAACAATAAATTTAATATCAAAATTATCATAAAGGTACTTTAAGATACTTGGAATGTTTTGTACAAGCTGAATTTC
This sequence comes from Patescibacteria group bacterium, assembly GCA_004321885.1. Taxonomy (GTDB): domain Bacteria; phylum Patescibacteriota; class Patescibacteriia; order Magasanikbacterales; family GWA2-37-8; genus SCQK01. Next base: position 476 of record SCQK01000011.1, on the reverse strand, counting down.
GTCTATCGCTATATATACTTTTTGTTCAAACGTCAAACCACGGCGGCGCAGGGTTTGGATTATTTCATCATAATTTCTTGGAGCGAAAATATCTTGATTGGATTGCAATTCCAAATCAAGATAAATTTTGTTTTTTGCCGGCGCCAAATCCAAAAGACGCTTTACCAACGTTGTTTTGCCGGTTCGTCTCATCCCGGTAATAACCGTAATCGGCCGCTTCTTTAGATGCTGCTTCAAAAAGGGGAGGATTTTGCGTGAATAAAACATAATAATTAGTAATACTATTTTATAACTTCATCATACAATTAGTACAACTTTTTGTCAAGCTCTGAATCCACACCTACAATCGCAAAGGGCGAGTGAAATGAAATTTTAATTTCATTTCCGAGCCCTGCCGCGATTGCGAAGCTTCGCCTTACAACTTCACCCTCTTCGTCCACCCAAACACCTGCTCAAAATTATTAATGATAATATCC
>SCQK01000010.1 GCA_004321885.1 Patescibacteria group bacterium | reverse complement strand
CATGGCGATTTCTCGTGTAGTATGAACATACACGAGAATTATCCCAGAAAAAGGCGAAATAAGCTCTTACTTTAGCATAATTCACTGCCTAGCTTTCAACCGAATTAATTTAATCATCCCCCATAAAAATTATTCAAAAGCGTTTGAATATGTTTTTGCGGCTTATGACGCCCACGGCGTCATGCCCGAGCCCTCGCGGGCGAGGAAAGCAAAAACATTTTCAAACGCTCAATATAGATTTTTTTACTTAAATACTCTCTTCTTTCTTCACTGCCTTCCTTTCTTTCACAGGTTTTTCTTCGGCTTTGGCCGTCGCGGCGGCCGCGGCCGCTTCCTTTATCTTCTCGGCCTTTTTTGCTTCCCAGGCCTGTTTGCCTTCGTTTATTGCCTCGGCCACCAAATCAGCCATCATTTTTATGGCGCCCAGGGCGTCGTCGTTGGCCGGAATGGCATAGTCCACTTTGGACGGGTCCGTATTGCTGTCGGAAACAGCCACCACGGGCACGCGCTTGCGCTGGGCCTCGGCCAGAGCGGTTTTTTCGGTGCGCATATCAGCCACATACAGGGCATCGGACATTTTTGTCAAACCCACCAGGCCAAACAAATACTTATCCATTTTCGCTAATGTTTTTTTGAACTGGCCCTGTTCTTTTTTGGTGTATTTTTCCACGTCGCCGGTCTTAAGCATTTCTTTCAGCTCATCGTATCTTTTCAATCTCTTTTTCACCTCTTCAAAATTGGTGACCAGGCCGCCAATCCAGCGCTCGGATAAATAGGGCATGCCGCATTTTTGCGCCGCGTCTTTCAACAGTTCGCGCGCCTGCCTTTTGGTGCCCACAAATAAAATAACCTTGCCTTCGGCGGCCAGGCCCTTCACGTAATTTAAGGCTTTTTCCAGCTCCTCTTGGGTGCGCTCCAGATTGATGATGTGCACGCCGTTGCGCGTGCCGAAAAGAAACTCCTTCATCTTGGGGTGCCAGCGGGATTTCTGATGCCCAAAGTGCACACCGGCCGAAAGCATCTCGGCCAAACCGGGTAATTTTACCATATAGTTGTATTTTCCTTTTTACCCTGTCAAATGCCGCTCCGCGGCAATCCCGACGAGTCGGGATTATTTGACAGGGTGAACCTCCTATCCCGCGCCCCGACGTTACGTCGGGGAGGAAAACGTTGGGATAGTGAGAGTTAAATTAGTATTATGATTTTATACGAAATTTTATTTTCCGTCAAGGGTCGCGTTGACAATTTTTGAATAATTTGTTATTATGCCACCGCTTTTTAACTTAACCTATGAAAAAAGATATTCATCCCGAATACCACACTGACACGGCCGTTACCTGCGCTTGCGGCAACAAATTTACCACCGGCAGTACGCTCAAAGCCATCCGCGTGGAGCTTTGCGGCAACTGCCATCCGTTTTACACCGGCAAGCAAAAATTCGTGGACACGGCCCGCCGCGTGGAAAAATTCCAGGAAAGAACCGTGAAAAAGGCGGCTATTGCGGCCGGGCGCAAGGGCAAAAAAGTGAAGAAAGAGGCCGCGGCGAAGAAAAAGGCCGCAGCCAAAACGGAAAAGAAAACCGCGAAAAAAGCTGACAAAACAAAGGCTTAGCTTTAATTTTTTCTAAAAACAGACTACAATAAATGGGTCTGTTTTTAATTTCACCTGTCATTCCCACGACTTAGTCGGGGGAATGACAATGGGGGAAGCGGGAATGACAATGAATATGAATTCAAAATACATAGAAATAAAAAATAAACTCCAAAAACTGGAAGCTGATTTGCAGAGCCCGGCCGTGCTTAACGACCCAAAAAAATTGAAAGAAAGAGCGCGGGAATACAATGATTTGAAGCCGGCCGCGGCCAAAATCAGCGAGCTGGAAACCCTGGAAAAAAATTTGGCCGAAACGCGGCTGGTGGCCGAAAAAGAGGCAGGCGAGCTGGGCGAGCTGGCCCAAGCCGAGCTGATTGAATTGGAAGAAAAAATTGCGCGCCTCCTGAAAGAACTGGAGGAACTGCTCCGCCCCCAAGACCCGTTTGACAAAAAAAACGTCATCGTGGAAATCCGCGCCGCGGCCGGCGGCGATGAATCGGCCCTGTTCGCGGCCGAACTCTTTCGCCTATACAGCCGCTACGCCGAAAGCCGTGGTTGGAAAACCCATTTAATGGACGCGAACCGCATCGGCATCGGCGGTTTTAAGGAAGTGATTTTTTCCGTGGAGGCGGGTCCGCCGGCCGGCGGAGTTTACGGGGATTTGAAATATGAGATGGGGGTGCACCGCGTACAGCGCGTGCCAGACACGGAAAAATCAGGGCGCGTGCATACATCCACTGTCACGGTGGCGGTCCTGCCCGAAATGGAAGAAACAGAATTTAAAATAGACCCCAAAGATTTGCGCATTGATACAATGACAGCCGGGGGCCACGGAGGCCAAAGCGTCAACACCACCTATTCGGCTGTGCGTATTGTGCATATCCCTACAGGCATGATAGTGCAATGCCAGGACGAGCGCTCGCAGACAGCCAACCGCGAAAAAGCCATGGCAGTCTTGCGCGCCCGCCTGCACGCCGCGGAAATGGAAAAGCGGCAGAAAGAAATCACCGAAAAACGGCGCCGGCAAATCGGCACCGGCGACCGCAGCGAGAAAATCCGCACCTACAATTTCCCGCAAGACCGCATTACGGACCACCGCATTCATCAAAACTGGAACAACATCAAAACAATTTTGGAAGGCGATTTGGGACCAATCATTGAAACTTTAAAAAAAGAAGACAATGCGTAAAGCCGCGAAATTGTTTATCATCATCTTGCTTCTCGCGCTGGCCGCGCGCGCGTATGTTCTGGCGCGCTACGGCGATTTTTGGCACGATGAAATATTTTCTTTCACCTACAGCCAAAAACCATGGGGCCAAAGCATTCAATTTTGGACATGGGAAACCAATCCGCCCCTGCACATGCTGTTCCTAAAATTATGGTTTTATATTTTTCCGGCCAATGAATTTTTTACGCGCTTGCCCAGCCTGCTTTTCGGACTGCTGGGCATTGCGGCGCTCTATCGCGTGACCAAAAGGTTGTTTGACGAAAATATAGCCCTTATCTCCGCCCTTCTGCTGTCTATTTCTCCTTATCATATTTGGCTTTCGGCCACCGGGCGCGGCTACACGCTATTTTTGTTGCTGGTAATATTATCTTTTGATTATTTTGAACGAGTGTTTTTAAGTCCTCAAAGAGCGGCGGATGCGACATTCTACGCCCTCATTTCCCTCTTGCTCCTCTACACCCACCTCACCGCGCTTTTTGTTTTCGCGGCCCAGTTTATTATATTGATACTGGATTCCCCAGTACTTAGTCGGAGGAATGACAGCGGAACGGCGCTGCGGGGTTGGATTAAAATAAATCTTGCTCCAGCCGGCCTCTGGCTGGTGTGGGCCATCCCGTCTCTTGTCTCAAAATTCAATATAGACACGGCCCAACTGGCGTGGTTTTTGCACGTGCCGCCAAAATTTTTACAACTCATTACCCCGATGCAAATAATGTTTACGGGTATCGCTTGGTGGCCTTTCGGCCTGCTTGTCATGGCCGGATTTGCCGCCGGCTTGGTTTTGTCATTGCGAGGAGTCCGGTCGGATGACCGGACGACGAAGCAATCCCAAACTTTATCGGAAGGGATTGCTTCGGCCTCAGGCCTCGCAATGACAGTAATTCCCCTCCTCGTGCTCATTCTCTTTCCCCTTATCGTGTCTTACGCCCTCGGGCTTTACGACATCAAATTCGTGGAAACCGCTTATCCGTGGGTCATCCTGCTGATGGCTTTTTTGCTCTGGCGATTTCTGGGGCGCTGGCAATGGGTGGTCTTGGCGACGGTTGTTATTTCTCTGCCCGGTCTGCAAAAACTAAACTCAATGTTGCCGCTCAATGACTGGCGGCCCCTGCGCCAAGAAATCTCCGCCCGCTACAATCCGTCCAAAAAACAGGCGCTGGTGTACAGCAATTTTATAGACAAACCCCTCTTGGAACGCTACATCAAAATCCCGATTCAGCTTGTCCCCTATCGGGGCCCGGGCCTTGGCGCCAATTATGATTTTGACGTGATAACGAAAAATTATTGGCGCTGGAATCGCGATGAGAAAGAAATCAACGGTTGGATAGAAAGCGCGAACCTGAAAAATTTTGACGAACTTTTGCTTTTGCAAAGCCCGGCGCTGGGCGAGCTTGACATTGCCTCGGCTTTGCGGAAAAAAGGCTGGCGCGATATAAATAATCCGATAGAATTAAACAGCTATGATTTTTTCACGTTTAGAAAACCTTAAATCGGAAATTCTTTTAGCGCACGCTATCGGCAAATCGCGCGAATTTATCTTGGCGCACCCGGAATACAAACCGAGTTTTTGGAAACGGGTGAAGTTCAAATACTACTGCCGGCTCCGCGAGCGCGGCTGGCCCATCGCCTACATCACCGGACACAAGGAATTTTACGGCCTGGATTTTTTGGTGAACAAAAATGTCTTAATCCCCCGGCCCGAAACCGAATTGATGGTGGAGGAGGTTGTGCGAAGAATTGAGAATAGAGAATTGAGAATAGAGAAGACGATTTTGATTGACGTAGGAACGGGAAGCGGATGCATGCCGATTGCGGTCGCTCGTTCTCTCCCCCTTGCTTCCCGCGCGCGAAGCGCGCCTAAGGGGGAGACTAAGAGGGGGTCAATCAAACTTATCGCCACAGACATTTCCCGCGCGGCCCTACGCGTCGCCAAAAAAAACGCCAAAAAGCACGGGGTAAAAATAAAATTTCTGCATGGAAATTTGCTGGAACCCGTTATCCATAATTCTCAATTCTCTATTCAATATTCTTCGCTCATCATCACCGCCAATCTGCCCTATCTCACGGCCGAGCAATACGGCAAAGAACCCTCTATCCAAAAAGAGCCGCGGGGCGCGCTGGTCGCGGACGCGATAAACGGGTTGTCGCTGTACGAAGAACTGTTGTCCCAACTGTCATTGCGAACGGAACGAAGTGGAGCAAAGCAATCCCTTGCCATAACGGATGGGATTGCTTCGGCCGCAAGCGGCCTCGCAATGACAATACTCCTGGAAATAGACCCGCGCCAAAGCGAAGCCATAAAAACCCTGATAAAAAAATACCTGCCCGCCTCATCCTGCGAAATCAAAACCGACCTCGCGGGGCGAGATCGGCTGGTAATAATTTCTATAAAATAATTATTTCTTCGGTTCTTCTTTTTTCTTCTCTTCTGCCTTAGCCTCGGCCGCGGGCTTGGCCGCGCCCTCGAGAGCGGCGCCTTCTTCACCCTCGGCCGCTTCTTCTTCCTTCTTCTTGCCGGCCATTTCTATGGCAGACAAATCAGCCGGCTTAGCCGCTTCTTCCATGGCCTTGATTTCTTCTTCGGTGAGGGCCGGCAGGGCTTTGACCACCAAATCCTCGGGCCCGTGATTGATAATGGCCACGCCGGCTGGCAAGGACAAATCCCGCACGCGCACCACATCGTCAAAAGTTTTCAAAGCGCCCAAATCCACCGTAATCTGCGCGATTAAATCCTTCGGCAGACAGCGCACCTGCGCCTCTTCCAGGTGACGCACCACGGTGCCGCCCTGCTCTTTTATCACCGGCGACTCTCCGCTAAACACCAGCCGCACCGAGGCGGTCATGGGTTTGGTCATATCTATCCGGCGCAAATCAACATGGGCCACCGCGTCCGTTACCGGGTCGTATTGAAGAGCGTGAATCAAAACCTTGCCGTTTGCCTTGTCGTCTATGGCCAAATCAATCAGACTGGCCTCGCCGGCGGACTGGTACAGTTTGGCGAAATCAGCCGCGCTCAAAGTCAAAGATTCAACTTTTGAACCGGCGCCATAAACAACAGCCGGAATAGCGGTTTTGCTCCTCACCTTCTCCCCTTTTTCTGTTCTGGTTTTAGCGGATAAAGAAAACGACATATTATATACCCCTACCTAACCTCCCCCTTTATAAGGGGGAGGACAAGAGGGGGTATTACTTCGCTTGTGAAAACTTTTCATTGATATATTTATACCCCTCTATGGCTTCATTCACGGTAATCGGCGCTTTATCCAGCAGGCGCCTGGAATCATTCAGGCTCAAATCCGTCACCATGCCTATCGTGCTCATCCCGCCGCCCATTTTCATCAGCATGGCCATAAAATGACTGTTGCAAAACGCGCAAGTCGCGTGCAAAAGGCGCGACTTTTTTTCATTTTTCAGAATTTTCATTTTGCCCGAGCCATAGGCCCGCCCGCAAACCGTACAGGTGCCGAGCATCTTCGCGCTCTGCTCCCACTCGGAAAATCCCTTGCTTTTTTTATTAAAAGACATACGCGCTTCACATATTAACTCAAATCCGCTCCCTTGTCAACTTGCGCTCGCGTACTCTGCGCCAGACTCTGCAGAATGCCGACCAGCGCCAGGTTCATCGCCAGTGAAGAACCGCCGTAGCTGATAAAGGGCAGGGTAACGCCGGTGATGGGCACCAGGCCGATATTGGCCCCGACATTGGTAAAAAATTGAGTCAAAAAAAGCACGAGCGCGCCGGCGGACGCGCTGGCCGCGAAATCATCCTTGGCCGAGCGGATAAAAACCAACAGCCGCCAAAAAACAACGGCAAACAGGGCCAGCATCACGGCCGCGCCGGCAAAACCCAACTCTTCGCCGATAACGGAAAAAATAAAGTCGGTTTGGGCTTCTGGTAAAAAACGCAACTGGCTTTGCGAGCCAAATCCCAGCCCGCGGCCATACCATTTGCCAGCGCCCACCGCTATTACCGACTGGGTGATGTTATAACCCGCGTTCAACTGGTCACGGCCCGGGTCCACGAAAGTGATGAGCCGTTCTTTTTGATAATCTTTCAGCGCCAAATACCAGGAGCCCACCCCCAGCAAAATCACCGTCAAGAGCAAAAGCAAAATAAAAATCCGGCGCGCGCCGGCCAACCATACCAATCCCAGCCACACCAGTCCCAAAAGAAATGCCGAGCCCAAATCAGGCTGAAGCAAAACCAAGCCGAGCATGAGCAAAGTAACAGCGCCGGTGCCGAAAAAAAACAGCGGCCGCTCAAACTTGCGCCCAAATTTATAAATAATGTAGGACAGCAGAAGTATCAGCGCGATTTTCGCGAATTCCACGGGCTGAAAAGAAAAGCCAAAAGCCGAAAACCAGCCCCTGGTGCCGTGAATGGTGGAACCGAAAAGTAAAACCGCCGCCAGAGAGAGAAGCGAACCAAGGTACAGCCACTTGGCCGCGAAGCGCCAGAAAGAGCTTTGCGTCAGCCCGGCCGCAACCAAAAAAATAGCGCCGAGGCCGGCGGCGATAACCTGTTTTTTAAAATAAACCAGCTCGGAGCCGCGTGACAAATCCACGCTGTAAATAGCGGCCAGCCCCATGCCTATCAACAGAAAAACCGCGGCCAGCAGTTTCCAGTCAAAGAAGCGTAATTTTACAAGGGAATCGCGAATCATCGCAGATAGGCCTCCTTATCATAAATGTTTATGAGCGGATAAACAATCGCGCCCGCGGCCGAGGCATTCGGAACAAACAGCCGAATATCCATATTTTTTGTCTCGCCATACGCAAACGAAGCAAAATCCGCCCTAAAAACGCTCACCAGCTCCTCATTTTGCGTCAGCCCAATCAAAAACTTGGGGGCATTATAGCTGTACGGACCGTTATTGGTCAAATTAAATTTCACGGCCGGAAAATCGGCCCCGCTTTCCGAAGCCGGTGAAAAAACAAAATCCGTCACCGCGAAATTTAGGCGATAATCCTGATACTGCTTCGGGTCGCTGACATCGTGAGCGGAAATTTTTTTCCACTTCACGTTTTCTATATGCAAAACCGGCTCGCCCGCGGCGCCGGCCAGGCCCAAAGCCACCAGCGGCCGCCTTTGGCCCGGCAATAAAAACGCGGATTGTTTTGGAGTGGAGGTATTATTATAAAAAAAATAATAATCAAAAAACACCACTGACCGCGTGTTCGGATTAAACATCTCGGCCGCGACGTCGTATTTGTCTTTCCCGCTCGCCAAAAACTGGGCGCCGAAAATCTGCACCGGCTGAAACCCGATGCGTTGATTGATGATGCTATAATCGTCAAAGCGGGCGAGCTCGGCGCGCACGCGCCTGGCATCGGGAATTTCTATGATAAAAAATACCCAACGCCACAGGCTGAACAGCCAGATAATTATGGCCGCGGCCGCGACAAAAATAAGCGCGGCCCGGTAAAAAATCACCCGACGGCCCGAAAACCACAAACTCCATTTGAGCTGGCCGCCGCTCATCCCCTTTTCCGGGTCCTGATATTTGGTGAAATTTGTTTTAACCCCACCCTTTACCCCCACACCAAAATTTTTGGCGTGGGGGGTTGTCCCTCCCCTTATAGGGGAGGAATTACCGGCGGCGGCGACTCCTCCCCCTTTATAAGGGGGAGGTGAGGAGGGGGTATCGCGGTTCCCGTTATGATTTTTTACGTTAAAAATATTTAACATATATCTCCTAAAATTTTTTAATTCACCGACCATTGTATGGTGGGCGCAGGGCCATATAATTCGGGTCTACTGCTTGGGGCGGCGCAATGACCCTCCGGAAAAAGCGGCTCTGCTTCTGTCCTACTTTTTTCAAAACCGACTCCATTCCACTCGTAATATTCCAAAGTGTTATACCAATCGCAATATTCTCCCTTATAATTGGCTCGTTTGGCTATAAAGGCAACCGCCTCATTCCCATCTCCATCACCAGTGCGTGTGTTTTCTATTCTAAATTTTGACTTAATGCTCTTTACATTTTCCCGCGTAATCTCGTTGTCATACACTGGAAACAAACGCAATTTTTTATCCCGCAAACTAAAAATATACAAATTAAAAATATCATCTTTCACAGTCCTGACAAAAAGCTCTTTTTCTCCGCCGCCGTTTAAATCAAGACCTTTGCCCTCTATAAATATGCCGTCCACGTCAAAATATTCAGTCGCCGAAAGAAATACGCGGGTAAAATACCCGTCATCAACATTTGAGGGGAAAACAAAAAATTGGACTTTTTCAAACTCGCCGTCCAAATCAAAATCATCTTCAAAGTCCGCCAAGTCAACCTCGCCAATGTCCACGAGCCAGGCCGCGTGCTCCAGTCCAAGCTCAACTCCGCGCTCCAATTTCAAATACCACAGCCGCTCCCTTGCGTTGTCGCCGCTTGAGGCGAAGGCAATGGCCCCAAAACCTAAAATCAAAAAAACAACCAGCGCCCCGAGTGCTTTTAATATATTCTCTCCTGCCTTTGATTTCAAAACGCCATCAAGAAGCGCCTGCGCTCCTCTGGATTGCTCGGCGTAAACAAATGGCTTGTTATACGGCACTCTGTCCGGTCCGCGGCTCCACGCGGTAATGGATTTTTCCAAACTATTTTCTGTGTCTTTGTATCTCTCTAAAAGAAACCTCAAATATTTCAGGCCCCCGTCAATATTTTGCCACGGGTCATAAGGGTCGCGAATATTACCGCCTAATTTCCCATTTATCTCAATTATTGTATCCCCTCCGAGTTCAAAAATGCCTTTATTCCCGGTTTCCGAAATCGCGAACGGTAGCCACTTTGATTCGCAGTAAGCCAAATTCAAGGCTAAATTTTTATCAATCCCCAATTCTCCGGCTTTGGTTTGAATAAAATCGGTAATTCTTTTTCTCTCTTGCCCCGCAAGTTCTATGAGAGAAGAGTGCACATACCCGCTCATTCCATTATAATAAACTCCATGCCAATTATTTGACAGCATACCCGCCACATTACTACCCGAAACAGCTATTTCATCTATCAACACCTCTTCTCCTGTTTTTATCTTCCCGGTTATATCGCCATTCTCATCAGCCGCCGCGCGCAGGTTTACCTCCGACAATCCCGAACCGACAATGTCCTTACGCACGACAACCCGACCGGTTTTTTCAACCCCCTTTTCCGTCACTCGCATTTTAATCTCTTCTAACAACGGCATTCCATCAGTCCAAAATTCAATAAAACGGGCGCTTCCTTCCGAACGATTAAAACTTTTATCAAAAATTTTAGCTTTCCCTTTCAAAACACGGCCGCACCAATACCAGCCATGGTGCGATTTTGACTCTTCGTTTTTTTCAACTTGACCGTTAATTACAAGTTTAATATCAGAATCGTCTTTGTCCGCGTCCGCTTTGGCTTTCACTTTTAGATTTTTTATCACAAGGTCCTTAAATGCGAACGTCAGCCATGGCCTGCGATTGCCATCCCGCGGCGACGCGGGTGACGGCGAATATAAAATATTTCTCCCACTTTCGTAGACAATAATTTTTTTTAGAACCGGTCTTTGGTCGGAAAAAAATTGTATTTTGTGCGCCCCGGCGCCAAGCGGCAGTAAAAAAACAATAGTTTGCTCCAAACTCTTCAACTTGTTGCCGTTCCACGCCGCTTCACCATCAAATATGCCCCGTTTGCCGGAAAGTTTGTCAAATCCGGACTCGTCTATTTTTAAAGCCAAATCATCATCGCGAAAAAACGAACGAAACTTTAATAAATTCTGCCACCAGCTCTTGGCTGACGCGCTGATTTCAATAAAATAAACGCCGGCTTTGGGAACGAAAAATTGAAACAAAAAATTTTCCTTGACTTCTTTCTCAAAATTTTCTTCTGCCAAGACACGCATACTCTCCTTGACTTAATACTTTGGTTTTGTTTTGTTGTTATTTTTGCGCCTCTTGCTCATAGCAAACCAAATTTTGCATATCCCAAATTAAAAATCTAACAACCGCACTCTCCGCGCTCGTAGCTTTGCTATAAAGCAATTTTCTAATCCGCCGAAAATATGATTCCTTGCTTTTCTTGCAGGCCTCTTTCGCCGTGTGATTTTTTAACAAAGAAACCATTACCTGATTTGACGGCTCTGAAAAAATCTCGGCTGTTTTATCTTGTTCGGGTCTGGATTTTTGTTCTTCGTTGTATAAAAAAATAAAATCCTCCTTATATCCGATGTAGGCCTTAGCTCCGCGCTTCACGCTCTCGGGGCCCAACTTCTTGCCTGAACGACATGATAGCGCATAAACAACTTTTGAATCCAACAAAGTCTCATTATCGCCGACGCGCACCAACACGTCTTCCTCCTGCCCGGTAACTAAATCATAATCGCCGTGTCCGTTTAAAAATATCAACGGTGGCTCATGTTTTCTTATCATGCTTTCAAATTCTTTACGATTCGCCCGCTCCTTTTCCAAATCCAGCACCACGCTTCCCTTTTCTTCGGCAAATTTAATAATATTCTTGGCCCAACTTGAAATATAACGAGTTGTCAAATCGTAATTGGGGCGGGTAATTAATATTTTATGATTCATACAGAATGTCGTCTTTCAACCCGCGCAAAAAAGACAGTTCCACTTCCGCGATTTTTTGACCCACTTCGTCTCCTTCTTCCACGTGAGAAATTAAATCTTGTTTGCTAAAATTCCCCATGGACCCTATGGAAATTCCGGTATTCTCCGGTAGTGTTTTCAATCTGGCCACAACCAAATCCTTTATTTCTTGCGCAATTTCCATATTTTATATTATTTGCAATGCCTCCAATTTTTCCAAAATTATTTCACCCAATTCAGTCTCGTTTTCAATTTCTAAATACGCTACATTCCAAGTAATAGGCCCTTTCCCGGGCAAAACTAAAATTATTTCCGACCTTAAATTCAGAGGCAGATTCGCATATACTCTATAAAATTTGTGCTTATTATTTTCTTTCTTCATACTTCCATTCTACATCGGACAACCTAAACTTTCAATAGAATCGGCCTTTCATCATCACTCTGTCGTGGCGCCGGTTTTTTTCGACGCCGACTCCTGCGCCGGAGCCGCGGGCTTGGGCTGTAGACTTACCGGCCCCACGTTCACCAGCACATCGCGATTCGGGTCGTAAATAAAGGCCTTTTGCGCGCGAACATAAATCAAAATTTTGTCGCCATTATGCGCCCCGGTGTAAAACGGCTGGGTTTTGGCCAGGGTCTCGGCATCATTTATCGTGGCCACGGTCGGTTCCTCGCCCTCGGGCAAAACAATATGCCTGTTCACCTGCGCCACCAGCTCTTTTATTTGGTTCTTCACTTCCTGCCTCTGCGCGTCCACCGAATCCACGATTAGTTTTTTGGAAACGCTCACGTTGTTGGCATAGGCCCAGACAAAAGCGCCGCTAACCAGGAGCAAAATAACCACCAAAACAAAAACCACCCACTTGGGCACGGTCTTTTTCGCCGCAATTTCCGGCGGCGCCTCAACCGGCTGAATTGAAGTAATTCGTCTTTTTGTTGGCATAGTTTATCTCCCCATCTTATACAACTGCATTATTTCGCTGGCCGACAGGGCGCGGCTGTAGACGCGGGCGTCGTCAACTGATTTACGCCACTTTTACTCCGGTCTTTCTTATTTCATAAGCCACCGGATTGGCGTCATCCTTAAAATCTTTCACTGAAAAACCATGCGGCTCTATCCGGCTGTCCACCTCCAAACGTATGTCCCACAACTTAAACCTATTTTTATCGTAATTTCTTCTAAATTTATCGGAAACGACAGCCACATCAATGTCGCTCCACTTATCCGATTTCCCCTTAATTTGCGAGCCAAAAATATATACGGCAAAAAATGAAAAATTATTTTCTTTTAATTTTTTCGCGTATTGTTTCGCTATTAATTTTGCTTTTTTTGGACATATTATTTTTCCAAGCCGTGGTAAATTTTTTTCATCTCTTTCAATTGTCTGCCGGCGTATCCTCTGGTGCATCTTTTGTAAAACGCCAGCTTGTATTCAGGGTACCTGCATCTAATATTAAAATCATTAAAGGTGTTCAGCAGTTTAACAGTCGCTTTGTCAAAATAAAACAACGCGTCAGAATATCGTTTAATTCTAAATAGCCCAAGCATTGTTTCGTAGTCGTGCTCGGCGGTTTTGCGCCAATACATCACTATCTCCTTCACTTTTTCGGCTTTCATAATACTACACTAGTAACATAGCTTATCTCCCCATCTTGTACAACTGCATTATTTCGCTGGCCGACAGGGCGCGGTTGTAGACGCGGGCGTCGTCAATAGAGCCGTTAAAAGCATAGGTCGCGCTGCCATTTTCTGAGCCAATCTGCATCGCTACATTAGAAACAGCATTTCTCGCGGCCAACCCGCCTAAACTTGCGTCTTGGACACCATTCAAATACAAATAACCAATGTCGCCATTTCTTACCAGCGCGGCGTGATACCATCTCCCGACAACAAGCGAGGTCGCTCCGGTCATATCAACGCTTCCATTATCAATAAAACCCAGCAATTTATTGTTCCCGGTAGAATTAGCCCACAAAATCCACCCCTTGTCTCCCGCGCCGCCGGCGCCATACTTATCTAAAATCGCGTTAGCTTCCGCTTGGGTGCTGACTTTGAACCAGGCCGCGGCTGTAAAATTGCCAGTGCCAAAATCAAACGGACTATCAACCGTGGTAATGTATTCTGTGCTTCCATTAAACTTTATTGCCTGTCCCAATTTGCCGCTCGCGACTTTGCCGCCTGTCCGAGTGCCATTATTGCCGGAACCGCTTTTGTCGTTCACGGCGGTAGCCGTTGTATCCCTGCCATCCATTGTCCACCAACCCACCAGGCCGGTTTTGAGCGAGTTACTGCCGGCGGACGGAGTGGGGGTTTTGGCCACCTTGGCCACTCCCATTTTGTATAGTTGCATTACTTCGGCAGCCGTCAAGACGCGATTGTACACGCGGGCGTCGTCAATGGAGCCATTCCAGCGATAATTCCCGCCAGTGCCATATCTGCCTATCCCCAGACCATTGGCGTCGTCGGATGGCGAACCGGTTTTAGTTGCCTGATTTTCCAATACGCCATCCACGTATATTTTTATGTTGTTTGTACCGCCGTTAGGGTCGTATGTTCCTGTAAAAAGATGCCATTTGTTATTGTTATAAGCACCGACTGTTTTTAAAGTGGTGCTTGGAGACAACGCGCTGATCAAAAAAGTCATCTTGCCGGCGTCCACGGCATAAATAAGGAAATTATACTTATCCGTTCCTTTACTTAGAAGATACGCGTCGGAATCAGAACCGCCGGTTGTCCACTTGGCCCAGGCGGAAATAGTAATTTTGTCCGTGATACTTAAAGATGGCGAATCAGTAACCAAAATACTTTCAGTGGAGCCGTTAAACTTCATTGCCTGTCCCAGTTTGCCGGTGGCAACTGTTGTGCCAACGCCTCTTGCCCCGTTGTTCCCGTTCCCGCTTTTGTCGGTCGTGGTATTCGTCGTCACATCGGCGCCGTCAAAAGTCCACCAGCCCACCAGGCCGGTTTTGAGGGAGTTGCTTCCGGCGGCCGGCGTGGGGGTTTTGGCCACCTTGGCCACTCCCATTTTGTATAGTTGCATTATTTCGCTGGCCGACAGAACACGATTATACACGCGCGCGTCATCAATAGAACCAGTGTAATAATAATACCCGGAGGCGTAATTTCTTCTGCCGATTTCAAACGACCCGTCCACCAATGTTCCCGGGTCCTGGGTCCCGGCATTCCTGTTTGTCATCGTTTCG
>SCQK01000018.1 GCA_004321885.1 Patescibacteria group bacterium | reverse complement strand
GATGAGGCGTAAGCCGAGCCAGTTTTCCAGAGTTCCTGCTTGGTAAGATTTCCTTTATCGACATTGCCGTAAGAGAGGGTGTCGTAATAGAGCTTTGTTTCTTTGACTTTATTTGAGCTCTGGTCAAACATTCCCTCTTGGGACAGGAGATTCACTGAAACGGAGCTGGTGGCGGAGCTTGTGGCGTAGGTGTAGTTAAAGGTGAACTTGTCTGTGCCCGCATCTGTAAATGTCCCGTCATCGCTTGCAGTTACTTCACCCCAGAGAGTCTTTTGAGAGAGATTGCCGGCGCTGTCGTCATAGACATAGCTTTCGGCCTTGTGTTTGGAATCAGCATCACCGTCCTGCGCCCAGTCAATAGTCTGCGTAAGCTTTACATAGTGGCGATCGTTCGCTAACCCGACATTCTCCCACTTGTTAATCTTTTTAGAGTAGATGTTGTTCGACGCGTCAGTGATTTCAGTCCTATAGGTTTTACCGATTTTCGAGACGTGATCACTAAATTCGCCGAGAGATGAATCTGTGGTGTTTCCTTGGTGGTAATATGTTTTAACTTTGGTTCCAGCATCGTTACTCCTCGTGGTACTGGCAAATCCAGCTAGACGTCTGTCACGGCCAGTGTTGAAATAGAATCGCCCATCGGAATAGGTGTAGCTAACTGCTTCAGTATTGTTGACTCCGTTGCTCTTGGTGATTTGGGAAACTGTGTCAAGAATAATCGGAAGCTTGGGATTAAGAAGGTTTCCTCCGGATGCTGTATACAGCGGAGTTTGTTTGTAGGTAATATCGTGAGTGGCTCCTTTATCTGTAACAATTTTTATTAGTTGATCCGTTCGCGAAGGATTGGCGAGACGAATAGTATTTTGCGTTGAGTTGGCACTCCAGTATATCGACTGCAAGATATCGGGTATGGCATCCCCGTCAACATCGGCCATGCGCACCCCCTCGTCTTGATCAAAACCATTTGCAAAGTCTACGGGCGGGTCCCAAGAAGGATCGGTTATCTCTACCCACTGTTTCCCGGTATTTTTAGAAGTGCCGCGGAGGGTAAGCGGCGGATTACCGTTATAGACGTAGGAGGAAATCATATCCGTCAAGTTGTCGCCGTTGACATCGGCATAACGCACTCTCATGGAAACCGATGCGGTGTAGCCAGTCTGGCTTTTCCAGCCATTGCCTGTATTCATGTGAGTTGTAGTGGAAGTGAGAAAATCATAAAGCCCGTCTGCATTGACATCCAAAAGCTGAATATCATCGGTTATCCCATCCGTGGCAAAGGACATGGGGTTTTTCCAGCTGGCTGATTCCGTCCAACCGGCGCCGTTATTCATATATATTTTGTTGAATTGCTGGGTGCTGGTCGCATGAGAATAGAGAATATCTACGAGGCCATCGCCGTTTACATCACCTAAACGAACCCCATTGTCTTTCTCGGCGGCAATAAAGTATTCCGGCGGCTGCCACGTTGAACTTTCAGACCAACCAGAGCCAGTGTTTAAATATGTTTTCTTTGTAGTCGAACCACTGCCTGCATCAATTGCCCAGAGAACATCGATGAGAAGATCCCCGTTTACGTCTGCAAGTCTCACGCCATCGTCTTTCCCATCTTTCACAAAGTGCACTGGGAATTGCCAGCTTGAATCGTAACTCCAAGTGAGGTTGCCTCTATTATTGAGATAAATTTTTTGAGTAGAGGATGCAGAACCTTCGAGCTCTGACCAAATGAAATCGGCGAGCGCGTCCCCATTTACGTCTGCCATACGCAAACCTTTGTCGGTGCGCGAGGTTCCGTCCTTGATAAACCACATCGGAATGGTGCCGGAGGCGGCAGGATTCGGATCCCACCCATTAGCAGTCAAGGTATTTCCATAAGTAAAGGAGGTCTGCGGAAGAGTGATTTCCGTCCCCAAATCATCCTTGCCAGTTTCCACAATGCCTCCCAGCAGTTTTCTTTCTCCGTTTTCAGCCAAGGCAGAATTGAAGGTGTATTTTCTAACCCAAGAACCGTTAACTTTGGCTTGCACTTCGTTTATGAAATACTTGGTAACAACTTCAAAGGCGGGCCGGCTTGAGGTGGCGTAGCCGGCAGCGCCGCGATTCTGGCGGAAGAATTCAAGCTCGAAGATACCGTCTGTTACTCCGTTGCCGGTGTATTTGATTTTTGAGGGGTAAATGTATCCTGCTCCTTTGTAATACTCGTATTTTATGTAGTTATCATTTCTGTCTCGCACTTCCTCAAGCATCCAGCGATAGATCTTCGTTCCATCAGATGGATCATCCATTCTTGTGCTAGTGGAGTAGCCGAATTTGTATTGTGTCCCGCTTTTGTCTGTTACAAGCCACGTATTACTAGAAAAGGTATATGCCCTGAACGCCCCATTTTCGTACTTCGCTCCGTAAGCCGTAGTTGTAGTAGAGGTTGTGGCAAGTTCCCCGTCAAAGGAAGAGGTAAAATAAGTTGAAGAATATAGATTGTCGGAGCCGGTGCGATTGAGACGCTCAATGTACGGAATATCCAAGTTCCAGCCGTAGCCGAACCAGTTTACGTCGTCTGCCGTTTGATTGTTGTAGTAGAGGGTGGCGCTTGGAGTCAGACCGTTTCTGCCGGGCGACACAGTCAGTTTGTATTGATA
>SCQK01000025.1 GCA_004321885.1 Patescibacteria group bacterium | reverse complement strand
GAGCTATATTCAAAAGGTGTGCAAATAGGAGAAAGGCGGTGTACCCTCTCGGGTGACATTCTAACCCACCGGGCAGACACCCGGTCAACGAGAGGAGGACACCGCCATGAAGAAGCAGACCACAGAACCGACCGCCGAGTCAAGGGTAACATGGGAGCACCTGGAAGCCTGGGTCCGGAACAAGATGCGGAAGTGGCTGCAAGAGCTGCTGGACGCCGAAGTGGACGACCTGCTGGGCCGCCGGAAGTCTGAGCGGAGACCGGCCGTCGATAGTGCGCCCGGCTACCGCAGCGGATACGGCAAGCCACGGCGGTTGACGCTGAGTAATGGCACGGTCACGCTCCGACGGCCTCGCGTCCGCGGCCTGGCGCAGCGCTTCGCCAGTCGCCTGATGCCGCTGTTCGCACGGCGCACACCGGAGGTCAGTGCCCTGCTCCCTGAGCTCTACCTCCACGGCCTCGCGCTGGGCGACTTCGATCTGGCCCTGCGTGGGCTGCTGGGGGACGACGCCCCGCTGTCGACCACGACCGTCGCGCGCCTGAAGGAGCGGTGGCACGCGGAGTACGCGCAGTGGGCGAGCCGCCCTCTGGCCGACCTCCAGGTCGTCTACCTCTGGGTGGACGGGGTCTATGTCAAGGCCGGACTCGAGAAAGAGAAGGCGGCGGTCCTGGTCGTCTTGGCCGCCTTGCGTGACGGGCGCAAGGAACTCGTGGCCGTCGTCCCCGGACATCGGGAATCGACCGAGAGCTGGTCGGACGTCCTGCGGGACCTGAAGGCGCGCGGGCTGACGACGCCGAAGCTGGTCGTGGGCGATGGACACCTGGGGATCTGGGCGGGCCTGCGCAACGTCTACCCCGACGCCCAGGAGCAGCGGTGCTGGAACCATAAGATTCTCAATGCCCTCGACAAGGTGCCGAAGACGCGCCAAGCCGAGGCCCGGCGCCTGCTGACCGAGATCCCGTATGCCCCGACACAGCAAGACGCGGAGCAGCGGAAGGCGGGCTATCAGCGCTGGTGCCGGCAGCAGGGGCTGGAGGCGGCCGCTGCCGTGCTCGATCGAGACTGGGACCGGATGCTGACCTTCTACTCGTTTCCCAGGGAACACTGGGTGCATCTGCGTACCAGTAATCCGATTGAGTCGCCCTTTGCCGCCTTGCGGCTGCGGACCGATGCGGCGAGGCGGTTCAAGAAGGTCGACAACGCCACGGCGGTCATTTGGAAGATGTTGCTGGTCGCCCAGCAACGCTTCCAGCGACTGCACGCCTCGGAGCTGTTGACAGAGGTCTATCACGGCGCCGCATTCGTCGATGGCGTCCGTGTCATGGAGCAGGAGTGGAGGGTGGCCGCCTGACTTCTTTTTGCACACCTCTTGACAAGACCTC
>SCQK01000009.1 GCA_004321885.1 Patescibacteria group bacterium | reverse complement strand
GAAAGACAATCCAAGATTGCGCGGGATATATGACGCGCGAATTCAGATAATAAAGTTAATCCGGGAATTTTTTTGGCGCGCGGGTTTTGTGGAGACCGACACGCCCGTGGCTGTGCGTTTGGCCAGCCAGGAGCCGTATTTGAACCCGGTGTCAGCGGTTTTCCACGCTCCAAACGGCGTGACCGAACAATTTTATCTGCGCACTTCGCCCGAATACGGCTTGAAAAAATTGTTGGCTGCGGGTTATGAAAAAATTTTTGAAATTGGCAAGGTTTTTCGCGACTACGAAGAGTTTGGCCGCACGCACAACACCGAATTTACCATGATTGAGTGGTACCGCGCCCCCGGAACCCTGACCGAGATAATGGACGACACGGAAAATTTGTTTAAGTTTGTTGCTTCTCAACTTCCTCTCCCAAGGGGGAGAATAAAGGAGGGGGTTTGGGACCGGCTAAGCATGAAAGAAGTGTGGCAAAAATATCTTGGCGTGAATTTGGATGAATATTTGGAGCTGGAAAAAATGCGCGAGCTGGTTTTGGCGCGCGGTTTCGCCGCGGACCCGCGCGACGCCTATGAAGATTTGTTTTTTAAGATTTTTTTGAATGAAATAGAACCAAAGCTGGGCGCCGAGTGGCCGGTTTTTGTGTATGATTATCCCCAGCAGATGACCTCGCTCAATCGTTTGTGCGAACATGACCAACGTTACGCCGAGAGGTTTGAATTGTATATTGGCGGTTTGGAATTGGCCAACGCCTTTGGCGAACTGACCGACGCGGCCGAGCAAAAAAAGCGTTTGGAGGAAGACAAAAACAAGCGGCTGGGGGCGGGCAAGCCGGTTTGGGGCGTTGACCCGGATTTTATCGCCGCGATTGCCGGCTTGCCCGAGGCAGCGCGCCAAGACATGGCCGGTATTGCCTTGGGGGTTGACCGCATGGTATTATTGTTTACCGGAGCCAGGGATATAAACGAGGTAATGTTTCAAAGCGTGAAAGACCAAATAGAGAATATTAATGTCAAATTTCCAATGTCAAATCAATGACAAAAATCCAAATGTCAAATTGGACATTTGAAATTTGACATTAAAAATTGATTTGATATTGGAAATTTGGATTTTGACATTTAGAGTTTTTTTATGGCCCCTACCAGCGAAATCAGAAAAGGGGTAGTCATCAGGCACCAGAATGATTTGTTTGTCGTGGTGGATTTTCAGCACGTCAACCCTGGCAAGGGCGCGGCTTTTGTGCGCGTGCGGATGAAAAGTTTGGCCTCGGGCAAGGTGATTGAAATAACCTACAAAACCAGCGAAAGCGTGGATATCGTGGAGGTGGAGTTTCATTCTATGCAGTATTTGTACAAAAGCGGCGCCAATTTCGCTTTCATGAACATGAGCACCTATGAGCAGATAGAGATGAACAACGATTTGCTCGGCGACGAGGCCAAGTATCTGAAAGAAGGGATAGACGTGGTCGTGGGGCTGTACGAGGGCCGGCCGGTTTCCGCGCAGATACCGAAAAAGATTCAATACAAGGTGATTGACGCGCCGCCGGCGGTCAAGGGCGACAGCGCTTCGGGCAACGTCACCAAAGAAATCACTTTGGAAAACGGATTAAAAATTCAGGCCCCGATATTCATAAAAGAAGGCGAAGAGATTCTGGTAAATACCGAAACGGGCGAATACTCCACCAGAGCGTAAAAAAAGAACCCCGCCCAAGGCGGGGATTCTTTTTAATTACATGCTGTCTTCGTCGTCATCCGCATCCTCATCACTGCCAGGTTTCGGGACGCCATCCACCTCTTCCTCCTCTTCGCTATCCAAATTTTCTTCGTCGTCTTCGAATGTGTTTATATTCTCCAACATATTTGAGAGATATATTTTTCACCCGCAGTGGTGCGGGAAAAGTATGGTGTAGTATATCAGGCCGGCACCGGTTTGACAAGCCCGTCGGTTTGACATAATATTGAAGCATTATAATTTTTAAATTACCCCTCTCTGTCTCTCCCCTTATAAAGGGGAGAGAAAAGTTAGGTACATATTATGTTAACTATTAGACAAATTTTTGCTTTGGGGTTGAAAATGGCCGCGGCGGCCGACCCGCGCGGGCCCAAGGGTGTGGAAAAATATCTGGGGCGCGTGGAAAAGGAGTATAACGGTTTGAAGCCCGATGAAAAAGAATATTTTGACGCGGAGCAATTGTTCAATCCCTACGACGACAGCCGTATTCATTGCGGCGACCCCAAGACCGGCGTGAAACGGCTGATGGCCGGCATTGATATCGGCGCTAGCGAGATTTTGTTGGCCTCGCAAATGGGCGAACGCGGCAAACCGATTGATTTGGTGTTGGCGCACCATCCCATCGGCGGCGGGCTGGCTGGTTTGCACGGAGTGATGGATTTGGCCGTGGAGGTCTATGAGGAGTTGGGCATGCCAGTTCATGTCGCGGAAAAATTGATGGAAGAAAGAATAAAAGAAGTGGGTCGCAGCGTGCACCCGGCCAATCATTACCGGATTATAGACGTCGCCCGTATTTTGGGCATGAGCCTGATGAACGCGCACACCATCACCGATAATTTGGTGCATAAATTTTTGGCTGATTTTTTGAAAAAGAAAAAGCCCGAGACAGTCGGGGATTTACTAAAGTGCCTGTTGGAGATTCCCGAATACCGCGAGGCAAAGAAGCGCGGGGCCGGACCCAAGATTTTTACCGGCAACCCCAAGCATCGCGTGGGCAAGTATCTGCTGGAAATGACCGGCGGCACCAATCCGTCTAATAAAGTTTATCAGGAATTGTCGCGCGCCGGCATTAGCACGATTGTCGGAATGCACATGAAAGACGACGCGATGGAGCGGGCCAACGAGTTTCACATGAACGTGGTCATTGCCGGGCATATTTCCTCGGATTCGCTGGGCATGAATTTGTTTTTGGACGAGCTGGAAAAGCGCGGAGTGGAAGTAGTGCCCTGCGGGGGGCTTATTCGGGTGAAGAGAGGAAGGAAATAAAGTTCCCTCCCCTTTATAAGGGGAGGGCGAGGGAGGGGTAACACTGTCACTTTTCTCCCCCTTTTAGGTGGAGGACAGAGGAGGGGGTTTAAACGTATGCCACGAAGAATAGGAAGAATTGAGGGAATCGCCGAAGGAATAGTCGATCGGCTTCACCGCCGCATTGTCGGAGAGCAGCCTCAGCCAGACGAGCCATCAGATATTCCGCAAAACGCCAATGGTGGCCCGTACCGGACAGTTTCACCGGATGAACTCGCTCAATTAGAAAGAGAGCGTTTGGGCCGGTTTACTGTCCATAACGCCACCAACCCCTTCCGCGAAGCCCTGCTTGAAAGCGGCATTCCGGGTATTGAGCAAAATCCAATTGCCAACGAACACAAAGAAATGACCTGGGATTTAATGCAGGTCCGGCAAGACAACCAACAAATGTACCGTGCTATGAATCTTGAGGCCTGGGCTGGCAATATCGGCACGGCTGATTTTGGCCGTCTCACGCCCGAAAAGCGAAAAACAATAGAACAGGAGATCGCGGCCGGCTCCATTCCCATATTTATGCCGGATAAGACAACCCAGCTAAACACCACGGTTGAGCAATTCAAAAAGGCCTTTAAGCCGATTTGGATTAAAGAAAGCCAGGAGCGAGACGTGAACGATGCCTTTCTGGAATGGAATCATTTCGTCGGGCTTATCAACGACAAAGCCGCCGAGTTGGTGGAAGCCGTTCCAGACAGGCCCTACATAGCAATGATGAATCCCAGTCAAAAACCAGACCCCCGCACCTGCAATAAAACAGTGGATGATCAAAAAACGGAATTCGCCGCTATAAACCGGGAACGCGCGGCCTCTAAGCTGTCGCAGGCCCATATTACCAACCCCCACGAATACGGCGCCCTGCAAACCATTCAGAGCCAGTTAATCAAAAAAAAATTCCCGACCGGTTCCCAACCAACCACGCTTAGACCAATAGACAGCAATACCTGGACGCGTTTTATCAACTTGCCGGTTTCAGTCGGCGATGTGCCGAACGCGTGCTTCGTTCCGGGCTTTTCCCAGGCGGGGTTTGACGGGGACGATGCCGGGCATCCGGATCCCAAGCGCGGTTTCCGTCTCTCGGTGAGGGTAGAACTTTAAGTTTGCTAATTAAGATTTTTTGGTTATTAATTTTTTATGATTTCAATTTTGCGCGGGAAAATAATGAAAAATAGCGGTAATGAAATTACGCTCATGACCTCGGGCGGGGTGGGGTATGTTTTGTTTGTTAATTCGGGAGCGGCGAAGAAGTGGCCTGTCGGCGTGGAAACGGAAGTTTTTACTTATTTGGCCGTGCGCGAAAACGCGATGGATTTGTTCGGATTTCAAAACGAGGGCGAACGGGCTTTGTTTTTGAAGTTTTTGAACGTGAGCGGCATTGGGCCGAAAACCGCCATGCACTTGCTGTCTTTGGGAACAGTTGATGAAATCGCTTCAGCGGTGAGCCGCGGCGATGTTGATTACCTTACCAAAGTAAGCGGCATCGGCCGAAAGACCGCCGAGAGAATCGTGGTGGAACTCAAAGAGAAAATGGCCGCGGGCGCGCTGGCCGAAGAAACGAGTGAGGGCGGTTTATTGGGAGATGTGGTTGACGGGTTGATAGCGTTGGGCTATTCTACGCAGGAAGCGCGCGAGGCGGTGAAAAAGCTGGACGCTAACGGTAAAACCAGCGAGCAGTTGCTTAAAGAAGCCCTGCAGAGGATTAAATAATAGAAGTGTAGGCCTTCCAACCGGCCTCGCGATATTTTTTCGCTTCGGCGACCGGGTCCGCGGCCTTGTAAATGCCTCGTCCGACAATAATAATGTCGGATTTTTGTTTGGCGATGACGTTTTCCGGAGTGTTGTATTGCTGGCCCAGCGCGTCCGCTCCTTGGGCGAGCTGAACCCCGGGCGTGAAGTTTATAAAACACGGGTCGTCAATTAGCTGGCGCATAGTGATAAAGCCGACGACAAAATCCTTGTTGGCCTGCGCCATTTTTATCGTTTTTTCGGTGTAGGCGCCGCTCGCCAAAGCGCCTTTGGAGCTCATTTCCGCCAGTAATAGCAACCCGCGCCCTTTGGGCAGACCCACTTCTTTTAATCCATCAATAATTCCAGGACCCGGAACAGTGTGCGCGTTCACGATATGCGCCCAGTCCGCGATGTGATAAATGCCGTCTTGGTATTGGTGCATGACCGTGTTTCCAATATCAGCGAATTTGCGGTCTTCAAAAAAAAGAAAATTGTGTTTTTCTGATAAGCGCTGAAGCTGGATGATTAAATCAGAATCAAAATCCCCAATAATATCAATGTGCGTTTTAAGCACGCAGATTTCCGGCCCCAACGTGTCGGCGATTTCCAGCAGTTCTTTTTTGGTCGTCACGTCCGCGGCCAGCGCCAGGTTTGTTTGTTTCTCATTCATCAATTCAAGTAATTTTTTGGCGGTCGGATTGGCGCACATCTCGGCGCGTTGTTTGTATTTCATAATTTTTACCCCCTCCTCGCCACCACACCAAAGCATTTGGTGTGGTGGCGAGCCTCCCCCTTATAAAGGGGGAGGAAAATTGCACCCTCCCCTTTATAAGGGGAGGGTGGGGGAGGGGTATTTGTTATACTTGATTCGCGTTTATAAAATCTTTCACCTTATCCGCCATCGCGTTGTCCAATTTACTGGCTTCTACCAAAACAGCTAACATTTCCGAAATCGTCAAAACCGAATGTAAATTAAACCCTTTTTCCGCCAGATGCTTGCGGCCGCCCTGTTCGCGGTCCACCAACACCACAATATCGCTCACCGTCAATCCTTCGTGTTGTAAAGGTTCAATCGTTTCAAACACACTACTGCCGCTCGTCACCAAATCCTCCACCACCAATACTTTTTGTCCGGCGACAAACGCGCCTTCAATCGCTTTTTTCGTGCCATAGTCCTTTACTTCCTTGCGCCGCATGATCATTGGTTTGTCATGCGCCAGAGAAATGGCCGTGGCAATGGGCAGGGCGGTGTAAGGCACTCCGCAAATCAAATCAAAATTAACGTCTTTGACTTTTTCCCACATGGCCTCGGCCACCATTTTCAAAACTTCGGGATAAGAAATCGTCACCCGCAAGTCAATGTATATCGGCGACATTATTCCGCTTTTTAATTTGAATTCCCCGAATTTGACGGCGTTGATTTCGTGGAGTTTGATGATTAGTTTCTTGAGCATAAAAAATCACGCTATTATATATCCGCTGGCCGGCCCTTTGCCGACTTGCCGGATAATTTTCAGTTTTTTTAATTTTTGTAGATACGATTGGGCGGTGCGTTTGGGACAACTCAAAATATCCACCACGTCGCCCACGGATATTTTTCCCATCTGGTCGGCAAACTCCAAAATTTTGAGCTGGTCTTTATCAAGATAAATTTGCGCTTCAATTTTTTTGTCAACCTTTTTGGCCGATAGTGTGAGCACGTTATTTTTCACTTTAATAATTTCTTCCTTAAATCCGCGCACAAAATATTCCAGCCATGGCGTAAAATCAACGCGGCGCTGTTGGTAGTTTTTGCCGACGTTGATGGCGCGATAATACGACGGCCTGTCTTCGTTGTAGAAATCTTCCAGGGCGAAAAGGCGGCGAAAGTCGTAGCCGCGTCGGTAAAGGATAAGCGTGGCCAGGGCGCGCGCGGTGCGGCCATTACCGTCGGCAAAGGGGTGAATAGCCGCGATTTCCTGGTGCGCGATACCGGCCACGATGACTGGGCTGATATTTTGCGTTTCACTTTCAGCGAGCCAGCGCGTTAAGCCGGCCATAAGACCGGGGACTTGTCCGGCGCCAGCCGCGGTATACAAAACTTCCTGGCGGCCGTCTCTCCAGCGCCGCACCACATACACCGGCCCTTTGCGATATTGCCCCGAGGAATGTGCCGGCAAAGTTTTGTCGGTTACAAGCCGGTGAATTTGTAAGATAATCTTTTCGGTGATTGGCTGGTTGTTTTTTACGACTTTTTCAATGTAGCGAATCGCTTCCAGGTAGTTTTTTACTTCATAGATTTCGCGTTCCGGGGCATCCACTTTTTTGCGCGCCGCCACGGCCTCCACTTCGCGCATATTCAGCCGGTTGCCTTCTATGGCCGTGGAGCTGTGGGTCATGCGGAGAAGGGCCTGGCGTCGCAGTTTGAGTTCGTGCTTCGGCAAAAGGCGCGCGCGTTCAATAATCGCCTTGGCCTCGGCGATGGCGGTGAGCATCTGGATGATTTGATTGGTGATTTTATACTTTGGTTCAAACATAGTTTAGGCCGAAGAATTCCTTGCCAATATCATACCATAAAAAATTAAATCGCGCAAGAATCGCGCAGATAATCGCGCAAGGGTTTGTGAAAGGATATGGCGGTTGTGACGGTGTTTAGCTTGACAGAAGCAGTAATGTTGTGATATAAATCGCTGTTAGCTCTTTGTTATTTTTAGCATAAAAACCCGAGCCCCGGGGCGGGGCAAATTGCCATTCTGGCGAGGCGCCGGAAAGGAGAACAGCCATGAGTTCGAGAGTGGAAGGGAAGACACTGGAGGCCGTGCTGGAGGGTCTGACAGGGAAGCAGATCTGGGCCATGATCCTCAAGCTGTGGGCGGAGTTCGGCGGATGTGAGACGGGCGCGCAGAACGTGGAGCTGTTTCGCGCCGGCAAGCTCCGGCTGAAGCTGGAGCCGATCGGCGAGGAAAACGGCGAAAGCGTGGCGGCATCGATCAAGCGCGACCAGCTCCCGTCCGAGTTGCTCGCCGCCGACCTCATCCCCGAGTACGAGGACGAGGCAGGCAAGAAGCGCAAGTGGGAGGTGGTGGAGGATGTGGCCCCGTCGCAGTTCGAGGTGAAGGACTTGGAGTATGTGTCCTTCCTCGAGCCCGATGACCCGGGCTATGTCAACGGCGAGGTCATGCGCGCCCGCGCCGTCGTCCTCAAGGCCAACTACGGCCTGGTGGATGGCAAGCGTATGCTGGAGTGCCAGGCCGAGATCCCGAAGGAGATGCAGGACAAGATCATCGTCCTGCCGGGCACGCTTTTGCGCGGCCGGCGTGGCGGCCTCTACGTGGCCTGTCTCTCCTGGGTCGGCGCTCGCTGGGTGCTGGACGTCCGCTGGGTTGTCTACGGCTTCGGCGCCTCCTATCTCCTTCCTCGCGGCAAGTAGGCCCTGGGATCCTTGGTGCCTCAGCCCTTTCGCCAAATCGGAAGGGCTTGGGTCACTTGGTCCCTCGGTTCGTTTCGCTCTCGTTTCGTCATCGCACGGAATGAGAGCTTTTTCTTTTTTTATAATTGGCTTTGGACTTAATTTTCGAAGTATACTTTTTTCCCGCTTTTGTCGCGATGGTAGACGCCGAACTCTTTAATTTGACTGGCGAGCGCGCCGCTTACCACCGGCCCTTCTTTGCACATATGCAGGCCCAGGTCGTCCACGGCGCATTGTCCGCACACGCCCACGCCGCATTTCATGTAGCGTTCAATGCTGATTTCGCATTCCACGCCGGCGACGTTGCAAGCGTCCAAAACTTTTTTTTCCATCAGTTCGGGGCCGCAAGTGCAGACGAATATGTCATGCCCGTGAAAACGGGCATCCAGTGAGTTGTCGTGGATTCCTGCTTTCGCAGGAATGACAGATGAAAGCAGGTCGGTCACAAATCCCTTATGTCCCTTACTGCCGTCGTCGGTGGCGATGTGGATTTTGGTGTTGGGTAATTTTGACAGACGGTCTTCAAATAGCACGTGTTCGGCCGAGCGGGCGCCGAGGAGGAAATCAATTTTTGTAGATTGGGATTGCTTCGTCGCTACGCTCCTCGCAATGACAGATAGCTGCTTGGCCAAAAAAGAAAGAGGCGCGGCGCCATAGCCGCCGGCGACCATGATATAGCGCGTGTTTGGGCGCACGGAAAAAGAAGTACCGTAGGGCCCGCTAATGCCCACTCGTTCGCCGGCTTTCATTTCAAACAGTTTGTTCGTCGTCGGTCCGCGATTGAACACAGTCAGGGCAAAGCCGTTTTCATCTTCCCAGCCGATGGAAAACGGTTTTTGGTCAATTCCCGGTAGCCAGAGCATCACAAATTGCCCGGGCTTGCTGTTTAGGCGATGATTAAAATAGAATGTTTTGACGAACGGGGTTTCGTCTGTTATTTTTTCTATTTTTAAGAATTTTGTACTATCCATACGTTTAACCCCACCCTTTACCCCGTTAGAGGTCTGCAGACCTCTAACGGGGTTTATCCCTCCCCTAATATCTGCGGATATTTGCTCATTCGTTCGGAAAAAGCAACAAGTTTGCTTTTTCTCTCACTCTTTTCGCAAATAGGGGAGGGGGACATTCATGATGAGTGCGCCGCGCCGCGGATTTCCTCCAAATTTTTTATCCCTTCCTCTTCCATTATTTTCTCCATCTCCTCGCAAATTTTTTCAAACACCTCGCTCCCGCGGAAATACACGGCCGAGCCAACACCCAACAAAGCCGCTCCGGCCATAATCATGGCCAGCGCGTCTTCGCCAGAACAAATGCCGCCTGTGCCAATGATGGGAATTTTCACTTTTTTGTAAATGTCATACACGCATTTTAGCGCGATAGGCAGCAGCGCCGGACCCGAAACCCCGCCCTGTTTGTTGTGCAATATCGGTTTGCGGCTGTGGCAGTCAATTATCATGCCGCTGATGGTGTTGACGGCGCAAAGGGCGTCGGCGCCGGCGGTTTCGGCCGCCAGCGCGATTTCGTCTATGTTCCAGGCATTGGGAGAAAGTTTTATTATTATCGGCACAGTCGCTTTGGCTTTTACTTTTTTGGTGATAATTTCCACGGCTTCGGTGGAGTAAGCAAACGGTTTGCCGAATTCTTTGCTTACGTTCGGGCAGGAAACATTGATTTCCAGAAAATCAATTGGCGCCGCGCAAATTTTTTCCGTCACGACGGCGAACTCCTCAGGCGTGCCCGCGAAAATACTGCCGATGAGCGGTGAGACGGATAATTCTTTGAATTTTTTCAGTTCTTCCACCGCCGCGTCCACGCCCGGGTTGGAAAGTCCAACCGCGTTGATGAAAAAATGCTCCATGCCGGCGGTGGTGGGATTGGGATGACCGGAGCGCGGTTCAAGCGAGACCGACTTGGCCGTCACTCCGCCGCAGCCATCTTTCACCGCCCGCGCCAAACTGGCGGCCGACACGCCAAGAATGCCCGAGGCGAGCACGATGGGATTGGCGAAAGTTTTGTTGAGGAAAGTTGTGGTGAGCATAATACCCCACCCTAACCCTCCCCTTATAAAGGGGAGGGAATACCAAGTAGCCAAAGAATAATCGCTTTTTGGATGTGTTTGCGATTTTCCGCCTGGTCAAAAATTATTGAATTGGGATGGTCTATGGCGTCGCGTGAAATTTCATAGCCCACATGACACGGCATGCAGTGCATAATTTTCGCTTGCGGGGCGTGGGTGTTTATTAAGCCCGCGTTTAGTTGAAAAGGCGTGAACACCCGTTTGCGCCGTTCGTATTCGGCTTCAAATTGCGGCTTCACTTTTCCGTCGGAAAAAAATTCCATATCCATCCAGGTGTCGGTGTGGATGAAATTCGCGCCAGCCAGCGCTTCGGCCAAATTCAAAGTGCGTGTCACTTTGCCGACGGCAGAGGCCTGGGCGTTTAACTCCGCGTCCACGCTGGCCGGGTTGGCTTCGGGCGCGGCGATGGTCACTTCAATTCCCAGTTTGGCGCCGGCCAGCGTCAGGGTGTTAGAGACGTTGTTTTCAATTCCCAGCCAAGTGATTTTTTTCACGTTTTCCAGTCCATTGGCATGCTCACTCATTGTCAAAATGTCTCCCAAGGCCTGGCACGGGTGATATTTTTCACTGCAACCGTCTATCACCGGAATCTGATTGAAGCCCGCCGCCTTTTCCACGTCCGCCGCTTTCATGGCCCGAAACATCAGGATGTCGCCAAAGCGCATTACGGCTTTTATTTCATCGCCGAAATCAGTGAGCGAAAATTGCGTGGCGCGGCTGTCCAGAAAAATGGCGTGTCCGCCCAGTTCGGTTATGCCGGCCTCAAACGACAGGCGCGTGCGCGTGGAGCTTTTTTGAAAAAGCATGAGCAGGGTTTTGTTTTTTAATGGCTCCATCGTCTCACCGGCCTTGTATGTGGCTTTAACTTTTTTTGCTAAATCCAAAATTTCCAGCAGGTCTTCTTTTGTTTGTTCCTTTAGGGAGATTAGATGTTTCATAAAAATGGATGTGAGAAAAAGTAAGAAATTTGAACATTGGGCGAGCGAGGTGCAGTTACGAGACGAGTTGGAGCGGTGCCGAAGGCATTTTGATCCATGCGATTATGCTCATTGGGTCAAAAAGCGACAGCGAGTCCGTAACTATCCGAGCGAGACCACCGTTCAAATTTCTTACTTTTTCATAATTATCGTTTTTATCGGCCACCCCTTTAGATTCCACCCAGCAAAGGGCGACCAGCCGCATTTAGTTTTTAAATTCTCATTTTTTACCTCTTTTTCCAAATCCAAATCCACAATCACCTCGTCACTGTTATCAGGCAAACGGAATATTTTTTGCGGATTTGTCCGGCATAATTCCACTATTTTCTCTAAACTGATTTTACCCTGATTGTACGCGTTGAGCAATAGCGGCAAACATGTCTCAATGCCGGGCACGCCCGAAGGCGATTTGGGGTATGGTTGATTTTTTTCTTCCAAAGTATGCGGAGCGTGGTCGGTGCCGATGGTGTCTATTACTCCGTCGTTTATCGCCTGCCAGAGCGCCGCTTGGTCCGCGGCCGTGCGCAGAGGCGGATTCATTTGCGCTTTTGTCTCCAATGTTTCATACGCGCTTTCGTTCAGAAACAAATGATGCGGTGTGACTTCGGCATAAATTTTGGCTCCGCGCTCTTTAGCCGATTTAACCAATTCAGCTTCTTCCTTTGTGCTAATATGGCAGATATATAATCGCGCGCCGGTCTTTTCCGCCAGTTCAATCGCTTGCGACACGGCTTTTATCGCCGCCTCACGCGAGCGGATTTGCGAGTGAAGAGCGACTGGATTGGCGATGGATTCCAGCTTTTGCTGGAATGACAGTTGATTATTTTTTATTGTTTCATCATCTTCTGCGTGCACTGCCACCAGCAAATCAAGTTCAGCGGCTTTGGCGAATATTTTTTCCTGGTCTTCGTATTTGTCCACCAGCAAACTGCCGGTGCTGGAACCCATGAACATTTTGAGGGCTACCGCCGACCCCCACCCTGCCTCCCCCTTATCAAGGGGGAGGGGAGTAACCCCGAGATAAAAATATGGGTGGACAGAAATGAATTCCGAGCCCGAAGGGCTCCCTTCCTGCTTTCGCAGGAATGACAGTTGTTGTTCCACGAGCTTGATTTTGTTATTCAATGACTCTTCATCAATCGCCGGCGGGTTGTTGTTCGGCATGTCAATCACCGTGGTGTATCCGCCGGCGAAGGCGGCGCGCGCTCCGCAAATCCAATCCTCTTTGTGCTCGGAACCCGGGGTACGAAAATGCACGTGCGGGTCAATCAAAGCGGGTAAAGTTATGAGCCGGCTCATATGGTGTTTTTATACTCTATATTCACGGATATCATCGTGACCAAAAACTTTTTCGCAATATTTACAACGCAGTTTAATGTGTTTGCCGTTGGGCAGAATAAAAAACACGCTGGCCATGGGCTCGTGGTTGGTAATGCATTTCGGGTTGGGGCAAACAACTACGCTCTCAATTTTTTCCGGTAGTTTTATTTTAAATTTTTTAACTATTTCGTAATTTTTGACGATGTTGATGCTGGCTTGCGGCGCCAGAATGGCCACGCTGCTTACTTCATCGGGTGAAAGTTCGCGCTCGGCTACTTTGATTAAGTCCTTGCGCCCCATGGATTTGCTGGGCAAGTTCAGCCCGACCGTCACGACTTTTTCGTGGCTGGCCAGATTGAGGATGCGGATGATTTTGAGCGCGCTACCGGCGGTGATGTGGTCTATCACCGTGCCGTTTTTTATGGCGTTGACCAAAAGTTTTTTTTCTTTCATAAAATTTTTGTCATTGCGAGGAGGCCTGCAGGCCGACGTGGCAATCCCTTACTTGTCTGAGATTGCTTCGGCCCCTTGGGCCTCGCAATGACATTATTAAATTTTTCCCAACACCATCGCCAGCAGGGCCTGGCGGGCATAGAGCCCGTTTTCCGCTTGCTGGAAATAGTAGGCGAATTTTGTTTTGTCTATGGCTGTTTCAATTTCGTTCACGCGCGGCAAGGGGTGCAAGATTTTCAGGTTTGGTTTGGCGTTTTTTAGCATGTCGGCCTTGAGCACGAAACTGTTTTTTACTTTTTCGTACTCCATCGGGTCGGCAAAACGTTCGCCCTGGATGCGGGTCATGTAAAAAATATCAACTTTGCCGATTACCTCTTCCATTTTTTTGTGCATGGAGAATTTGACGCCTTTGGTTTTTAATTCATCGCAAATATACGCGGGCATCTGCAAGCTGTCGGGCGCCACGAAATACAGGCGGGCGCCAAAATGGGTAAGCGCCTGGGCCAGCGAGTGCACGGTGCGGCCATATTTCAGGTCGCCGACCATGGCGATATGAAGGTTGCTTAATTTTTTCTGGCATTCTTGAATAGTGAACAAGTCCAGCAGGGTTTGGGTGGGGTGCTGGTTGGCTCCGTCGCCGCCGTTGATGATTGGTTTGTCCGTGGCCTCGGCCGCGCGTCGCGCCGCTCCCTCCAACGGATGGCGCATGGCGATGACATCCACGTATTGGCCGATGATTTTTATGGCGTCGTACAGCGACTCGCCTTTCTTGGCCGAAGTCACGCCCGGGTCGGCAAAGCCGATTACCCGTCCGCCCAACTTCTGCATGGCTGTTTCAAACGACAAGCGCGTGCGCGTGCTGGGTTCAAAAAAACAACTGCCCATCACCAGCCCTTCCAGCAGTTTCGGGCGCGGGTGTTTTTTTAATTCTTGCGCGTTTTTTAGCACCAGCAGAATTTCCGGCTTGGAAAGTTCCGCGATGGAAATTATGTCCCTGCCTTTGAGTGTGTTTGGCATAATTGTATTGTCATTGCGAGGCCCGCAGGGCCGTGGCAATCCCCTTAATTGTATGGGATTGCTTCGTCGCTCCGCTCCTCGCAATGACATTAAAAATATTCTTGCCACGATTTTATCGGCATTTTATTGGCGTCAAGTTCGGTGAGACAGCGCAAGAGCAAAATAGCGGTTTGCGAGTTGGTGATAAGTGGGATGTGGCGGTCCGTGGCCAGCCGGCGAATTTTGTAGCCGTCGCTGTCGTTTGATAAACAGAGATTCCTCGCTTCGCTCGGAATGACAATGATTACGTCAACTTGCTTTTCTGAAATCGTTGCCTCCACGTTCGGCTTGTTTTGCTCGCTGATTTTGTAAACAAAGTTGCTGGCCACTCCGTGGCGCGACAAAAAGTCGTGGGTGCCGGCAGTAGTATATATTTCCCAGCCCTGTTTGTCCATTTTTTTCACTAATGGCAAGAATTTTTGTTTGCATTCATCGGCAATGGTGACAAGCGCCCGGCGGCGGCTGATATTTTTGCCCGTGGCCAGCCAGGAAGAATAAAAGGCGCGCAAATAATCGCCGCCGATACAGGCCACCTCTCCGGTGGAAGCCATTTCCACTTGCGCCACCGGGTCGGCTCCTTTCAGTCGGTGGTAAGAAAATTGCGGCGACTTCACGCCGACGTGGTTGAGCTCCAGGGTTTCAAATACCCCCTCCTTTATCCTCCCCCTAAGAGGGGGAGGAACTCCAACACCGCCCAGCATGGCCTTGGTGGCCAGTTCTATGAAATTATGTCCGGTCACTTTGGATACGAAAGGAAAAGAGCGGGAAGCGCGCAAGTTGCACTCTATCACTTTGAGCGCGTTATCCTTGGCAATGAACTGGATGTTAAAGGGCCCGGTGATTTTGAGTGATTTGGCGATGGCGCGAGCGATGTTTTTGGCGCGGCGAATCGTTTCCAAATAAAGTTTTTGCGGGGGCAAGACCAGGGTGGCGTCGCCCGAGTGCACGCCCGCGTTTTCCACGTGTTCGCAAATCGCTTCTATTATAATTTTTCCCTTGTCGGCCACTCCGTCTATGTCTAACTCTTTGGCATTGGTGATAAATTTGGAAATAACCACCGGATGGTCGGGAGAAACGGCCGAAGCCGAACGTAGATAGTTTGTCAGTTCATCTTCGTTCGGGCACACGTTCATGGCCGCGCCAGAGAGCACGTATGACGGCCGCACCAGGACCGGATACCCGAAATTTTTGGCGAAAGCCTTGGCTTTACTCAAATTACCCGACTCAATCCATTCCGGCTGGTCTATTTTTAATTTATTCAAGAGTGAGGAAAATTTTTGTCTGTCTTCGGCCTGGTCTATGGCCACGGGCGGGGTGCCTAAAATTTTATAACCCATTTCAAAAAGCGGCAGAGCGATTTTATTGGCGATTTGTCCGCCGACCGAAACAACAATGCCGGGTGTAGATTCAAAAGACGCCTTCGCGCCGCCTTCAAAATCAGCGATGTCAGCCACGCGCTCCAAAGTCAGCTCTTCAAAATACAAACGGTCGGATTCGTCGTAGTCAGTGGAGACTGTTTCCGGATTGGAGTTGAGCATTATTGTTTTTTTGTCCAAGGCGCGCAGGGCGCGGGCCGTGTTCACGGCGCACCAGTCAAATTCCACCGACGAACCGATGGCGTACGGACCAGAGCCGAGGACGATGATCGGTTTTTTGTCCAAAGCGGCGATATCGTGTCCGGCGCCGTGGTAGGTGGCGTATAAATAATTCGTCTCGGCCGGATATTCGCCGGCCAGGGTGTCTATTTGTTTAAAGCACGGCAGGATTTTGTTTTTTTTGCGCAGGCGCCTGATTTTTTT
Source organism: Patescibacteria group bacterium (assembly GCA_004321885.1). Taxonomy (GTDB): domain Bacteria; phylum Patescibacteriota; class Patescibacteriia; order Magasanikbacterales; family GWA2-37-8; genus SCQK01. The sequence goes on along the minus strand of SCQK01000009.1, from coordinate 11,361 downwards.
CTCGTCAGTATTTTTTAATTTTGCCAGACCGACGTCGCTAAAGCCGAATTGCTTGGCTTGTAAAAGCAGGGCTGGCGTTAGTCGTTTATTTTTGATTGTTTTTTCCAGCGCCGCGATGTTTTTGATGTGCGCCAGAAACCATTCGTTTATACTCGTAAGTTGCCCGGCTTCTTTTACGCCGCCGCCTTTTTTAAAAAATTGGTAAAGCGCGAACAAACGTCGGTCGGTGGCGTTCTCCATTTCTTTTTTCGGTTCGGCGATGGGAAACGGATAATCGCTTAGCCCGTCGGCGCCGATATTCAGCATACGCACGGCTTTTTGCAATGCTTCGGGAAACGAGCGTCCAATGGCCATCACTTCGCCCACGCTTTTCATCTCCGAGCCGATGGAGCGTTCGGCCGAGCGCAGTTTGTTTGTGTCCCAGCGCGGAATTTTTATTGTCAGATAATCCAAGGCCGGTTCAAAAAAGGCCGAGGTTTTTTTGGTGACTGAATTTTTGAGTTCAGGCAAAAGTTTGCCGATGGCCAGCTTGGCCGCGATGTAGGCCAGGGGATAGCCCGTGGCTTTGGAAGCCAGAGCCGATGAACGCGACAGGCGCGGGTTGAGTTCTATCACGCGATAGTCGCCGGTTTTCGGGTGCAAGGCGAATTGCACGTTGCATTCGCCGATGATTTTCAGGTGGCGGGCGATTTTGATGGACAGCTCGCGCAGGCGATGATACTGTTCGTTGTTCAAGGTCTGCGAAGGCGCCACCACGATGCTCTCACCGGTATGGATGCCCATCGGGTCCATGTTTTCCATGTTGCAGACAATAATGGTGTTGTCTTTTCTGTCGCGCACCACTTCGTATTCCACTTCTTTCCAGCCGCCCAGGTATTCTTCCACCAGGATTTGCGGGGCGCCGGAGAGCGCTTCGCCTGCGCGTTGTTTCAGTTCCCGCGCGTCGGCGATTTTTCCGGAACCAAGTCCGCCCAAAGAGAAGCCGCTGCGAATCATCAAGGGGTAGCTGATTTGTTTTCCCGCGGCCAGCGCTTCATTCACGTCGCGCGCGGTAAAACTTTTCGGAGTCTTCACTCCGATTTTCGCCAGCGCGATTTTGAATAAATTTCTGTCTTCGGCTGTTCGTATTGTTTGCGTATCGCTACCCAGCACGGCCATGCCGTATTTTTGGAGTACGGCTTTTTCATCCAGTTCCAAACCCAGATTGAGCGCGGTTTGTCCGCCAAAGCCGAGCAAAATGCCGTCCGGTTTTTCTTTGGCGATAATTTTTTTAAGTGTTTGAAAATTGAGCGGCTGAAGATAGAGCGCGTCAGCCATGTTTGGGTCGGTTTGAACAGTGGCGATGTTGGGGTTTACCAGCACGGTTTTGATGCCTTCTTCTTTCAGGGCCTTGATGGCCTGGGAGCCCGAATAATCAAACTCGCCGGCCTGGCCGATTTGCAATCCTCCGGAACCGAGAATTATAACTTTATAAAGTTTCATAAAATTTTTCAAAAAGCCACTGCGTGTCTGCGGGGCCGGGCGCCGCTTCGGGATGAAATTGCACGGCGAAAAACGGCAATGATTTGTGGCCGATGCCTTCCACTGAATCGTCGTTTAAGTTTTTGAAACTCACGCGCCAGTCCGGCGGCAGGGTGGCCGGGTTCACGGCGTAGCCGTGGTTTTGGCTGGTGATATAACAACGGCCAGTGGCGCTGTCTTGGCAGGGTTGATTTTGTCCGCGGTGGCCAAAGGGCAGTTTGTAGGTTTTGGCTCCGGCCGCCAGTGCTAACAGCTGGTTGCCCAGACAGACGCCGAAAATCGGTTTTTTCTTTTTCATGGCGCGGCGCAGAATTTCTATCGTTCGGCCGCAACGTTCCGGGTCGCCCGGGCCATTGGAGATAAACACGCCGTCAAATTTTTCTTTGTTATAATCGTAGTCGTACGGCACGATTTTTATAGTCAGCGGTAATTTTAAGAGTGAGCGGAGCAGATTTTTTTTCATCCCGCAATCAACGGCGATGATTCTCTTTTTCCCCTTGCCGTAAGTGGTCGGTCTTTTGGGAGAAACCAGCGCCACCAGATCTGTTTCGTTCGGGTCAAAGAAATTATACCCCCTCCTGTTCCTCCCCCTTTTTAAGGGGGAGGTTAGGTAGGGGTAAGACGTAATCGCTCCGGGCGTGGCACCCTTCTCGCGTAGTGTTTTGGTAAGCAGGCGAGTATCCACCCCGGTGAGTAAAGGCACCTTTTGTTCTCTTAGCCATCCGGCCAAAGTCCCTCCCCCTTTATAAGAGCCTGTCCCGAACTTGTTTCGGGAGGGAGGTGAGGAGGGGGTATCAGGCCACTGGCACGCCTCGCCTACCACCACTCCGGCCGCGTGGATTTTTTCCGATTCCCAGAATTTGGCCGGCGGCACGGCGTAGTTGCCGATGAGCGGATAGGTGAAGACGATAATTTGTCCGGCATACGAAGGATCGGTGAGAGTTTCCACATAGCCGGTCATGCCGGTCGTAAAAACAACCTCGCCCTCACACCAAAATTTTTGGTGTGAGGGTAAACCGTAAAAGTCGCCTTTTTGCCAGGCGGGTGAAAGGCCGAGAAATTCTTGGCCGGTGTTTAAAATTAACCGTGCTGGGTACATAAATGTAATCCGCCAAAGGCGGATTGATAACTCTTGCGAAATTTTGTTCGCCTATGGCTCCAAAATTTCGAGAGTTATCAAAAAAAGACCACCCTCTACGGGTGGCCGATTATAATTTTTACCGTTGGTTTTTCAGTGGGGCTGTGCATATATCCATAACAGTTTAGCAGAAGGTGAGGCGGTGGTCAAAGCGACTTATCCACATGTTATCCTGAACTTTTGCCCGCAGGGCAACCCCTTGTTTCAGGATATTTTAATTCTCTCCCGCAGCAATTTTTCCGCCATTTGCGGGTCGGCCGAGCCCTCGGTCGCTTTCATTACCATGCCTTTTAGAAATTGTAAAATCGGTTCTTTGCCGGCTTTGAATTGCGCCACTTGTTCAGGGTGGCTCTTGAGCACTTCATCAACCACTTCGCCCAGTTTGCCTTCGTCGGCTATTTGGCCGTAGCCCTTGTCTTCCATTATATGCGTGGGGTCCATGTCCACGCCCGAGTTCAGCATCTCGGCCAGAATTTTTTGCGCGTTGGTGGAGTTGACTTTGTTTGTGTAAATCAAAGCGACCAGTTCGGCGAAATTTTCCGGCTTTAATTTCAGAATACGAATGTCAATTTTGCGTTCGGCCATGGCGCCCATCAGTTTGGAAGTAATCCAGCCGCCGGCCAGCCGCGCGATTTGCGCCGGAGATTCTTTTTTGGATAAAGTTTTCAGCCAGTCAACGAGTTCGCTCATCACTTGTTCGGTAAAAGCCGCCCAGTGCGCGTCGCTGGCCAAGATGTCGGCGTCGGAATAAGAAAAACCATACTCGTCGCGGAAGCGAGACCGTTTGGCGGCCGGCAGTTCGGGCAAAGAGATGTCGCCGGTGATTTTAACCGGATTAAACGGTGGAATATCGGGCTCGGGGAAGTAGCGGTAATCGGCCGAGGTTTCTTTTTCTCTTTGTAAAATCGTTTCGCCCTTGTCGTCATCCCAGCCGCGGGTCTGCTGTTTCCATGATTCGCCTTTTTCTATCATGGCGGTCTGGCGTTTGATTTCAAATTCAATCGCTTTTTCCACGGCGCGGAAAGAGTTTATATTTTTCACTTCAACTTTGGCGTTTAGTTTGTTTTTTCCTGTCGGTTTTATCACGCCCTTGTCGTTTGTAAATTTTCCTTCTTCCTGCACCGACACGTTGGCCTCACAGCGCATGTGGCCTTTTTCCATGTCCGCGTCGCTCACGCCGAGATAGCGAAAAATATTTTGCAGTTCCTGGCAATAGCTCTTGGCTTCAACGGCGCTTTGCACGTCGGGCTCGGATACGATTTCCACCAGGGGCACGCCGGCGCGGTTGAAGTCAACCAAAGTTTCTCCCTTCGCCCCGTGGGTCAACTTTGCCGTGTCTTCTTCCAAATGCACGCGAGTGATACCGATGCGCGCCGCTTCGCGCGGGTTTTTGCCGACTGGAAATTGGAGTTCAATAAAGCCGTGCTCGCCGATGGGCTGGTCAAATTGGGAAATCTGGTAGCCCTTGGGCAGGTCGGGGTAAAAATAATGCTTGCGGTCAAATTTACTTTCTTTGTTGAGCTTGCATCCCAGGGCAGTGGCGATTTTGGCGGCCCATTCAATAGCGGTTTTATTCGGCACGGGCAAGGTGCCCGGGTGCGCCAGACAGATTTCGCAGACATTGGTGTTTGGGGCGTCGCCCGCCTCGACGAGCCCGCTCGTCGGGCGAGGCGGGCGGTCCGGGTTGTTGGCGCAGGAGCAAAACATTTTGCTCTTGGTTTTTAGCTCCACGTGTATTTCCAGGCCGATGATGGGAATATATTTTGACATACAATTTGTTTCCTCCCTCTTGATAAGGGGGAGGTTGGGTGGGGGTAATTTTCTGGATATATCTTATCTCTCAAAAGACATTTAGTAAAGGGGGTGTGGATAGGTGATATTGACAAATATTATTAAAATTGGTATAGTGATAATGCTAACCACGGATTCTATTGAACCCTGAAAGTCCGAGAAATATCTCGGGCTTTTTTGATGCCTCAAAATTTGGTATAATGCTCGCGTGGAGTACAGGGGGCCACCTCATGGTGAGGGTTCCGTGGTTAGCACTCGGATAGAGGGGTTCAATACCCCTTGGCTCCACACTCAAAGCCGTCTCTTCGCGAGGCGGTTTTTTGTTTATGTAACATTTTATTGCTTTCGCGCATTATCTTTAGTAGAATGGTGGCACTCCCGACGGGGAGGCAAACAGACATCTATGGAAATACACGAAGAACTTGCCTTGATAGCTCGGGCCAAAAAAGGAGAACAGGCCGCTTTGGGCTTGCTTTGGGACGCCATCACGCCGAAATTGTACGGCTATCTGGTGAACACCTTGCGCGAAAAAAGTTTGGCCGATGATATTTTGCAGAATACATGGCTCAAGGCGATAGCATCGCTGGCAAAATTTCATGCCCGCGGCGTAAGGTTTAGCTCCTGGCTGTTTGCCATCGCGCGCAACGAGTGCCGCCAGCATTGGCGGCAGAACGGCCGAGAGAGATCCATTGAAGAAACTAACGAGGAAAATTTCCAAACGGTTTCAGTCGGCGGCGATTTGTCTGAAAAATTTTTGGTGGAAAAGATTTTGAAAATGTTGCCGGAAGAAGACAGGGAATTGCTCCGTTTGCGCTATATCGCCGATTTGCCGTTTAAAGAAATCGCGCGGGTGCTGGAAATTTCCGTTATCACAGCGCGAGTGCGCGTGCATCGGTCGCTGGCTCGGGCGCGCACGGGTTTTAACACAATAGTATAAGGGCTGCGTCACATATAGACTCATTCGTTCGAAAATATTTTCCTCACCCATTTCGTTTATGACACAAGTCAGTTACAATTTAAAAGATTTACTTCATCATTGGGGGCAGAAAGAGCGAATATTGCCAATTGGCAACGAAGCGATGAAGGCGAGGATTTTTGCCGCGCTTAGAACGCAAAATACTGTTCAACCCGAACGTCGCCGTTTTCGTTATCCTTGGCGGATTGCGTTTGTCTGCGGGGGGTTATCTATTTTATTTTTCGTTACGCAAGGTTTCTATTTAAATCGTTTAACTTCGGCCGATCATGGTTTGAACCCTGCTGGCTACGGTTATGATGCGGCGAGCAAAGTTGGCTATCAGAGATCCTCTTCTGGAGAAATCAGCGCAAACGATTTAGGCGTTGTTTATGGCGCGTATACCGGTCTTAGCGCGCGTGAGGTTACCGCTGGTGGAATCGTAGGCGAGATAGTTGGTGGAGCCGCTAAAAGTATTGGCCGTTATTTTACGCAGGCCTCACCCTTTGACACCCGCGAATACTTGAAAACCGATTATCACGCCGAAATTAAAACACGACAAGTGCAAAAGAAAGCGACGCGCGCTCAGACTATAGTGCGCGGGCATGGCGGCCGTGTAGACAATTCATCGTCGGATTCCAAATACGCGCGCATTGAATTTGTGCTACCCAAATCAGAGATGGAATCGTTTAAGGACGAGTTGAAGGAATTGGCCGCCAGTCCGCGCTTTATGGCTGAAATAATAAACTCGCGCAATCTGTTGCCCGAGAAAACCGTCATTGAACAAAACACAGCTTCTTCCCAAAGCGCTCTGGCGGATTCGCAAAAACAAAGGCAGGACTTGGTGGTCAGCCATAATACCAAGGTCGCTTCACTAAAACAACAGTTAAGCTATACGGCTAACAGTATCAATAAATTAAAAAAAGAATTTACCACCAGCACCGAGCGCCAACAGGAAATCGCGGTCGCCGTTAGTAATCTGTCAACCGAACAGCGCCGGCTTAATCAGCTTTTGGCCAACGAGAACGCGCAGTACCAGAAGAAACGAAATGAAATTGACGCGCGAATAAAAAACGAACAGGAACAGCTTGTTTTCTTGGACCAGCAAGACCGACAGTTGATAAACAACGTGGAGACGGTGCAGGGCTCAATTTCTATTGAGTGGATAAGCGGCTGGGGCGTTCTCGCGCTTTATGTGCCGTATTACCGCACGTTTATTTTTATAGCTATTATTGCTCTCATTATTTATCTTCTCTACGGCCGCCGGCGGAGGTTTGAGTTGGTGTAAAAAAAGAATCCCGCCGGGCGAACAGCGGGATAAGGCGGGGGAGGCGAATTATGCCTCGGATTGACGCACGCGGCTATCGCCCTTTCGGTAGAGCCAGTGAACGGTAATCGCGCCGTTCTCCTTGCTCCATGTGAAGCGGATGTCATCCGCGCCGCGGGAAACCATGCAGTCCATCGGGCTGTAGAGGAGACGTATTTGCGTCTTCCTCGTGTGCAAGGAAGCATGCTTCGGCCCCTGTTCGGCCAGATTTCGCAGTTGACCGATGATCTGCTCCTGTTCGTTTCGCGCGAGATCGAACAGTAGTCGGAGGAATCGTTGCTTGTATTCTATCGTTCCTCCAGTGTAGGTTTTTGGTAGTTGGGCAACCAACGTCCCCATCTCGTTTTGCCCTTGCTTCTTATCTTCCTCAATGCGTTGGGCTATCTCCATGAGCTGGGGATGCTGTGGATATTGGAGAGCCAATTGCAAGACCGAGAGGTCATGGGCCTTCCGGAGTTCTGCCCTGACGCTGTCCAAACGGCCCTGGGCCGAATCGTTGTCCTCTTCGAGCAGGCGAATCATTGTTTCGGCTTCGAGAAGCTTACGTTCTGATTCTGTTCGCTCTTCGGCGAATCGCGATGCCGCCTCCTTGAGCGATTCGTTTTCCGCGAGGACATCCTCCAGCGTGGGAAGCAGTTCGCCAACCAAGGTTATGAGCTTTTCGCTCACGCGCACCTTGTTGGTGCGCGACGCCAGCTTTTCCAGAGTTGCTTGGGCTTCTGTGAGCGCGGCTTCGGCCCGCGCGGCCGTTTCGCGCTCATTCTTGAACAGATAGTCCAGGTCGCCGTTTGCCCGGAGCACCTCTGTCCAGTTTGTTATGCCATCCACACGCAAATCCGAGATGATGTTTTCTGAAAGCGTGGTGCTCGTATCCTCACCCTCTTCGCCCACGAGGATTTTGTAGGCGATTCGGATCCCGGCTTTGATGTAGATGAAGTCCTTTCTTTCCAAGGGGACATCTTCTTTTTCCAGGGAGTCCTTCGCGTCTTGAAAGACCTTGTCTTCCTTAGATCCAGCGCCGCGCTTTTTTCCAGTGGTGTAACCACTGCGCAGGTGTTCGCAGATCACTTGGAGAACGCGGAGCTCTTTGGGGTTGTTTTCGTAGCGTCCGAGAAACGTCTTTGAAAGTCCGGGGAAGAAAAGAGCCATCGGAATTTCTCCTTGCGGAATGTACGTTGTTGGTTGATAGTGGTTCCCGCTCGGTAGTCAAGAAATTTTAAAACCGGGCGGGAGCCGCTATCCACTGATAAGTCAGCAGGGAATAGTATGCTATTTTTAGCAGTTTTGTCAATATCAAAATAGGGGGCGAGTCCGACGTCGCTATATAGTATATCTGCCATTGAAGTTTGGTAGGTGAAGAAAATTATTTTACTATTACTACTCCCGAGCCCTTGGATAACTTTTTGAATAGTATATATTTTTTTCCTATTTTGATGCGAACAAAATTATGGTCAATAATTTCTTGCGGCGGTATATTTACGATTTTTGTGTACTTTCGCTTCAGCGATTCCCCCTCCCTCAACAATTCTTGTTCTTCTTTTAACACCATTAAGTCATCCTCGTTAAAATGCACGTCAATTTTAGCGCCGCCCAATTTGAAAGAAGTCAAAATCTGTCGCGAATCCTTTAATTTCGCCTCAGTTTTTTTGAATTTTAGTCCCTCCAGCTTCTCTTTACCCAATTGACCGGACATATCTTCCGTGGTCAATTTAGTATCCAGATTTTTTATTTTTTCTAACGTAATGACGCGGGAAAGATATTGTTTGTCCGCGCTAACTTCGCCTGTGTATCCGTCAACAATTCGGAAACCCAACACTTCGGCCGCTTCTTTAAATTTTTCAAAATCTTTCGGCTCAAGAGTATAAATCAGATTAATTATCGCTTTGCCACCCTCTTTCAGAATTCTATTAGTTTCCATTAATACTTTTAGCCGTTCCAGTTTTCCCTTGCTTGGAGCGAAGCCAGTGTAATGCAGAGCAAGAGATATGTTGGCGAAATCAAAGGACTGATCTGCGAAAGGCATCGCCGACAAGCTCCCAGCGACTCTTTTGTTACCCTCTCGTGTCGCGAAATGTTGTTTGTTGATATCAATGCTGAAAATTCTATCACGATATTCGTCTCCAATATGCTGTTTGAGCATTTCCGGGCCCGAAGCGATGTCTATTATTTTCAGTGACTCCGCGGAACTGCCGGATTCTTTCACTAATTTATGGATTAGCGTACCGGATACGCGGTTGGCGTTTGACTGGTAACTGCGATTACCCAGATCTAAATAGCAGTCAGCGTAATCCTTGGCGTATTTGGACAAAAATTTATTGAATTTTTCTTCGCCAATTTCTTTTACATAACCAAATATTTTCATCATCTTATCCCATGAAGAGAAATAGTATTGGGCCAGTTCCGGGTTGACTGACAAATCCGGCTCCTTGCTTTTCTCGTCTTTTTCCAGCAGTTCTTTTTCCAAATCAGTAATCGGAATCCCGCGTAATAATTTTTCCACGGCGATGTATTTTCGGCGGATATATTCATGAATGCCCTCTTCAATTGTGCCGACAGAGACAAGCGTGTCGCTTTCCAAACCTTCTTCCAGCCCGGGACGATAGACGCGGCCCAATTCTTGACGTTTTTGATATTCGGTCCATGGCTCATTGTAGAAGAAGACATGTTGAGCGCCGGAATAATCAACACCCACATCGGCTGTCTGACCGCTTACAAATAGCAAAAATTTTCCATGCGCCGGGCGCAATTCCTGCTGTATTGCCAGCCGCTCCTCTTTGCCGGTTTCTCCATGTATTGCCCGTATTGTCACATCGGCTGGCAATTGTAATTTTTTTATGATTGATTTTTCCCCCCGCATTATTCCTTCAATGTAGTCATTAACAAACACTACGATTTTGTCGTGATGTCGGAAAGCCGTGTCCAAGCTATTTGATAGTTCTTTTATTTTTGAACCTTCAATCCCGGGAGTAGAATTCAGCAATTCCGGATTTAAAAGAAATTGTCTTAACATTATTATTTTTTCCGAGGCGGTTAGTTCGTTTTCCTCTAAGAGTACTTCATATATGTCTTTTTCTAATTTATCAAGTTCTACTTTAATCGTCTCTTCGGTTAACGTAGGCATCTCCACGCCCTCTTCCAAATTTTTCATTTGCATCCGTGGTAGCAACAGAGCACGCAGATCCATGGTATCACCGCAGATAATTTGTTGGATGAGTTCATCGCTATCAACAGAAGCAAATTTTTTTGGATAAAGAAGTTTGAGTAACAGAGCCAAATCTTCAATTTTATTTGGGATTGGTGTACCGGAAAGAAGAGCCAGGTATTTATCTTTTCCCTCTATTTTTCCCGCCAGCCGTAACAGTTCCGGAGCGCGCGCGCTTTCAAGCCGTTTCAATTTGTGCACTTCATCGGCTATCAACATGTCATAGTCAGTCGTCAGTAATTTATCGACATAATTGGCTCCGCTCAAACGTTCCTGGGAAATAAGGATGTAGTCGTAGTTAGTGGCATTGACTTGGTCTAAGTCCTCGTCGTTTTCCACCTTTAATACCCGTGGCGCTTGCCCGCTTTTGAAATAGCCGCCCCTTTTCGGGTCAGTAGCGTCTACTTCTGACAAATATTGTTGCCATGTATTTAATACATTGCTGGGGGCTACCACTAAAGCGCATTTTATTCTCAATTGTTCTTTGGCCATGATGACCGACGCACTTTTCCCCAAACCCATTTCATCGGCGATGAGCAAGCGTTTCTTTTCAGTCAATTCTTTCATGTTTATTTTTTGGTTCAAATCCGGAAATTCGCGATCTTTGCTAAGTGTATTCACGAATTTTGACGGCTTATAAAAGTCACGCAAAACGGAATCGTAGTAAACAATCACTTTTTGAATGATGTCATCAAGCACTGAATTATTAAGGTGGCCGAGTTCGCTCACCATGTGATCTAGATAGCCATAAATTATTTCGTGGCTGTCTTTTTTGCCGGCACGTTTTTGTTCAAAATAGTATTTTAGACAGTTGTCCTTGATGGTTTCGTAAAGGCCCTCTTGAAAAGTGATATCCGACAGATATTCTAAAGTGAAAGGAACATCTTCGGGTCTAAATTCGCCTTTTGCTACCAAAAAATCGCCAAGATAGTCGGCGATGACGCCTTTTACGTAATCCACGGGCAATCCTTTATATTCAGGGTGGAATTTATAAAGAATATCTAAATAGCGTGAAGGGCCACAGACACGTATTATTGATTGGAAATCCTTGTTTTTATCTGTACTACCATTGATTAATTCTTGTACAAAGTCACACATTTCTTTCTTTAGTTTGTCTTTTTCAGTATATTCTTTTTCGTTTTCAATCTCCTTAATAATTATTTCCACTAATTTAGGATGATAATGTTCATGTTTCCGTTTGAGTGACGGAATTAGATACGCCTTAAACCACTGAGGATAAGAACGCCTGTATTGATTGGCTTTCGTATTAATTATCCACTTGTTTTTTTTCAACATCTCCGCCAGCCCTTTATTAGTCATCCATCCTTCCGGCGCTATTTCACCTCTTTCCTTTACAGTTTTTTTAATCAAATCAACCAAATTTGGGTGATAGTGTTCATATTGATTTTTTCCTTCTTTATTTAAATATA
>SCQK01000027.1 GCA_004321885.1 Patescibacteria group bacterium | reverse complement strand
GCGACACTTTCGCGTCCCGGAGGGGATGCTATCGGCGTACGGCCTTTGCAAACGCACTTTCGCGCGCTAGAAGGGCTTGGTGTGAAAATTGAGGACAACGAACTCATCCGAATGGACGGCCGCCCCATGCGCGGAAATGAAATCACGCTTGAGGAATCAAGCGTTACCGCGACCGAGAACGCGATTCTTGCCGCAGTGCTCGCTCCGGGAAAAACCGTCATCCATCTTCCGGCCTGCGAACCGCACGTGCAGGAATTGATCGCGCTTTTGCGGAAAATGGGCGCGGACATCCGGTGGCGCGACGTTCTGATCTTGGAGATAGAAGGAGTTCGGCGGCTTCATGGAGCGACTCATACGATCAACGCCGACGAACTGGAGATTTCCAGTTTTTCAGCGCTTGCCGCGGCAACCGGATCGGAGATAACTCTTCGCGGAGTTGACCGCCGCTATCTTGAGGCCGTGCTCTTGCAGTTAGGCAAAATGGGAGTTAACGTTCTCTTGAAAGGCGAAGTTCTTGCCATCGCGAAGCCGCGCTCGCCATATCGGGCGTTCCGAATACAGTCGGGCCTTTATCCGAAGCTTGGATCCGATCACCTTCCGCCGTTCGCGGTGCTCGCGACGCAGGCCGAAGGTGAATCGTTGATCCACGACTGGCTTTACGAGGGGCGCTTGGGCTATATTGCCGAGTTGCGGAAAATGGGCGCTGACGCTAAAATACTGGATCAGCATCGCGCGGTCATCGCCGGCCGGACAAAACTAACCGGCTGTGATATGGCGAGTTTGGACATCCGTTCCGGCATGACGCTTTTAATCGCGGCGCTCGCCGCCGAAGGCCGCTCAACCATATCGGATATCGGGCACATTGACCGCGGTTATGAAAGAATTGACGAGCGCCTGCGCGAACTCGGCGCAAATATCAGGCGAGCGTGAGCGAGCAATTCATCACTTTCATCAACTCCGACAATTTCATCATTTATTATGGCAATGTTTGTGCGAAAAATAGGGATTGATCTTGGCACGGCGAACACCCTTGTTTTCATTCCGAAAAAGGGCGTTGTTATAAACGAGCCGTCGGTTGTCGCGGTCTCGTCCGAAGACAACCGCATCCTCGCTGTCGGAAACGAGGCGCGCGAGATGATCGGCC
>SCQK01000008.1 GCA_004321885.1 Patescibacteria group bacterium | reverse complement strand
GGTAATGGTGATTGACGAGGGTGTGGGCGAGGAAGTGGCGACATTGGAAATGGTGGGGGTGTTGGCCGCCGGTATGATGCCCCCGCCCTCGCCCGCGTCTTGGGTGCCGTTGGCTTTGCCATTCACAGTAGATGAAAAATATGAAACATTGCCGCTGTTGTCGGTCGTGAGGACTTTATAATAAAGCGTGGTATCGTAAGGTGTGCTGGTGTCAAAATAATAATTGGTGTTGATGTCGTAAATTGTGCTTAGTAGGGAAAAACTGGAAGACTCGGTGGAAGTGGAACGATAAAGTTTGTAATTGGCGAATCCCGGGTCTGGAGCAGACACTTTTTTCCAGGCCAAAAACAGGCGGTAGTCAGTGGCGCCGTTTAGGATATTGCTGTTATCCTGCACCATAAAACTGGCCGGCGATTCCGGGGTGGCAACGGACAGAATTGACGACTGATTATTGTAAGCATCTTTGAAACGGACGTAGACAGTATCCGGATTGGTGGCCAGAGAAATCGTCGCGGTGGAAGTGTAGGCCTGCCAACTGGCGCCAGACAGATCGGAATTAAGAGATATTTTCATATAAAGGGTGGACGTGTCTGATGAATTCAAAATGAGCGCGGCAGGTGTGGAAGAAGCGTAAATTGTGACGCTGTTTGATGACGGACTACCGGTATCCAAAGTAAAGCCGGCCGAGAGAGCCGAACCGGTGTTGTTGGCGGCCTCGCCGTCGTTGGCAATAACTTTTACCATAGCATTGCTGTCCCAGGTGCTTGGGAAGTCCGTGGCCGGTGTCCAGGTGGCGTAGTAGGTATTCCAGGTTGAGGTGGCTACTGCCTTTATTTCTGTGGAAGAGGCCGAGAGAGCGGTGATACTTTGACAGCCGGTGCCGGACGGGCAGTACTGAAACGAAGGCGTGATTTTGTATTGATTGGCCGGAGAGCCGGAATCCGTGTCAGTATCGCGAACTTGGTATGAAATGCTAACAGTGCCGTCGGAGTTGGCCACGGCCGTCACATTTTGCACTTCTGGGCTGGCATTAACCACATAGGTAACCTGGACACGGTCAAGGGTGGGGGTGTTGGTACCGTCAGAAGTAAGAAAGACCTTATATTGAAAATATCTATCGCCCACCCCGTCGCGCATGGTCGTGGTGGTGTTTTCCGCGCCGGTGGGGTCGGTAAAATATGTATTGGCCGTACCGTCCGGACCAACGAAAGTGGCCGAAGAAAGAAGCGCTGTGGTGGAAGCTGAACGGAGCTGAAACTTGATGGCTGTGCCCGTGGGCTGGGTGGTGGTGGTCCATTTGATATTGGCTATTACATTAGTAGGGTCAGCGGAGTCGTAAATAGAAGAGGTAACATTCCCCGAAGTTGAATATGTTGAATAATTTAAGGTTACATTATACAAAGCCGGAGAAACTGTGGTGGAGGCAGTTTGTAAATATGCTTTATATTTAAAATATCTATTATTATTTACAGACACAGGCAAAGAGGACGAAGTAACTGTGAAATAAGTTGAACCAGTGCCGTCGGGTCCAATGAAATTCCAAGTGGAGTTATCATTATTAGCCGCGACTTGAAATTTAAGCGCGCCCGCGCCAGCCGGAGACGGCGTATTTGTCGGTGACCAAAAAAAACCATCATATGTAGCGCCCTTGGCGTCAATGGAGGCAGAAGTAAAATTACCAGAGGATTGAAAAGCCTGATTGCTTAACACAAATTTTCCAAATCCATTACTAGTATATCCGCCATTTATTCTATATATTTCGGAATCCGAATGATTTTTTATAAACGGATTCCATATATTATCGGTGCCAAGATTCGCCCATGAATTATTTGCTAGGGAATACTTTTTTGTATTCGGATCGTTAGTGACGTGTCTAGCAAATCTATACACATTATCACTTTTCCCGTGACGCCAAATATCATAGGCGGCAACTGTGCCATTATCTAAAATAGTCCATTGGCCAGAAGATATTGAATATTTTTTCAAATCAACAACCCAAGTGCTAGCATATATTTCATCATCAGAATCATTCCTAACAGCACCTTTGACTGTTCCGCCGGCAGTATTTAAGGTAACCCAAGAATTACCACCAATGGAGTACCGAAAAAGGGCTCCGTTACTTCCCAACACAAAAACATTATTATCTAAACCGCCTCTAAAAATCCAGCAGCCGCCCCCTAAAGTTGAAGGCACGGCTGTTAAATTTGACCATGAATTTTGAGCAACCGAATAGCTGTAGAATCCGGTCGTGCCATTTGAAGCAAGAATAACATCTGAATTTTTTGACTGTTGAACGCAATTTGGTATGGCCGGAGGCGCTTGTAATGCTGACCATGCGTTTCCCGTAATATTATACTTGTACCAAAGATTTGAATATCCACTCTGACCTCTAAAATAGAGATTATCTCCATTGACGAAATTCTGGCCAGCGATGGAGTCGCCTGTTAGATACGTGATTGCTCCAACCAAATAAGTTACTGGGGCGGCATTTAAAGAAGTCCATGTGTTGTCATAAATATTGTATTTTGAAAAATCTGTGTTGGTGCCGCGATGAATATAGATAAAATCAGGAAAATCATCGCTCTTGAAAGCAGAACATCCGCCTTGGCCGCATGTAAAGGGTAAATTGGACAAATTAGACCAGGCATTTACCTGGGTTTCTGATGTAGTGGCTAATTTTATATCAGCTTGTGTAGACACGCCACCCTGAACCAATGTATTTGAATTAACACCATTCGTAAATCCGCCTCCAGTGGCAAGGCCGGTACTTGTTGGTGAACCACTGTCAATAAAAGTAAGGTTTGAATTTAAGGAAAGACTTATGTTGCCTGAAACTGCAACATTTGACGAGGAATCATACTTACTCCACCCGCTCTGGTCGCTGGCGTGCGCGGCCACGGCCGTGGTGCTCGCCCCGCCGCTCCACGATGTTTGGGTGAAGGTATAGGTGGCGGCTTGGGCCGTATTCTGCGGCGTGGGTTTGAAAATGTTGAGCAAGACGGTGATGATGACCAGCGAGGCAATGGCCGCGCGAAAGTGGCGGGAGTGGAGCATGCGCAACATGTCATTGCGAGGAGCGAAGCGACGAAGCAATCCCTTGCAAAAAAGCAGGGCATTTCTTAAATACGCATGGGATTGCTTCGCTTCGCTCGCAATGACAAAACGCGTCTTCGGAATGACAGCGAAGCCGCGTCTGCGGCGATGGCGACATACCCCACCCTTTGTCCCTCCCCTAACAGGGGAGGGATTCAAAGAGAACGCCCGCCTTAACGAGTGCTTAAAAAATACACAAAATAATTTGTGCTTCAAACGCAAATATATCGCCTTTACGCCTGCGAGCATAAAAACAGAAAATCTAACACATATATTATACCATAATTTTATCGTTGTTTCACCATAAAATTGTGGATAAAAAAAACGGCCGCGCGAATCTCCGCTGGCTCCATAGTCCCCGACCAAGTCGGGGCTGTGGAGCCATAACGCAAACTGGCTCCACACAAAGTATGGAGCCAGCGAATGAGAAAGGAATCCTTCCCCTGCACCAGAGCGGTGCAGGGTCAGGATGACCCCGACGTAACGTCGGGGTCACTTCTGTTTTCCGGCGATGATTTCCGCGGCCACATTGTTTGGCACTTCGGCGTAATGGCCAAACTCCATGGTGTAGCTGGCGCGGCCCTGGGAAATACTGCGCAAGGTGGTGGCGTAGCCGAACATTGTGGCGAGCGGCACCATGGCCTTCACCACTTTCATCTGACCGCGGTCAAACATTTCCTGAATTTGTCCGCGTTTGGAATTGAGGTCGCCGATGACATCGCCCATGTATTGTTCGGGAGTAACGGCTTCCACCTTCATTATCGGTTCCAAAATAACCGGACTGGCCTTGCGGCAGGCCGACTGGAAAGCCATGGAGCCGGCCATCTTGAAGGCCGCCTCGGAAGAGTCAACTTCATGGTACGAACCGTCGTAACAGAAACATTTCAAATCCACCACCGGATAGCCGGCCTGAATACCGCGGGTGATGGCTTCTTTGATGCCTTTTTCAATGGCCGGCAAATATTCTTTGGGGATCACGCCGCCTTTAACTTCATCAACAAATTCATAGCCGGCCCCGCGCTCCACGGGCTCCACGCGCAGCCAGCAGTGGCCGTATTGGCCGCGGCCGCCCGATTGCTTGATGTACTTGCCTTCGGCTTCGGCAGTAATACGGATGGTTTCTTTGTAAGCCACCTGGGGCTTGCCCACATTGGCTTCCACTTTGAATTCGCGCTTCATGCGGTCCACAATAATATCCAAATGCAATTCGCCCATGCCCGAGATGATGGTCTGCAAGGTTTCTTCGTCCGTGCGCACCTTGAACGTCGGGTCTTCTTCCATCAGTTTTTGCATGGCCATGCCGATTTTTTCCTGGTCGGCTTTGGTTTTCGGCTCAATGGCCACTGAGATAACCGGCTCCGGGAAAACAATTTTTTCCAATACGATCGGATGGTTTTCATCACACAAAGTATCGCCGGTAAAAGTTGACTTGAGACCGATGGCCGCGGCGATTTCACCGGCGTAGACGTCGGTCACGTCTTCTTTGTGATTGGCGTGCATGCGCAAAATTCTTCCCAAACGTTCTTTGTTGCCGTTGGAAGAATTGTACACATAACTGCCGGCGCTGACGTGTCCGGAATACACGCGGAAGAAAATCAATTTACCCACGAACGGGTCGGTGGCAATCTTAAAGGCCAAAGCCGCGAACGGTTTGTTGTCGTCGGCGTCGCGAGTTTCTTCGGCTTCGGTGTCAGGGTTAACGCCTTTTACCGGCGGCATGTCCAAAGGCGAAGGCAAATACCAAACCACGGCGTCAAGCATATTTTGCACGCCAATGTTAGACAGCGCGGCGCCGCAGAGCACGGCATACATTTTGCCTTGCAAAGTCAGGGCGCGGATGCCGCGGCGGATTTCTTCATTTGAAAGCGCCTGCCCGCCCAAAAATTTTTCCATGAGTGTGTCATCGCCTTCGGCGGCTTTTTCCACCAGCTCGGCGCGGTATTTTTTCACCTTTTCTTTCATGTCTTCGGGAATGGGAATTTCCACGATGTTCTCGCCGTTCTTGCCTTCGTATCTAAAGGCTTTTTCTTCTATCAAATCAATCAAGGCGGAAAAAGTTCCCTCGCTGCCGATGGGCAGTTGAACCGGATAAGCGTCTTTGGATAAACGTTCGCGAATGGAATCCAAAGACATGTAAAAATCCGCGCCCATCTTGTCCATTTTGTTTATAAAGGCGACGCGCGGGACGTTGTATTTGTCGGCCTGATGCCAGACGGTTTCGGATTGTGGTTCCACGCCTTGCGAGCCGTCAAACACGGCCACGGCGCCGTCAAGCACGCGCAAACTGCGCTCCACTTCCACGGTAAAGTCCACGTGGCCCGGGGTGTCAATTATATTTATACGATGGTCTTTCCAGAAACAGGTTGTCGCGGCGGAAGTAATCGTAATGCCGCGCTCTTTTTCCTGCTCCATCCAGTCCATCTCGGCCGCGCCCTCGTGCACCTCGCCGATTTTGTGTTTCTTACCCGTGTAAAACAACACGCGCTCGGTGGTGGTGGTTTTGCCGGCGTCAATGTGGGCCATGATGCCGATGTTTCTGGTTTTATCCAATGTATATTCTCGGGGCATATAGAATTATTTAGCAAAGCGGGCAAAGTGCGCGAAGGCCTTGTTGGCTTCGGCCATTCTATGCACGTCGTCGCGCTTTTTCATGGCGTCGCCGGTGTTGTTGCTGGCGTCAAGCAAAACCTGGGCTAGCTTTTTGGCCATGGGCAGGCCTTTTTTATTGCGCGCCGCGTCTATAATCCAGCGGAAAGTAAGGGCGTGCTGGCGCGAGGAGCTGACAGGCATGGGCACCTGATAGTTGGCTCCGCCCACGCGCCGCGAGCGCACCTCTACCTGGGGGGCCACGTTGCGCACGGCTTCCTCAAAAACTTTGAGCGCGTCTTTTTTGCCGCCCTGTCCGCCTTTGGCGCCAGAGGACGCATCTACTCCTTTGGCAGAGGCGGATTCGGCGATGTTTTCCAAAGCGCCGTAAACGATTGCTCGGGCCACGGTTTTCTTGCCCCTTTCCATCACATAATTGATAAACTTGGCCAGTTGGACCGAACCATATTTTGGGTCGGCCGCGATTGGCCGCTTTTCCTGTTTTTTGCTTCCACGCATAATAGTTTCGTTAGTCCCTCCCCCTTTATATCCTGGATATATGCTCATTCGTTCGGAAACAAAAGCATTGCTTTTGTTTCCTCTCTCATTTCGCATATAAGGGGAGGGTTAGGGAGGGGTAAATTATTTCTTGGCCGCTTTCGGTCGCTTAGCGCCGTAAACGCTTCGTCCGCGTCTGCGGGCTTCTATACCTTGGGTATCATAAACACCGCGCACTATGTGATAGCGCACGCCCGGCAAATCCTTCACGCGGCCGCCGCGCAAAAGCACGATGGAGTGCTCTTGCAAATTATGGCCCTCGCCCGGGATGTAAGCGATAACTTCCATGCCGTTTGAGAGTCGCACCTTGGCGACTTTGCGCAAGGCCGAGTTTGGTTTCTTGGGCGTGGTGGTGTACACCTTGGTGCAAACCCCGCGCTTAAAAGCCGCGCCATGCGGCAAATCCGTTCTCTTGCGATGCAAAGTGTCCAGCGTGAATTGCAGGGCCGGAACTTTTGTCTTGCGCTTTTTGGGATGTCTCCCGCGGCGCACCAGTTGGTTGACTGTGGACATAATTCTTAATTTTCCCCGCCCCTTAATAAGGGGAGGGCAGGGAGGGGTAAATAATGAATATCCGCCAAAGGCGGATTGTTAACTGACAAGAAATTTAATTCTTAAATTTCTGTCGTTAACAAAAAGCTGAACGATGAAGCTCAGCCACGAGTTCCCTGTCATCCTGAACTTGTTTCAGGATCTCGGGTGCCCCGATTACTCGGGGTAACGTTCTTGGCAATAGTATATAGAAAGGGGGAAAAAGTGTCAAGAACTGCCATGTTTATATCTTTGTTAAGTATTGACAAATATATTAACATATGTTAAGATATATTTAATCTATTAACATAAGCTACACTAATATGTCTGGTTATCTTACTACCAAACAATTGGCCGAAATTTTGGGGGTAAGCAGGGTGACAATATTCAATAGAATCAAAAAAGGCGAAATTAAGGCCGAAAAAATCGGTAAAACTTATATCATCAAAAAAAACGACCTGCCAGAGATAAATGGCGGTCAACTTTCTGCCGGACAAAAAAAAGAAATTGATAAGGGCGTAAAAAAGGTCGTGCGTGAATATGGCGAGACGTTAAAAATGCTGGGCCAAGAATAATATGTCCAAGCCAATCACTTTAGAACTGATAAAATATACCGCCCACCGTTTGGCACAAGATACCATGGGCTGGAACGAACCTATTCCAGAGTTTCACACTCGCTTCCCCCGCGTGCTGGAAAGCTGTATCGCCGCTCCCTTCCAAAAAGTGGCGCAAAGTCCGCCTGAAGCGCGCGAGGAAGTAGTAGAGTACGTTGAAAAATTTATCAAAAAATATTTAGAGGAAATAAAAAAAGACGTCTCATAAGAGCGTCTTTTTTCTTTCACCCGACTAGCGACAAATTTAATTCCTCGCGCGGAGGAGAGATTCCTTTACCCTCATTCTCTCTCCCCTTTATAAGGGGAGAGTTGGTGAGGGGTAAGCGAGAAATCTCCTTTGTCGCTATGCGGGTGAAGAGGAGCGCTTGTGCAAGCCGTTCCTCAAACACCGAGTGTGTCGCAGATATTTCTTACGCGCCACTGCGGCCTAACGCGGGCGGACATACCGCCATTCTACCACGGGCACTTGTCCGTTTCGGTGCCCGGGATCACGGGCTCGCTGCCCCAAATCAGGGCGTGCGAGGCCCAGAACTCCACCGACTTCTCGGTGGCGTTCCGATCCCAGGGCTCCGGCTCGGGCCGTGTACCCACGAAGGCAGTGACCAGAACGTACTCGCCGTCACCCGCCTTCAGGATGACGACGACGCTGTTGCACGGCTCGGGCGAACGGTTCTTCACGAACCGGCTCGGCCCGAACCGCTTGGGCCGCTTCGCGTAAACGGCCTGGTCACCAGGCCCAGTGGCGACGCAGGTGGTCTCGCCGACGACGCGGTCAAAGACCACCTCCTCGACGAGAAACCCTCTCCCGGCCGGGTCAATCTGGCCGAGCGCTTCCGGGAGCAAGCGCTCGACGTCGGAGTGGAGGTGACTCTGGTAACGATTCACGACCACTTCACCATTCTTCAGTAGCCAAGGCATTGTTTCCTCCTTTCCTTGGCATTCCATTTCAAACCTCATCTCTGCTGAAAAAATTTTATCAGCAAGGATGGGGTGGGTTCTTGACTGTAGTGCAATCAAGAACCCTTTCCCCGAGCGCATTGTCCCATTGGTAGACAGCTCCGGCCGCTGTCTTCGTTTTTCTCCTCGAGTAGGATCGCCGGATCCAAGGCAAATGCGTGTGGAACGCACGCGGTTTTCACCTCCTTTCGCCTTGGTCGCGGGTCTGGGCACCCAATGATTTGGCCAGCCCTTACTTTGTTCGACACCGTGGTCGAACCGAACTTTAAGATGCGTTTGGCCCGCGCCTGCGCACCCGAGATTGATTGCCGTGTTTTTCACGGCTTGATCCTTTCGGATCAATCATCACGAGAGGGGCTCAATCACTCCCTGTTCGCAATGTTTGCCTCGTTTGGTGAGGCTCCTGGACTATCGCTTTCGCGCCAGGACCCGAGCTGACTTTCCTTGACCCACATGGTCATACGGGATACATGGCTATCAGCAGACCATGGGCCGACCTTCAGTAAAGGAGCGCGGCCATTTCTCCTGCAAGTTTAACCCTGCCTTACGAACTGCCGTGATAGGTCACGACGCACCTCCTTGTTGTCGGTTGGACATTAAAACTTGTCGATGCCAACCCCGCCCGTGGAACGAGCGAGGTCGACAAGCGACTTGTTCGCGACTTCCATCGCGAAGCCGTGGACCCGCGTTCCCGCGAGTTCCGACTTCTTGAGGGAGGCGACCGACGTGTCGTCGTCGGTCAGGACCACTATCTCGGGGCGGTACAAAGCCGCGCCCTTGGAGATGAGGTCCTCGATGTACTTATGCGCGGCACGCACCGCCGAAGCGATGTCCGTGCCGCCGCCGGAGAAATTATTGGCCTGGAACTTTTTGATCAGCTCCTTGGCCTCCTCCGGCGTCCCCGCGTGGCTGACATTCCCCATGGAAGTGTCAAATACGCTGAGGAACACCTCGGCGTCACCGGCCAAAACGGCCTTGAGGCGGTTCATCACCACCCCAGTCGCCTTCCAGTGACGCCGCCCACTCATGGACCCCGACCCGTCCACGAGGATGAAGATGCTCTGCTTCTTCTCGATGCGCGTCACCCTTTCGCGCACCGGAAGCTGCCCCGTTACCGCCTGGTACAGGAAGAACGTGGGGTTCTCCTGCCTCATGCCCCAAGCGGTTTTGGAGATCTTTGAAAGCTCTCCAAGGTTGCGGATCGGGCGAGTCCGCACCTCCTCACCGGCCGGGTCCACTTCCAGCTTGCGCTGGCGGCGAACTTGCAGCTTGGTGAGTTGATCCAACTGACGGCTGATGTCGATCATCAGCCGCTTGTCGCCGAGCATGTCCTCGGCGACCTCGAGCTTGCTCAGACCCTTTTCTTCCGGGTCGAGCATTGCCTTCTCCTCGGGGGAAAGGCTCTCGAGAACTTCGATTGCGTCCCGGAGGGCCTCGGCAATGCCCTCCGGCTTGCTGTTCTCCTCCGAAAAGATGGGGAGAGGCTCGCCGGCCTCTCCGCCACCCTGCCCGCCCTCTTTCTTTGATAGCAGCTTAAGGCAGGCCATTGCCTGCTCAAGCGGCGTCTCGCCGAAGGAGGCGGGCTCAAGCGACCCAAGGAAGTCGCAGACATTGCCATGATACCGCATGGCTTCGTCCGTCTTCGCCTGGATCGCCTCCTGCCGGTTCTTCGTTCTGACCGAGGTCTTCACCCCGTTCTTGCGAACGGAAATGGACCACGATCCATTCGAGTCGGGAGCCGGCAGTCTCTCCTCGACTCGACGCATCACCTCACCACGATATCCCGACGGCGGCGTGATGCGCCCGCCCGCCGCCAGGTTGCAGAGGTCAGCCACCAGGTCCTTCGAAAACGACTTGAGGCCGACCTTTTTCGCCGCGTCCCGCATCTCATCAGCCGTGGGGCTGATGTAGGTAGCGGGAGGGGTCGTGCGAAAAGTAAACTGACTCATTACGCCCTCCTCCCGCACTGCGGGGGAAATTTGGAGCACTATTGCTCCGACTTCTGATTCAAAAATTTTTTGCTTCAAAAGTCGAAGGGCGAGATGCTTGTGCAAGCAGAGCCCGCCTTCGAGTGCTTGCCCAGTCAGATGACTGGGCTATATAACGCCGCAGGTTGCCCGGCGACGGAATTTTCTTTTTTATTTTTACGAGGTCTTAGTCTGACCTCGGGAGAACCTACGCCGCGACGCGCGTGTTCTCCAGCGCGAGCTTCTGGGCCTCGGCGGCCTTTTCCGAGGCCGCGTCGCGGAGCCGCTTGCGACGGTCGGTGAGACCGTCGGTGACCTTCAACGCAGCGGCCTCGTCGCCGAAGGCCGTGAGACACTTCGCCGACTGGAGAAGCTTGATGGGGCTCTTCGCCGCCATCGCCTCAGCCAGCGACGCGATGATGGTGGCGAGCTTACGCTCTGCCTCCACCACCTTGGCCTCCGCCGCCGCCCTCTCCATCGCCGCTTCGAGGTCCTTCTGGATGGTCTCAGCGAGACCCTCCAGACCTGGGAGGAAACGCAGATCTGTGAGATCCTGCTTCTCTACGTGGTCGGAACCACGCATCGAAGCAGCGGCCTGACAGACCTGGAG
Source organism: Patescibacteria group bacterium (assembly GCA_004321885.1). Lineage (GTDB taxonomy): Bacteria > Patescibacteriota > Patescibacteriia > Magasanikbacterales > GWA2-37-8 > SCQK01. Next base: position 33,126 of record SCQK01000008.1, on the reverse strand, counting down.
CGCGTGAACCGCGGTCCTCGGCGACACGAAATTTCCGTTCGCCGAGGCGTTGGCGAGAATCTCGGCGAGAACGGCCTTGAAACCGTTCATCACCGGGCCGCCCAACCGCGCCGCGATCTTATCGAACATCTCAAGATACGACTTGGCGGAATAATCACGCCACTTGAGATTGAGCTGTAACGGGAAGCGCTCGATCAGTGCGTGCGCCGCCGGACCGAGATCAGAAATCTCGCTCGGCTCCTTATTCGTGAGGCAGATGATGAGCTCGGTGCGCATCTTGAAACGTTGCGCGCCGTTCCGAAGCTCACGTGCTGTCAATACGTCCTTGAGCGCCAGGAGCACCGACGCTGGCGCGTCGAACAGCTCCTCGAACACTGCTACCCGAGCAGCCAGAAAGCTCTTCTCGGGGTAATACTCGAGAATTTTCTCCTCTTCGAGCTTCTTAAAGTTAAGCCCGCCGAAGAGTCTACTCTCATCCATGCCTTCCCCAAAAAACTGGTAGAAGGTCTCGCCGTCCAGGCCGAGCCCCTCCACCACCGCCTTGACCATCTCTGACTTCCCATGCCCAGCGGGACCGAAGATGATCACAAACTTCTTGCTCTCGAATGCGAGACCGAGGAGACGGGCGATCTCCTCGACGAACACGAACATCGTCGAAAGAATAACGAGAATTTTCTGGTACATCGCAAACCTCCTCGCACCTATTGTTGGCGCTCGGATTGGGCTTGCCCTGGGGAGGGCAAAGCTCTCTCACTTTTCCCTCCACGCAGGACAACCCCGCGGTTTGGGTCCCCATCGCAATTTTCAATCCGCCCAAGGCGGATAAAAAATTATGATGGGCAGGTGAACGTCAAGAATGCGCGACGTTCACCAACCGAGTACTACAAGTCCCCGTACCACATGCGGGCGACGCGGGCCAGATCGACCCCATCGCAAACCTGAACGCACGCGCGGGACCAAACCCGCTCGTGCCTAAACGCGTCAACCGGAATTCGCATCACCTCCACGCCGCCCCGCACAAGAACGATCTCCTTTGCGGAGGCGACCGCCGCCCCCGCCGCCTCGCGAGAGCCGCCACGAAGGCGGCCCCCCGCGTACAGCAACTGACCGTCATTGATCGTCACCAACGCCCTCACCAAGTCCGCGAATATCACAACCCTCTCGATCAAAATCGACGACATCTTGGCTCTCCTTTTCGAGGATTTGATTTCCTCAATCCAATTCCTAAATTTTTTACAAACAAAATTTCTGAAATTAAATTGAAGAGGCGACCGGTTTGCCCGCTCGCCTTTGGCTTATTTTTTTTCTTCCGCTCCTTCTTCGTATGCCGCACCCGCTATTTCTCCCTGCTCTTCCGCTTCGGCGATTATTCGCGCCAACTGCCGCTCACTTTTTTTCTGGTACGCCAGCGCCGCTTCTCGCCGATTGTTTTCAGCTATCGCCATATTTCGCGCTTTATTGATATTTTCTTCGGCTTCAATTCTGGCGAATCCTCCACCAGGTGCAGGTTTAAATTGATCTTTATACTTAGCCGGCAGATCATCAAATTTTTTGAATTGCGGCTCTTGGCTGTCTGTTTGATCGTTGTATTTTACGAATTCGTTTGGGTTAAATTTTTCCATACAATTGATGTTAAAATTTATTCTCCCGTCACAAATTTCAAAAAATCAAAATCTATGACGGAAGTGCGGCGATTGTGCGGGTACTGTCAACCTTTAGTGTGTATAACTTTTTGCAGGGTAATGATTATTAAGATTGTCAAAAATGGAATTGCCGTATCGGAGTAAGCTGTTTTGGTCGTTGAACGAATTATCAAACACCTTGATGCGACGCCGGACTTCCCGGAACTCTCTTTCCAAAATGTTGGTGGTCCTGATTTTTTTCCAGGTGTCGGGCGGCCAATCAAAGTAGGTCAATGTTTTTTCAAAATTGAAGCGCAAACTGTTCACGGCTTTCTCTTCGGCCACGTACCACTTCCTGGCGAATTGTTTCATCCGCTCGGTGGCCTCTTCTCTACTGTTGGACTGATAGATAATTTTGACATCGGCGGCAATTTGCTTTTTGTGGCTAAAAAGTCAAGTTTTCACAGCACCACTTCTTTAATAACTTCATTCGGACTTTTGTAATTTAACCCCCGGCAGATAGTGGCCTACGGCTGAAACCAGTCCGGCGTTGTCGTCGGCAATGACCAGCTCGAGTTTGTCCTTATTCAATCCGCGCTCTTTCAAATTGGCGAGCATCTGCCCCCAGCTTTCGGCGTCCTCGGCGTCACTCGTCATAAAGCCAACGATCTCTCTTTTGCCCTCTTTGGTGATGCCCAGGGCGCAGAGCAGAACCGTATTGTTGCGCTCGCTTAAGCCAAACTGCTTGCATTTGACCCAAAGCCCGTCAAGGAGCAGATACTGAAATTCCATTCCCTCCAACTGGCGGCTGTTGATCTTGGAGGGCCTCCTCTTCGGCGACTTGGCGTCGCCGGAGGGGAGGGCTCCTCCGCTCTTCACCCCCCTGTGTTGGGAGGCGAGGTCGTTGTGCCGAGACGAGGGGCTCGGCGGCCCCTTCTTCTGGGCGCTCTTCATGGCGCCCTCCTTTCATAGGGCGGGAACCATTCCCGCCTCAAGCATAACGCCAATAAAGCGTGACGCTTGAAGTGGAAATCGCCTGTGGATAATTTAATCTTGACAAAATACTACTTTCTTGATAATGTAATTTTGGTAGCATGAACCTATACATCGTGGGTTTACATCTACTTGTCACACATGAGTCCCTTCTTAGGAAGGGACTTTTGTGTTATAATTAGACCCGGTGGACTCTGGGGCCCGTGGTGTAAACGGTTAGCATGCTACCATTGACAAGTAGAGGAACGGGTTCAACTCCCGTCGGGTCCACCACTAAAGGCAGCTCGCGCTTGCAAGCTGTTTTTTGTTTTCCTCAACTCCTTCCACCGCACTATTGCGGTGAAAAGAGTAATCGGAAAGGCGAACATGTGCTTGTTCGCCTCCGAGCGCTTGTCCGGTCGGATGACCGGACTATCGCCCTCGCGTCGCGAGGACTTCCCCGGCTACTTGGTGAATTGCCGGGGTTTGGTGGGCGTCTAAGCGATTGAGCGCTTAGACGGGTGGTTTTTGACAGCGGTCCACCAACCGCCCGGCTACCGGGTGGCTGCCACCCAGTAACCCGCGGGGCCGTGCTCCCGCAGGAGCTGCAGCTGTCGCTGCACCTCCTGCGTGCTGGACAGGGTGAGATACTTCCACCCCATCCAACCCAGCTTCAAGCTGGGTCGCGGCAGCCCCGCCGCCTCCGCGAACGCGAAGACAGCCAGGGCCGCCACAAGCACGGCCTCCTCGTCTCCTCGGGCGAACCCGAGGAGACGAGTCTCCTCACCACACCACATCTCCATGGTGTGGCACCTTCGGGGTCTATCGCGCCCCTCGCGATGCCTCATTCTCTCCACTTCGTCGGATGTCAGCCGACTTATAGGAGATATTAGCATCGCGGCTCGCGGCTGGTTTGTTCCGGCCAGCACCGTTGTCCGAGTGGCGTCGGAGCCACGCTCGCCCTCGCTGACGCGAGGACTTCCCCGGCTACTTGGTGAACCGCCGAGGTTTGGTTGGCGCGACAGAACTGCGTCTGCCGCGGGCAGTGATTAAAGTGGATGCCAGCCACAACGCGGGGTTTCTTTTTTTTATCTAAAGAAACCCACTCGGATAGGTGCGCTTCATGGCGCACCTCCTTTCTTTCGCCACCACCATGGTGGCGCCACTAAAAATGACAACACCCCTCCTTCGTCCTCCCCTTATTGAGGGGAGAAAAAACGACAGTTGCCAGCTTTAGTGGATAAATTGTCAAAGTGCTCCAGGCCTACTCTCTCAATAGCGCCGACTCGCTTTTCTCTCCAAGGATTCCGGCGAGGCAGGCGATCCAATTTACCCCCTCCTAACCTCCCCCTTATTAAGGGGGAGGAAATGATATGGGATCGTCTGCCCCGCCTCCGACCGAACGGAGATCCTGAAATAAATTCAGGATGACAGTTGTGATCGGATTTAGGGCGCACTCGGTACTATATGTCTCTGTAGGCATATAGCCGGACCGCGAGCGCCCGGACTCGGCTTTCGCCGCATCGTGGGACACTCTCCGCCCGGTCTCCCGCCTTGGGCGGGAGCAAACAGAGAAATCATCTTGTTATCGGTAGGACTCTCTCCTACTCATACGAATAACCAGACGATGCTTTTCGCAACCCGCGGACCGGTCGCCCGGACTCGCGGAGGAGCATTTTAATGTACAATCCACGACAAGTGGCGTTGAAACTTTGTTGTTCACATTGCTTCAACGGATGAGGAAATGAATAAGTTCTCTCCCTCATCCGCGTAAGCAACATCCGCCAAAGGCGGATCGTTAGCCGGATGGGCTTGCCGCTATAGCGGCTCGCCTCATCGCTAACGAAAAGGGCCTCTATCCAAATTGGAGAGAGGCCCTATTGCTTTTAGAAAATTGGCTTTGTGTCCGCCCGTGGTCTCTCCTCCACAGGTTCTGTCATCCGCCATTTGTATTGAAATGTGCGACAGGGATTCTTCACTTCGTTCAGAATGACACCCTGTTTGTTAAGCCCTTTGTGCTTATTCAGCCCTTTTTTCAGATTTTCCAGCTTAACAGAGCATTATAGCATATATCTTAAAATATGTCAAGGGGTACGCCTCACTTTCCGCCTTATTTTTTCTTTTTTGGCTAATTTTAGCCAAGCCAATTTCTATTCTAAATGCCTAAATATGTCAATCTGCTCTTGACAAATATCTAAAAGTGTGCTATAATGGCTTTATACAGCTAAAAAAATGTCAATAATATGCAGAAAGCTAACCAAAATACCACTATCCAGAATACCCTGAAAGAGCTGGGCCTGGGCGAAAACGAGGCCTTGCTATATGAGGTTTTGCTCAAAACGCCCGACGCCACTATCCCCCAGCTGCGCCAGCAAACCAACTTTTCCCGCACCATGCTCTACTATGTGCTGGACAACCTTATCGCGTCTGATTTGGCCACCGAAAAAAAGCCCGGCGCAGGAGATAAAAGCAAGAAAACCATGTACAACGCCGCCCCGCCCGAAAAGTTAGAGGACTTTGTGGCCGACCAGGAAAAGGAAATCCAGCGCCAAAAAGCCATGCTCGGCGACGTGCTGGGCGACCTTAAATCCAGCTACCGCCTGGCCCACCACAAACCCGGGGTGAAATTTTACGAAGGTCCCGAAGGAATAAAAGAAGTTACTTTTGATTCTTTAAAAGCCAAAGGCGAAATTTACACTTTTATTGATATGGAAGCTTTGGTTAAATACGGAGGCGAAATGAACAAAAAGTATGTTGAAAAAAGAATTGAACTGGGAATTCACAAAAAACAAATCTCTCTTGATACTCCATTTACGAGGGAAAGATATAAAAATTTGCCGCCGAGTTCACGTTTGCTTGAAGTGCGTTTGATCCCGCAAGCGTTAAATCCTTTCAAAACTGGGATGCAAATTTACAACGACACCATCAGTTATTCCACGCTTGCCGAGGAACAACAAATCGGAGTCATCATTGAAGATAAAAATATAGCGCAGATGCAACGCTCGTTATTTGAATATATTTGGAATTCTTTGCCGCCTATGCGGCCTTCTCCTGCCGCGCCCGCAAAGGTTCCCGAACCATCCTAAAATACTTTTTCCCGTTTTTATCAACAAACGGCTCACCTACTATTTTAAAACCAAAATCTGTTTGATAATTTTTGGCGACGCGATTATCTACGCGCACTTTAAGTTCTACGTCTCTACTAGTTGTTTCTCGGTCAAAAACCACCTTCAAAAAAGCGGTACCGATAGAATGGCCCTTTATTTCAGGAACCGTATTTATAAAAGAAACATACAAATTGCCGTTCGGCAATTCGTTGAAACGTGCAAATGACACGACTTTGCCGTCTTTTTTTAAGATATAATATTTGCGGTCAGATTCATCAAATTGTTTAGACCGCTCTTCCAAATATTCCGCAGAAAACTCCTCTTTCTCTTCTTTTCTGTTGCCAATAAAAATTCTACGCATTTCTTCTTTTTCCGGCTCTCCAAGCTCATTGGCGTCCTTGCTAATCAGTTCCACTCCTTCTATTTCAGAAAATTTTATTTCTTTTTTATCTTTTGAAAATACTTTGAAGGCGCTGGCGAACAACAGCAAATCCACATGGAGACAATTTAACTTCTCCATCAATTTCTCGGAAATAATCTCGCCTTTTACTTTGCCTTTTTCTATCTCATCGGCCGTGTCGGCAAGTAAGTTTTGCCCTCTTTTCAACAGATTGTCAACAATTCTGTCCGTGTCCTCTTGGCTGTATTTTTTCCCTTTGCCAAACCGCGCCTCAATGTAACCGCCAATGGACTTTGTCGCTTCAACTATCCGCCCATATTTTTGAAATACCGCTTCGGCTGTTTTCTGTTCCAAATTTTCGCCGATAGTCAAAATATCCCGCCCGCCTTCCTGCCCGTGTTCCAACGATAAAAACGTCTTAAACCCGGGCTCGCGATATTTTTTTATAAACTCCATCGCGCGTTTTTTATCCGCCTCGCTCGCATGCGAAACAGACCACAAAAACCAGCCCTGTTCCGGAAAACTTAAGTTGTTAAACATCACGCCGGTTTCTTCATAAAAACTCTTGCCGGTTCCTTTTTCTTTTTCCTGCCGCAGATAAGTGTCAAAATATTTCTGCTTGAATTCTTCCAAAATTTTCTCCCGCTCGGCGCGCTCTTTCGACGTTTCACCCGGCTTGGGGTGAAACAATGTCTCGTAACTGAACCGCAAAACATCACCTTTTAATTTTTGCTCCGGCGAATCCAGACCGTGCAACTGGAAATAACCGAGCGCTTGTTTGTTTTTGTCAAAAATTCCCACTTTGCCGTCGCCCGTAAGACGATGCGCGAAATTTTCCGAATTGTTGTACGCCCCCAAATCAAACTGCTTGTCCAAATAACGCAACCCTGTTTCGGACATTCCCACTTTTCCGAACTCCAGGCGATATAAAACCTTGGTGGCGATTAACTTTTTTACCGGATTTTGTTCTTGCTGGACAAATTCCATCAACTTTTTGCCGGCGCGCGCCGCGTCTTTGTTTAAAATTTCACAAATTAAATCAATATTTTCACGAAAATCAGTTTCAGCAGTTCTAATGCTTTCAATTATATAGTCAATGACCACCGGGTCAACTTCCTGCTTTTTGTTCCACGTCCTAAAAGCAGTTTTTTTGGGAAATGTATACTCCTCTTCGTCATAAAATTCCCCCTCAAATGCTTCATCATAATATACTCTATAATTATCATCATTTATATTCGCAATGTCTGTTTCTTCGTAAGCATCCTCGCGATACACTATATCACCTTCATCAATTTGTTTTTGTCTTCTTTGTTTTAATACGTCAAATTGCTCTGGGCTTATGTCTTTATTAAATTTTCCCTTATACATTTTGTACGCTCGGCCTTTCTCATGTGGCAAATCCTCAATTAAGCTAACGGATACAACTGAATCAATATCTTTCAGACATTCTACAACAGCGGCATCGCTTCCTTTCAACTTCATCAGAACTTTTATTATTTTTTCGTAAAGATACGACCGATAAGTTTTTTGCGTCGGTGTATCGGAATCGTCATAAAAATTCACGAAAACATCTTCAAAAATTGGCGGAATTCGTGAATCATCCGCTTTGTCATTCAACAATAAAAATTTTAGAAAATTAATGGCGCCAACTTTTAAACGCGACGGGTCTTTTTCAATTACATTTTTTATTTTTTTCTCAAAATCGTCAAAAATAGCAGAGCTGTGCAAAAATTGTATGCCGGGTTGTTGATCGTCCAATTTCTCAACATAATCTTTATATGGCGTATTCAAAAAATCCAAAACATCCCGCTTGGCTTTTTCAAAAAGCCGTTCCATTTCGTGCATCCCAGCTCTTTCCAATAAAAACTCTAAGTGCCGTGATTCTTGCATACCTCATTAATTTTACCACCCCGCTCGCAAAAGTTAAAGATCCCCCACGCCCCGCAAAAAGCTGCTCCGCCAAGCCAGGAATGGCGCGCGATTATTAACAAAATTGTTAATGATTACGCATCATTACAATTCAAACCAAGGAACAGCCGTGATATTTTTTTCCAGCTTCTCTTTTTTTCCACCCAAAGTAACCACGTATCCGTGCCGCGCGAATTTCTTATAATCAACCAAAAAGCTTTTCAGCCCCAATAAATCAGACCGCGTCGCGTATGGAGAATCCTTGATTTCGATCGGGATAAACTCGTCGCCGGCGTCAATAACGCAATCCACTTCCGCCCCGCCCGCCGTGCGCCAATAGCAAACTTTGTAATTCTTGTTTAGCGCCCTTATTCTTCTGATTATTTCCAAGATAACGGCGTGCTCAAACAACGTTCCCTTTTGCGCGTTCACCAACCCGGGCGAAAGGGGGAAACGAGACAATGAATTCCGCGCGCCAATATCAAAAAAATAGTAGCGCGGCGTGGATAAAATTCTTTTGCGCGCGTTTTTGAGTAGCGGGTCCACTCTTTCAACGATCAATGTATCTTCCAAAATCTTATAAAAATCCTTGATCGCCGGCTGGCTCGCGCCCGATTCATTGGAAAGCTTGGAAAAATTCGGGTTTCCGCCCGATTCGACTGCCGCGAGCTCCAAAAATCTGGAAAAGGCGCCGACCTTTCTGGACAACGCTTCGGCCCTAATCTCTTCCTCGAGATAAATTTCCGCGTAAGATCTCAAAAAATCCCGCCTTTCTTTTTCAGGCAAGCTGACAATTCCGGGTAAGGAACCAAAAACCAAAGAATCCTCAAAACTAAAACTCGTGCTTTTATTAATATTGTCAATATTAAGCTGGCGAATTGTGCTGCCTCTAAGCAAACCCAGTTCGCCCCAAGTAAGCGGATCAAGATAATATCTTTTTATTCTTCCCGGCAAAAGATTAACGCCGCTTCGCCTTAACTTGCGAGCCGAGGAGCCGGTAAAAATGAATTGGGCGGCCCGCTTATCTATCAAATATTGAGCGGCGTCAAAAATTTCAGGGACCTTTTGCGCCTCATCCACGAATACGTAGGGCGGACGCGGCTCCGCTTCAATACGCCTAATAATTCTGCCCGGATTGGCTTCAAGCTCTTGGCGCTCGGCCGGATTTTGCAAAAAATATTCCACCTTATTCTTAAGTCCCGAAAGCGCTTTGTTTATTAGCGTCGTTTTGCCGACCTGGCGCGGACCCAAAATCAGACAGGAGTATTTTTTGGCTAACAAACGGGTTATCTGTTGCTCCAAATATCTAAATAATTGTTTATTTTTACCTGGCATAAATAAAGTATAGTTTACTTATGTATATATAATACAACTCTATTAAAATCTGTCAAGATTTACCGGCTTTTTTATAAATCTCCCACGTCGCGCAAAAAACTGCCGGGTTTGAAGCGGAAGGGACGGGCCCCCACACCAAAATCTTTGGTGTGGGGGCGGGTCTCGGCATCCGGGTCGTCCACGTATGTGATCGACCCCTCACTATCTCTCCCCTTAGCAAGGGAAGAGAAATCAAAAACCGAACTCGGCTTAAGCAATAGCGAACTATCTTCCAGCAAATCCGGACTGATTTCACCCAAAAACGAGCTCGGCGCGGACGCGCTGTCTCCCCAGCCCCCGCTTTGTCCGCCTCGGGCCGGGCCGGCCAGCGGATACGACAAATACAAATATTTTTTGGCGCGGGTAACCGCCACATAAAACAAGCGCCGCTCTTCTTCCAGCCCGCCGTTTTCCCGCAAAGCGCGTTCGTTGGGAAACTGCCCGTCCAGCAAATTAATCACAAACACGCCGGACCACTCCAGCCCCTTGGCCTGATGTATAGTAGAAAGAACAATTTTTCCCTCGTGCGCTTTGCTGGCGCTTTCTTTTTTCCTCTGCATGCTAAACGCCTCTTGCAAAGCCGCCTCGGATAAAAAGTCATCCAGCTTTTCGTATTTGCGCGCGAAAATCGCCAGCTGTTTCAAATCTTCGGCCCGCTGGTTGCCGTTGCCAAAATCGTCTTCCAGCCGATCGCGGTAAGGCGAAGCCAAAATCGCCTCCACCAGTTGCGCCGGACTGCCCGGCCCCACATTCAGCAAGCTGTTCCAAATTTGTAAAAAATTATTCCAGCCCGTCTGCGCTTTGTCGCCCAAAACCTCTCCGGCCTTGGCCACTTCTTCCACGTTTTCCACCTTCCTTATATAATCCACGATTTTGCCGGCCGCCACCGGACCGATGCCGTCTTCAAACAAAAGCACGCGCAGCCAGGCGGTCGTGTCGGCCAGATTGTTCAGTATGCGCAAGTAGGCCAGGGCGTCTTTCACGTGCGAGCGTTCAAAAAAGCGCAGGCCGCCGCGATAATCGTAATCAATGCCTATGCGCATTAGTTCAAGCTCCAATTGCTGGCTGTGATGCGCCGCGCGGAAAAGCACGGCCAGCTCGGTCGGTTCCACTCCGCCGCGAATCAGCGAAGCGATTTTCTCGGCCACGAAATTTGCCTCGTCGCTTTGGTCAATTTTCGGATGCAGTTCGGGCTTGACACCCCCACCTAACCTCCCCCTTATAAAGGGGGAGGAAACGCTATCTCCCTCCCCTTTATAAGGGGAGGGTTGGGGAGGGGTATGTAATTCCTTTTTTATCTGTTTTGGATTGTTGGCGATGACGTTGTTGGCCACGTCCAAAATTTCCTGGCTACTGCGGTAATTGGTTTCCAGCTTGAAAATTTTCGCTTTGGGAAAATCTTTTTCAAAACGCAAGATGTTTTCTATGTCGGCCGCGCGGAAAGAATAAATGCTTTGCGCGTCGTCGCCAACGACCAAAATATTTCCGTGCTCGGTGGCCAATTTTTTCACGATGGACGCCTGAATTTTATTCGTATCCTGATACTCGTCAACCAGAATATATTGAAACTGCCCGGAATATTTTTTCAAAATCTTCGGGTCGTTTAGCAAACGCGAAAAGTTCACCAGCAAGTCGTCAAAATCCATGGCGTTGGCCTGTAATTTTCTTTTTTCGTATTCCTTGGCGATTTCCGCCAGGGGGTCGGCCCACATCTCATACTGGGGCCAGCGCGTTTCCAACACTTCAGCAAGCGCCATTTCCGCGTTGCGAGAAAAGCTGATTATCGCCTGCAAATTACCGGCCGAGGGAAATTTACCACCGGTCCATCCTCCCCCCCTGCCCGAGGGGGGGATTGAGGGGGGGTGGGAGTCTTTCGCGCAAATTTTTATCAATGACTCGCTGTCATCGGAATCCAAAATCGTAAAATTGGACATGTAACCCAAAGCCATGGCGTGGTGGCGCAGTATTCTGTTGCCGATGCTGTGAAAAGTACCGGCCCAGGGCAAGCCCTCGTTGCCGGTGAGTCCGCGCACCCTTTCTTTCATCTCCCCTGCCGCCTTGTTGGTAAAAGTCACGAGCAAAATATTTTCCGGCTTCACGCCCTGTTCCAAAAGATAAGCCGCACGGTAAACAATGGCGCGCGTCTTGCCGCTGCCGGCTCCGGCCAACACCAAGCACGGGCCGTCGCCATTAAGAACGACATTTAATTGTTCGTCATTGAGGTCGCTGGAAAAATCAATCATATACACAGGTTGTCATTGCGAGGCCGTAGGCCGAAGCAATCTCTCGCGCTTATGAATGGGATTGCTTCGTCCCCGCCCCGGGCGGGTCCTCGCAATGACAAAAGCATACCATGTCTTGCCATAACCTGCAAAATACCTTACCATTTAGTTAAAGTATGTTTTTTGAAACGTTTCATCAAGACAAAAACAGCCGAGCGCGGACGGGCGTAATTCATACCGAGCACGGCGACATTGAAACACCGTCTTTCATGCCCGTGGGCACGCAAGCGACCGTAAAATCCCTGGATTCTTTTGATTTGCGCGATTTGAACGCGCAAATAATTTTAGGAAACACTTACCATTTGCATCTACGCCCGGGCGAAGATATTGTCGCCAAACTGGGCGGCTTGCACAAATTCATGAATTGGGACAGACCAATGCTTACCGACAGCGGCGGATTCCAGGTTTTCAGTTTGGGCAAACAAATTCCTCCCCTATTAGGGGAGGGACAAGGGGTGGAGTTTCGCAAAGAGCGTTTGGCGAAAATAGACAAGGACGGTGTCACCTTCAAAAGCCACATAGACGGCTCCACGCATCGCTTCACGCCCGAGTCGTCAATAAAAATCCAGCACAAACTGGACGCGGACATTATCATGGCCTTTGACGAATGCGCGCCGGACAATGTTGATGCTAAGTATGCGCGCGAAGCAATGGAACGCACGCACAGATGGGCGAAAAGATGTTTGGAATATCATCTATCATCCCCTCCCCTTTATAAGGGGAGGGTGAGGGAGGGGTATCGGCAACATCTCTTCGGCATCGTCCAGGGCTCCAATCACCGCGACTTGCGTGAAGAATCAGCGCGCCATATTTCCGCCATGGATTTTGACGGCATCGCCGTCGGCGGCGAATCTATCGGCTACAACATGTCCGCGACCAAAGAAATTTTGGATTGGGTCTACCCCCTGCTTCCGCCCGACAAGCCCCACTACAGCATGGGTCTGGGGCTGTCGCCTTTGGACATTTTTGAAGTGGTGGAACGCGGCATAGACATGTTTGACTGCGTGGCCCCCACCCGCTTGGCCCGCCACGGCATGCTCTTTCTCCCTCCCCTTAATAAGGGGAGGGCTGGGGAGGGGTATCGCATAAACATCACCAACTCGCGGTTCGCTAGCGACGCCAAGCCGATAGACAAAAACTGCGCCTGTCACACCTGCCAACATTATTCCCGCGCCTACTTGCGCCATCTTTTTAACGCCGGGGAGCTCTCGGCCATGCGCCTGGCCACCATTCACAATCTGCATTTCTTTTTGGATTTGATGAAACAAATCCGCGCGGCCATCGCCGAAGACAAATTTTTGAAATTAAAAAAAGAATGGCAATCGTATGCCAAAAACTAACATCATCTGCCTGGGCAAGCTGAAAGAATCGTATTGGCGCGAGGCCGAAGCCGAATATTTAAAACGGTTGAAACCTTTTACGAAAATTGAAATCCGCGAACTGAAAGAAGAGGCCTTTGGCGAAAAAGACAGCCCGGAAACGATAAAACAAAAAGAAGCGGACAAAATTTTAAACGCCCTGCCGAAAACGGATGATTTTATCATCGCCCTGGACGAACACGGCAAACAATTTTCTTCCACCGAATTGGCAAAACAGCTTTCCCAGACACAGACGCGAAAAAATATCACCTTTATTATCGGCGGACCGCTCGGCCTACATTCTTCCGTCCGGCAAAAAGCCGATTTAGAGCTTTCTTTGTCCCCCCTGACTTTCACGCACCAAATGTGCCGGGTGTTTTTGCTGGAGCAAATTTACCGCGCGCTGATGATAAACGGCGGACGTAAATACCATTACTAAGTTGCGCCAAGACCGCTAATGAGCTAAAATATATCCAATATGTCCAATCACAAACACATCATCGTCTCGGGCATTCAGCCCACGGGCAACCTGCATATCGGCAATTATTTGGGCGCGGTAAAAAATTGGGTGGATTTACAAAACTCGGGCAAGTATGAAATGTATATTTTTATCGCCGACCTGCATTCGCTTTCTGGAAAAATGACACCCGACGAACTGCGCGCGCAAACGCGGACAACGGCCGCTGAACTTTTGGCCGCCGGCATTGACCCGAAGAAAACGACTTTTTATTTTCAATCGCGTATCGCCGGCCACGCCGAGCTGGCCTGGATTTTGAACTGTCTCACCCCGATGAGCGAACTGGAGCGCATGACTCAATATAAAGACAAAACAGCGCAACTTAAAATGTCCACGGCCGGACTTTTTACCTATCCGATTTTGCAGGCGGCGGATATATTAATGTACAAAGGCGAAATGGTGCCGGTGGGCCAAGACCAAATCCAACACGTAGAGCTGACCCGCGACATTGCTCGCTGGTTCAATAAAAAATACGGGGCGTATTTTCCGGAAACAAAACATCTGCTCACCGAAACGCCCAAAGTAATGAGCTTGCTGGAACCCAATAAAAAAATGAGCAAAAGTTTGGGCGCCGACCACGTGATTGAGATGGCTGACGAGCCGGGCGTGATAGAACAAAAAATCAAACGCGCCGTGACGGCCACCGAAGGCGGCGGCCAAGCGCCCGGGGTGATAAACCTGTTGATGCTCCTGCAAAAGTTCGAATCCGGTCTGTCATTCCCCCGACTAAGTACGGGGGAATCCAGCTACGAAAGATTTGTCAAAGCGGAAAAGGACGGCACAATAAGATACGGTGAGCTGAAAGACGAATTGGCCAAAGCGATTGCCAATTATTTCGCCGATTTCCGCGCCAAACGCGCCGAGCTGTTAAAAAATCCGGCCAAGCTGGACAAGATAATGAGAGACGGCGCGGCCAAAGCGCAAAAGGTGGCGGACAAAACAATGGAAGGGGTTAGAAATTTAATAGGACTTTAATCTGTCATTGCGAGGTCGCCTGTGGCGACCGAAGCAATCCCTTTCAACATTGGGATTGCCGCGTCGGTCTGCAGACCTCCTCGCAATGACAAACAAGATATATGGACACGCCAAACACAACGCCGGGTAAAGGCAACGTCATTAAAAATATTTATCTTTATCTGGTTTCTTTCGTCGCCCTGATGATGATGGTTTTTTCCACGGCCGACATTATAAACACGCTTCTGCGCACGTATGTTTTCACCAAAGCCGATAAATTTGACTACTATGTGCCACATTTGGCTGGTTGTGAAAGCAACCCACCCAAAGACGAAATCAAAAAGATTGTTACCAGCTCACCCGGTGAAAAAGAATGCGCCCAAATAAATGAAGAAAAAAAGAACGCTGAAGAAAACCGCGCCGCCCAGCGCCAGCGCGACCTGGTGCGCGACATATCAATGATTGTCGTCGGCATCCCGCTCTTCGCCTTTCACTGGCGAATAATCCGCAAAAAAGAAACGGTTTAACTATAAACAAAATCCCCTCCGACGTTACGTCGGAGGGGATTTTTTTACTGTCATTGCGAGGAGGTCGCCGCAGGCGACCGACGAAGCAATCCCATCCCTAATCAGGGTAAAGTTCTCCATACAAATCCCGCCAAATAGGATTCATTTTATTGATTAGATCTATTTTCTTTTTTCGCGAACCGGCTTTTATCTGTTTTTCTCTGGTAATCGCGTTATTCACATTATCAAAACATTCGTAATAGACGAGTTTATTGATATTGTATTTTTTTGTAAAACTTTCATAAAAACTGAACTTGCTTTTGTGTTCGTAGGCTCTACGGACTAAACTGTTGGTAACACCGGTATACAAAACAGTATTATTCTTGTTGGTCATTATGTAAACATAATACTGCTTGCGTTTCGGCATACTTGATTGTATGGGATTGCTTCGGTCGCCGCAGGCGACCTCGCAATGACAGACGATTGTCATTGCGAACGGAACGAAGTGGAGTGAAGCAACCCCAAACACGAATGGGATTGCCGCGCTCGTCTGCGACTCGCTCGCAATGACAGTTACTTTTGTATGCGCGAGAGAACCAGACGGACACCGAGATAGCCATCCGTATCGTCACGCCAGTAGGCGTCCACATGGGAAGGCCCGCCAGAGTCGCGGCGCCCGCCACTCAGACCGTCGCGCTCGCCGTCGTCCCCAAGAAAATAATGGTCAAAATGGGTCCAGAAATTTTTTTGTCCCCAGTTTTTGACACCGGCTCCGCGAGCGTATTCGTCGTGGATTATGAGGCGCAGTTCGTATTCGTCGGGGTTGAAGCCATGTTGACGCAAAAACTCTTCATGATCCTTGGATTTTATCCGGCGAGGGGGTTGCCCTCCCCAACGCATGGGAATTTCCCACAGGGCTTGATCTATTGCTTCTCTGTTGATTTCAACCACTCTATCGCTGTTTCTTTCCGGAAAGAATTGCTTGACGAGAGTGGAGGTATGCGAGGCCTGTGCTTGGGGCGCGTTGTAATCTTCTTCTTGCCATTTGTCCACCCAGAGTGTTTGGTGCCGATGGAATCGGGGTTTGATTGGCTGAGGCTCGTCTACTTGATCTGCTTCCGGTTCCAGGTTGCTGACAACCTTATTGTTTTTCAGCCAAGACAAGTAATTCCAACCCCAGCTCTTGCCCGGCACGGCCGGCATGGGGGTGTTGGGGCATTGTTCTTGCCATTGTTTGATAAATTCTTCTTTTCCTTCTTTGGTGTCAATATTGATTTGGTTGCTGATGACTTTTTCAACCATCCCCTGGGCTTTTTTGTCCGCGGCGATAAGGAGCATTTCCATGCCCAGTTCCGCGGCTTCCTGGGCCTCGGTTTTGGCCTGGTCTATAATTTCTTGCTGTTCTTTTTTGGATTTGGTTTGAAATGTTTGGTCTTCATTGGTGGTTTGAAAAATCGTGGCCTGCTCGGCTTCTTTGGTTGTGAGGGTGATGGCTCGATTTTGAGAAAACGAGGTAATTTTTTGGGCGTATTCCTGGAGAGACCAGGTGTTACTATCTAAAAAGTGCTGGAAGAGGGATAAAAAGTGGGAATCCTTGATTTCGTCGATAAATTCCAAGAATTCTATTTGCTTCCGTTCGCTGGAACCGGCGTTGACGGGTGACGAGCCGCCCATTTTGTCCCAAAGCACCTGGAAGGACTCGGGGAGAAGAGATAGAGAGGACAAAATTTTGTCGGCATCAGGATCGTTATCCGACGTTTCCGATATCTTCAAAGCCGGATTGCTAAAAAAATCCTCGACTCCCGTTTTCTTGTCCTCTTCGCTTTGAGCATTTTTTTCCGCCAGGCTGAACTTTCTATACCTTTGCGGGGGTTTCTGCCGCTCTTCCTCAACCGTCTTTCTAAGCGTTTCTGCCAATTCTTGCATTTTTGCCAATTCTTCCGTGGAGGGTGGTTTGAGTTCGGACATAGGAGGGTTTAACACATTAAGTTTGGGATTGCTTCGCTTCGCTCGCAATGACAGACAGCGCGACCAATTTCGCTTCCTTCTCATTTCTTTTCTTCACTTCCACACTATTTTTTTCTAATGTCTTTTTTGATATTACCAAACGCGTGGGGATGCCGAGCAGGTCGGCGTCTGCCAGTTTGGCGCCGGGCGAAGCGTCGCGGTCGTCATACAACACTTCCGTATCTTTTTTCAGCAAATCGGCGTATAACTTCTCGCCGGCTTTGGCCGCTTCAGCTTCTTTGCCGATAGTGAGCAAATGATATTGATACGGCGCCACGGCTTCGGGCCAAATTATTCCCTTGTCATCGTGGAAAACTTCCACCAGCGCGCCCATCAGTCGCGACGGGCCAATACCATACGTCCCCATTTCAACTATTTTTTGCTTGCCGTTTTCATCAGCATAATAAAATGAAAAAGCATCGGAAAACTTCGTCCGCAATTTAAAGATATTACCGACTTCAACAGCTTTTTGTTCAATCAATTTTTTATTTCCGCAAGAAGGACAGGCTTTTTGCTCGTCAATAATTTCTTTATTTACGGCCACTTTGCATTTCTCGCACAAATAAATCGTGTCCTCGCCGATATCGGTTAAAGTTTGAAACTCATGAGAGTATTTGCTGAAAGCCCCGCCGGAAGCATAAGTTAAGACGGTAATATCACCCAACCCCACGCGATTGTAGATATTAAAATACGCTTGCTTGGCTTTTTCATAATACTCATTCAAATCATTTTCGTCTTTATGAAAAGAATACAAATCCTTCATGTTGAATTCGCGCCCGCGAAGCAAACCGGATTTGGCGCGCGGCTCGTTGCGAAACTTGTTTTGTATCTGGTAGACCGCCAGCGGCAAATCGCGATGGGAAAAGACAAATTTTTTTACCAGCGGCGTAATTACTTCTTCGCAGGTTGGATTGAGAACCATTTTGCTTCCATCACGGCCTTCGCTCTTAAAAAGTATATCGGCCAAGACGACGTCTCTTCCGGTTTCTTTATAACTTTCTTCCAACGTCAACGCGGGCATCAGTATTTCATTTCCGCCGATTGCGTTCATCTCCTCACGGATGATATTTTGAATTTTTGTTAAAACACGAAGCCCCAACGGCAGATAATTATAAACACCGGCCATCTGCTTGGCAATAAACCCGCCCTTGGTTAAGAGCTGGGCATTGACGCTGTCGGCGTCGGCCGGCGCAGTTTTACTGGTTTTCCCGAAAAGTTGCGAGTAGCGCATATGGCAATTATTTTATCACGCTTTATTTAATGTTACAATATCTGTATGAATAAAACTTTTAAGCAAAAAGTTTTGGCCATAGTCGCTAAAATTCCGAAAGGGAAAACTTTGACGTACAAACAAGTCGCTGTCCGCGCCGGCAGTCCTCGCGCTTACCGCGCCGTTGGCAATATCCTCAATAAAAATTCTGACCCCGGAATCCCCTGCCATCGCGTGGTCGGCTCGGATAAAAAAATGCGCGGCTTCAACCGCGGCATCTCCGAAAAAATCAATTTGCTCAAAAAAGAAGGGCTTAAATTTTCCAAAGAAAAAATTATTCTCCAACGAACTTCGCGAGCAGCCAGATAACCGCCACGCCCGAAACCACACACAAGCTGTTCAAAAATATTTTCCACCGGCTATCGTTGGCGTGATTGAGCTTCGGCAATAAATCGGCCGCGGCTATATATATGAAGCCGCCGGCGACCAACGCCAAAATATACGGAATAAACTGCTCAAACTGACGCAGAAAATAATAACCGATAAGACCGCCCAAAATCGCGGTCAGAGCGGAAAGAAAATTGTAGGCCAGGGCTTTGGCGCGGCTGTAACCGCCGTGCATCAGCACCCCCATATCGCCGACTTCCTGCGGTATTTCGTGGATAATAATAGCCAACGTGGTAAAAATGCCTACCTGCCAGCCAGCCAAAAAACTGCCGGCGATAGCCACGCCATCCAAAAAATTGTGAAAGCTGTCGCCCAAAATTATCATCCCCGTCGTGCCATGCTCGTGACAATCCACGTCATGACAATGATAATAAAGGAGGGCTTTTTCAATAAGCAAAAAAATTAAAATACCGGCCACCACAAACTGCAAAATAACGCCCAAATCGCCGTGGGCTTCTACCGCTTCGGGCAAGAGGTCAAAAAACGAAACGGCGATAAGCGACCCGGCGGCAAAGCTTACCAAAAAAACCAGACGGTCATGATTTTTCGCCAAAAATCTGACGGCGACGTAAGCCCCGACAACTCCGACAAGCCCCATCAACACGTTAGCTAATATGATATTCGTGAGCATATTTTCAATATTCTAACCTAAAACGCGCTTTTTCGCAACATCTTGACAAAACAACCTTCTTTATTATATAATCGGGGCAACGTGGGATCCCGATTCAGTCGGGAGTTTGCACCACATTACTCTGTCATTCCAGTCGCCGCAGGCGACCGGAATCCAGAACAATATTTATGTCCAAACGGATGTCCGCCCTCAAGGCGAAAGTGGAAAAAAACAAGCAGTACGGCGTGGAGGAAGCCGTGAAATTGGTAAAGGAAACCGCCAATGTTAAATTTGACGCCTCGGTGGAAGCGCACGCCAAATTAGGCATTGACACCAAAAAAAGCGAGCAACAGGTGCGCGCTACCGTGGTCTTGCCGCACGGCACCGGCAAAACCAAAACCATCGCCGCTTTCGTGGCGCCGGACAAAGAAAAAGAAGCCAAAGAAGCCGGAGCCGACTTTGTCTACGGCGAAGAAGAAATTAAAAAAATAAAAGACACGGGCAAGATTGAATTTGAAGTCGCGGTAACCACTCCAGACCTGATGCCCAAACTGGCCCAAATCGCCAAAATACTCGGCCCTAAGGGTTTGATGCCGAACCCTAAAACCGACACCGTGGGCCCAAACCTGAAAAAAATGATAGAGGAATTGAAAAAAGGCAAGGTAACTTTCAAAAACGACGATACCGGCAACGTGCACCAACTCATCGGCAAGGCCAGCTTCAGCGAAACCCAGCTGGCCGAAAATCTCACGGCCTTTCTGGACGCTCTCAAAAAAGCCAAGCCGGCGTCGGCCAAAGGTGCGTTCATTAAGAACTTCATCATTTGCTCGGCGATGGGGCCGGCTATAAAAGTTTCAAGCAATTAAAACAAGGCACCCCCGCAAGGGGGTGTTTTGCTCTATGGAATGTCCATTCTGCGACCATAAAATACTAACCAAAGAAAAAATCACTGAAAATAACCATTTTTATCTTGCGCCGGCCAAGGGTTCCTTTTTACCTTATTATTTTCTAATAATTTCTCATGCTCACCAACGGGCGATCGGCAGTTTTTTAAATGAACCGAAAGTATACAACCAATTTATAGAAATAAAAACTGAGACCGAAAAATTTATAAAGAAAAAAAACTATCGCAACTATATTTGCTTTGAACACGGGGCGTCATATGACGATAAAGGCGGATGTTGCGTTGAACACGCCCACTTCCACATACTACCTTTCAACATCCCGTTGCGCAAAAAAATAGAATCCCATCTGGGGAAAGCGACAGTATTAAAAAACTACAAAGAACTCGGGTTTCAAGTCAAAGACAATCCTTCTTACTTATTACTTGAGGAAAACAAAAAAATTTATTTTTGGAAACAGCCCCTGATAATCAGCCAATACATGCGCCGCCTGATAGCCAACGAATTGCTGATAAAAGAAAAATTTGACTGGAAAAGATTCCCCTTTTGGAGCCTGATGAAAAAATCAATTAAAGAGTGGCAGTCGCATCATCGCAGACAAAAATAAAATCTATGCTTATTATAGCTACGGCCTCTCACCTGTCTTCCAACCTCAACATTTTAAAAAAAATGATTCTTTCCGGCAGTGACGTACTGCGCTTCAATTTTTCTTACGGCACGGCCGAAGAAAAAATGGAATCAATCCGCCTTACCCAAAACGTCATAAGCGAACTGAACAGCAGTACAAAAATTCTTATTGATTTGCCAAATCCGAAAATACGGCTGGGAGATTTTCCGCAAAAAACTTTTACCGTTCAGGAAGGCGACAAGATAATACTGAAAACAGCCTCCTACAGCGACGACCCTATCGTCTTTTTGCCCGTTCAGCTGCCGAACGCGGGCAACGAGCTCTTCCCGGAACAAACCATTGTAATTGACGAGGGAGAAGTCGCTATCAAAATTATTAGCGTCCTTTCCAGCGACTCCTTGGAATGCCTCGTTTTAAACTCCGGAACTATTTTGCGATACAAAGGCATAAACGTGCAAGACAATCCCTACAACATGGAGGAACACATACGCCAGCTGGAAGAAAAAATTCTGCCCAAACTGATTTCGCTCGACCCTAATTATATCGCTTGCCCCTTCGTGGACAGCGCAATTATCGCCGAAAAATACAAAACGGCGATTGAAAAATTGTCCTGGAACGTAAAACCGAAAATCATTTTAAAAATTGAAAGTGAAGAAGGCGTTAAAAACGCTCCTGAAATCATAAACTACGGCGATATGATACTCATGGAGCGCGGAAATTTGGGCATACACGCCCCTTTTGAAAAAATTGGCCTTTACCAAAAATACCTGATCGCGTTGTGCAAAAAAAATAACAAACCGCTGATTATCGCCACACAAATTTTAGAAAGTACTATTCATAATTACATCCCCCAGCGATGCGAGTTATCCGATTTGACCAACATGGTGTTAGACGGCGTTGACGGCATAATGCTCTGCCACGAAACAGGCATAAGCATGAGACCGGCGTACCCAATATCAATAGCCAGAAAAATAATCGCCGAGGTGGAAAATTACCGGAATAAAAATCGAGCGAAGTATGAACATCAAAGAGATAGCGGACCAACAGATGCCCTCAATAACTGAGTGGATGGAAAAAATTGATTTTTCCAATCTTGCCGTTTTCCGAGACGAGGACAACAATAAAAGAGACCGGCTGGAAATCTTAAATAAAATTTTGGGCATAAAGTACGACAAGCCGGAAAAAATGACAGCCCGGGATATCGTTGACCGAACGGCTGTTTTTTTTGATATTTTAAAGAGAAAAGGCAACCAGAAATGCGCCCTGCGATTGGTGCCGTTGCAGCCGGGCTTGCCCAAACTTCGCGTTCGCGGAAAAACTCTAAAAGAAAACCTGCTCTGGTTTAATTCTCTTGATATCAACCCTGACGATTATAAAGCCGAGGCGATACCGCACAACGACGACACACTATTTTCAGCCATTTTTATAGTCACCGATTCAGGCGTCTGGGGAGAAATCGCCAAAGGAGCACACTGGCAATTGACCCAGGGGTTCTACGAGGAACCGCCGACCATTTTTTATTTTGATTTCGCCAATTGGCTTTACTCAAAAAACAACGCTGAAATAAAAAAACTGACCATGGAGGCGCTGAGGTTTTTGCTTGTGTCCGCCGACAAACACACGCTTTTGCGCGAAAAACTCCAGGCCGAATTCACTTCGCAAGGATATTTAAAAGGATATTTTGAATTTGTCGTCTGGCCTGACAATGGCATTTCCTTCATTGACTACAATCGCGTGCTTTACAAAATGTTTAATAACAATTTTTCATCTATTTTTCCAAAAACAAAGGCCGACATTGACGGCATCGGCGCCAGTCCTGGGCGAGCACGTGGACCGGCGCGGCTGGTCGCCAAGGCCGAAGGCGCGGAATTTAACGACGGCGAGGTGCTGGTTTGCGAAATGACCACGGTTGACTATGTGCCGCTCATGAAAAAAGCGGCGGCGATTGTTTGCGAACAGGGCGGACTGCTTTCGCACGCGGCCATTGTGGCGCGCGAACTGAAAAAGCCCTGCGTGGTGAGGGTAAAAGACGCCATGAAAAAGATAAGGGACGGCGATATAATTGACGTTGACGGGGACACGGGCCGGCTTGCGTAAAGCCGGCTTTTTTGTTAAAATGCCCAACACTATATACCTAGATATGACTACTTCAGCCCGCGAAAATTGCATCTCCTGGGACGAATGTTTTATGCGCATGGCGCACGTCATCGCCGAGCGCAGTAAAGACCCTTCCACCCAGGCCGGAGCCGTGGTCGTTGACAAAAATAACGTGGTGGTCGGCATGGGCTACAACGGCTTCCCGCGCGGCATAGCCAGCGACAAATTGCCGTGGGAACGCGAGGGCGGATTTCTAGACACCAAATACGCCTATGTCTGCCATGCCGAGGAAAACGCCGTTTACAACGCCAACAACGACACCCGCGGCTGCAAAACCTACTGTACGCTTTTCCCCTGCAACGAATGCGCTAAAACAATGATTCAAAACGGCATCATTGAAGTGATATTTGAAAGCGACAAATATCACGACGTGGACGCTTTCGCCGCCGCCCGCCGTTTGTTTGACGCGGCCGGAATAAAATACAGACAATATGTGTGCGAGTGGGGCAAGTAAAATCATAGCCATCGTAGGCATGTGCGGAGCCGGCAAAAGCACCCTGTCCGATGAACTGGTTAGCCGCGGCTGGGGTTACGTGCGTTTGGGGCAAATCACGCTGGATATTTTGAAAGAACGCGGCATGAAAATCAACGAGGCCAATGAAAAAGCCGTGCGCGAAGCCGTGCGCAAGGAGCACGGCATGGGCGCTTTCGCCAAATTAAACCTGCCCAAATTTGACGCGATTTTGGAAAAACAAAATCTGGCGGCCGACGGCTTGTACAGCTGGAGCGAATATAAAATTTTGAAGGATTACTACGGCGCTCGGCTGACGGTGATGGCCGTGTACGCGCCGCCGGCTTTGCGGCACGAAAGAATTTCCAAAAGACAAATGGGCGCGGGCGATACCGACTTGCGCAACCGCAATTTTTCCAAAGAAGAAGCGCGCTCGCGCGATTACGCGGAAATTGAAAATATTGAAAAAAGCGGGCCCATCGCTATGGCCGACTACACGATTTTGAATACGGGCGCGATGGAGGAATTTAAAACGAATATTTTGAAAACCCTGGACGACTATGCGAGTAAAAATCAAACGAATTGATAAAACCATGCCCCTGCCTGAATACAAAACTCCGGGCTCGGTGGCGTTTGACCTGTACTCGCGCGAAGACATCACCATCGCGCCCAAAACCATCGCCCTGATACCGACCAATCTTATAATTGAAGTCCCCAAGGGCTATATGCTGGCCGTCACTCCCCGCTCCAGCACCCCCAAAAGAAAAGGCCTGCTCTCCCCGCACGGCATCGGCATCGTGGATCAGGATTATCACGGCGAAGAAGACGAAATAAAATTTTTGGCCTACAATTTTACCGATGCCGAAGTCAAAATTGAGCGCGGCGAACGGGTGGCCCAAGCCTCTTTCCTGCGCGTGGACACGGCCGAGTGGGAAGAAACCGATAAAATGAGCGACGACAGCCGCGGCGGCTTCGGCAGCACGGGATAATAATATTTTTATGCGAGCATACTTGGATATTGTCCGCGCGATTTTGGAAAAAGGGGAAAAAAAGGAAGACCGTACCGGCACCGGCACTATTGCCATTGCCGGGGCCTTGTTTGAACACGACATGTCCAAGGGTTTTCCCTTGCTCACCACCAAAAAAATTCCCTATCGCCTGGTGGCCTCGGAACTGGAATTTTTCATCAAGGGTATCAGCGACAAAAAATGGCTGCAAGACCGAAATAATCACATCTGGGATGAGTGGTGCACGCCGGCCAAAGTGCCATACAGCCACGACGAAGAATCAAAAAAGAAAATGTTGGAGGAACGCGACCTTGGACCCATCTACGGCTGGCAGTGGCGACATTTCGGCGCCAAGTACGCCGGATATGATGTGGACTACACCGGCCAGGGAGTTGACCAATTAAAAAGAACGGTTGACGACCTAAAATCGATCCCCCACAGCAGACGAATGATGGTTTTGGCTTGGAACCCGATGGACAGGGACATAGTAAACCCGCCTTTCTGCCATTTTGGTTTTCAAGTGACCGTGATGTCTGGTCGGCTAAATTTGCTTTGGAGCCAGCGAACCGTGGACACGGCGCTCGGCCTGCCGTTTAACATCGCCAGCTACGCCACCCTGCTTCATCTGTTGGCAAAAGAAACGGGCTACCAAGAAGGAAAACTCGTGGGATTTTTGGCGGACACCCACATATACTTAAACCACGTTGAGGGAATGAAAGAACAACTCACCCGCGACCCGAACACTTACCCCCTGCCGCAAATCCAAACCGAAAATTTCACTTCCATTTTTGACTGGAAGTACGAGGACACGAAAATTCTAAATTACCAAAGTTATCCGAAAATAAATTTTGAGATAGCTGTATGAAAACTATATTACTAATGGCCGTTACGGCGGACGGGCTCATCGGTCGGGACAGCAAGCATACGGCCGACTGGACCAGCAAGGCCGACAAAAAAATGTTCGTGGAAGAAACCAAAAAAGCCGGTGTCATTATTTTCGGCCAGGCCACTTATGCCACAGTAGGCAAGCCCTTGCCTGGCCGGCTCATCGTTGTCATGACCCGCAAACCCGACGCGAGCAAAAATATTGCCGGCTCGGTAGAATATACTGACAAGCAACCAAAAGAACTTTTGGCCGACTTGGAACAGCGCGGCTTTTCTTCGGTCATCATCGGCGGCGGGGCCACCATCAACGGGATATTTTTGACAGAGGGGCTGATAAATGAAACCTGGCTCACGATAGAGCCCAAACTTTTTGGCAAAGGCCTGCCGCTTTTTTTAGGCGCGGACGTGGATTTGAATTTGGAACTTTTGGAGACCAAACAACTTGATACAAACGTGGTGCAGGTAAAGTATCGGGTAAAATAATTTTCAATTTATCAATTTGCGAATTGAAAATTTAGGTATATGTTCATTGTCATAGACGGCATTGACGGTAGCGGCAAGGGAACAATTATTAATTTTTGGAAAGAAGAGTTGGCGGCCGAAGGCAACGGTATTTTTGATTTGAAAAATTATATTAAAGAAACATGTGAATACCCGTCCCTGACGGAAACGCGCCCGTATGATTTTATTTTTTCCGCCGAGCCCACCTACACAGGCGTGGGTAAAGTCATCCGTGAAGAGCTGATAAAAAATGGCAATAATTATTCCATGGCCGCCATTGCCCAGGCCTATTCGCTTGACCGCTTAATTTTATATAAAAAAATGTATATCCCACTGCTGGCCGATGGCCGTTGTATTATCGCCGACCGCTCGTTTAGCACTTCGCTGGCCTACCAAACATTTGGAGGCGAAATGAACTTCGCCGGGATAGCCGCGCTTCCCGGCAACGCTCTGGCTTTGGAACATCGCCCCGACCATCTGATTATCTGCGACCTCCAGGCCGAAGAAGCCCTGGCGCGGCTGAACGAAAGGGGCGATAAAAAAGATAATGCTGTTTTTGAAAAACTGGAATTTTTGAAAAAAGCCGAAGCGCAATTCAAAAATCCCGAGTACCAAAAAATCTTTACCGACCGTGGCACAGCCGTTCACTACTTGTCCACTGCCGATAAAATTGATATAATAAAACAAAAGGCCGTGGCTTTATTAAAAACTATTTTATAATACACTTATGCTCATCTCCACCGAAGAAATTTTAAGCAAAAGCTGGAATTTGTACAAAAAAAACTGGAAAAACCTAAGCAATTACATGTTGCTTATATTTTTGCCAACCGTAATTTTGTTTATACTTGACACCGCCAACACCTACCTTTATTCAATTTTTGGCCCATCCAAGACCGCGATCGGCGCGCTGGCGCTGTTTTTTGGATTGGTGGCCATCGGGCTGGTATTTATGCTGTGGGCCGCCATTGCCCTATCGCGCGCCCTGCTCAAATTGGTGGAAGACCAGCCACTGCCGCACTGGAAAGAAACTTTCAGCCAAAGCAATAATTTAATTTGGCCGGTCGTGTACACGTCTCTGCTCGCGGGGATTATTATTTTAGGAGGCACTTTCCTGCTCATTGTCCCGGGTATTATTTTTTCGGTCTGGTATTCGTTTGTTTTCTATATCGTGGCTTTGGAAGGCAAAACCGGAATGAGCGCCTTGCGCGAAAGCAAGGCCATGGTGGCCGGCCGCTGGTGGGGAATACTTTGGCGCTTGCTCGCGCCAGCGGTTGTCATCGGCCTGGGGTCTTCGCTTATTGCGCTGATTTTGAGCGCGCCGTTTGGCCTACTGGTCAAAGACGAGTTCACGCGCGAAATTTCCACAAGTATTATCAGCTCGGCCATCAACGCCATCTTCACTCCGCTCTCGGCGCTGGCCGCGATTGCTCTTTACGCGAGCGCCAAAGCCAATCCGGTTTCAAACCTTCCCGAGCAGACCACGCCCCAGGTATAGCCCGGCCAGCACGACGCCGATTGCCGAAGCGTAAAATATAACTTTAATTTTTGCGCGGGGATTTTCACGGGGATTTTTTTCCTCCGCGATGGCAGTCGGTCGCCTTAGGCGACCGATTTTTTGTGAAGCGATTTTTTGTTCGCTGGCGGCGCCGGCAGGGGCGGCTTTAATTCCGGCCGCGGTTTGCAACACTTTGCTTTTAGACGCGACGAATTGCC
The DNA here is from genome assembly GCA_004321885.1 of Patescibacteria group bacterium. GTDB lineage: Bacteria > Patescibacteriota > Patescibacteriia > Magasanikbacterales > GWA2-37-8 > SCQK01. The sequence goes on along the minus strand of SCQK01000008.1, from coordinate 5,608 downwards.
TGAGCGACTTGATGATGCGAGCGTTTGGCGGCGAAATAGCGGCATTATCGCTTTCAACAATAGTCGCGGCGGCCGCGCTGTTTGGGGCAGTGACGGCGCTGAAAGAAACTATCCCGGGCAAAGATGAACTAATCGGAACGGAATAAACCGGCGCGTCTATAGGCGACGCGTCGGGCGGCGAAGAACCGCCGACTGCCGGCGAGGCAGGCGCGGCAACATATCGCGGAGCCAAAACAACTGGCCATGATTTTCCCAGCAGGGCCGGCACGGCGTGCTTGGTGGCAAACCAATCAATGCCGTCGGCGCTCCAGGCAGTTTCATAATATCCGCCCGCGCCCAGTGTGCCGACCAGCACGGACCACGGATTTTTCCCCTGGGCGTTTGTCCATTGGCTTTGGCCTTCGCCCAGCGCGTTTAGACCATACATCGCCCAGCCAGTCGTCAGTGCGTCGGCCGCGCCAAATCCCCAGCCGCCATCGGGCAACTGGGTGGAACGCAAATAATTTTTCGCGTTGTCAAACACAGACGCGTCCACTGCGGCGCCGCGGCCGGCCGCGTATTTCAGCGCGTTTATGGCCGCGCCGGTTACATCCTGGCCGGGCCAGCCGCTCCAGGTAAAAGCGCCGCTTGCCTGCTGGTCGGTTTTGACGGCCGTTAGCGCGGCCTGCGCGATTTCGCTGTCCACGCTTTCATCGGCCGCCAGCAGGGCCAACAAAATAAAAATATCATCGTTGATGCCTGCTTTGCCCACAATTCCGGCCGCATAACACCGGGTTTTTATTTTGTCTTTCAATTCAACTATCTTGACGTCGCTTTTATCAATTCCGGCGGCCAGCAAACCCAGCGCGTGCCGGGCATAGCCGGCGCAGATATTAAGCGGGTCCGTGGATGTGGTCGCTTCGGCGCCGCTTAAAAATTCTCCCAGCGAGGCGCCGGCGCTTTTGACATCGGCCGCGTAAGTGTTGCTCGCGGCAAAAGACATGGCGGCCCAATCCGATGTGCCCAAATCCGCAATTGCGCCGTCCGCGCCCTGTTTTGTTCTCAAAAAATTCAAAACTTTCGCCACTGCCGCGTTGATTTGCTCGGCGCTGGTGGTTGCGGCCGCAACTTCAAGAGCGGGCAACACGGAAAGGGTGATGGGATTGCTCCATTTTGACCAGTCAAGCGATGTGATTTTGGCGAAATATGTGCCCGTGGCCGCGAACTTAAAATCAACTGCGCCGCCGGCATTGCTTTGTGTGGTGGTAGCGGTGATAGTCGCGTCCCACCAGCCGGTTGACGAGGGATTGCTGACGGAAATATCAATCAGGTCATTGCCGTCCGGCGCCCAGGGCTCGGCCGTGTTATCGTATTGGTAGCGCCAGGTTTGCAGGGTAGTCGTGGTATTGGCCGGAAAGGTGCTGGTAGAAGCGGAAATTTTCCATGAATCGGAAAAATACACGTATACTGTTTCGCCCCCGCTTAAATTATATTTATCCATGCCCACGCTTGGGTAAGTATTGTTCACGACATAGTTCCAATTAGCGCAGGCATTTTGCGGCGCAGTACTGCTGGTGGAGCTGGCGATGGCCAGGCAGGCCACGTAAAAACTGTTGAAGCCGGAATTAAATTGCGCGTCCGTAATATCAAAGGCCGCGCTGGCATTGTCCGCGGCCGCCAGGGCGGAAAAAACCGTGCCGGTGGCCAACGTGTAATCAATATTATTTACGTCATCGTGATAGATGGTGGCGGCTAAGGGCGCAGAGCCGCTAAACACAACTTGATTTTCATGGCGCACGATAATGGTGGAGGCGGGCGTGGAAGTGGTCGCCTCATCCGCTTGCGCCGGCGTCGCGTAAAAAACCGCCGCGCTTATTGCCAAAAAAAATACGATGTTGACAAAAATTGCTCCTCTAAAATTTTTCGTTTTCATACACCCAAGAAATTATGTCACTTGATTTAATTAAATAACTTGAGACTCCTACTTTTGCCTGCTGGCCGTTGACATAATAAATCCAATACTTGCCGCCGTCACCGTTTTGCAAGCCGTTTATTTCTTCCGCAAAAAATCCCATGCCCGCGTATTCTTTGCCGCTGAAAAATATTTTTTTCTCATCCGCCAGCTGTTTCATGGCGTCATAAACCGTGGCGCCCGCGGGGACGGAAAAAATAAACTCTTGCCCGCCGATGAGCATTTTCGCGCCAACGACCGGCGCGCTCGTGGCCGTACCCTCCACTTTATAAGAGCTTGTCCCGAACTTGTTTCGGGAGGAGGGTTGGGGAGGGGTAACGAGGCTGGCTCCATAGTCCCCGACTTTACGTCGGGGCTGTGGAGCCTGAATGTCAGGAGGGGGAGAGGCATCCAAACTTCTCTCCCCCTTTAGGGGAGAGACAGAGAGAGGGGTATTCGCATCTTTCTGTTCTGCCAACAACAACCACACCCCGCTCGCTATCGCGATTAAAATCAGCAAAATCAACATCCCGATTGTCATTCTGACCTGCCCGGGGCGGGGAAGAATCCCTTTCATAACAAAAAAATTTCTGCCGAGCAGAAATTGACGCGAAAACAATATTTCCTGCTCGGGAGATTTAGTATATTTGAAGACCGGACTCGGTCGCCGAAGGCGACCATTACCGTTGCGGCACAGTGGAGGAATTAAGGGCCAAAAGCCCGATACCTCACTTCCACAAATACACTTGAATTGTCGCCAGTGCATTATAGCAGATATTTTTTTTCACGCAAGCCACCCCTGTGGACAAAAAAACAGAGGTATTGTACTGTACACTTACTTTTCTCTCCCCTTGATAAGGGGAGAGATAGAGAGGGGTACTCATTCACTAATCAAAACCATATGTCGCTAACATGGTGGATTATAGTCATCGCGGTCATCGTCATTTTCTGGGGCCTGCGCATTGTCCAGCAATACCAAAAAGGCGTGGTTTTCCGCCTGGGTAAAATCGTGCGCGTCAAAGAACCCGGCTTAAGCTGGATTATTCCAATTATTGAACAGATGCGCAAGGTGGATTTTCGCACCGTTACCCTGCCCATTCCGCCGCAGAAAATTATTACCAAAGACAACGTGTCCGTGGACGTGTCGGCCGTGGCTTATTATAAAATTGTGGACTCCATCAAAAGCATCGTGGCCATTGAAAACGTAATGTCGGCCATCAACCAAATCGCGCAAACCTCGGTGCGAAACATCGTGGGCAAATTTCAATTGGACGAAATACTAAGCGAGCGCGAAACCATCAACAAAGAAATCGCCAAGGTGTTGGACGCGCACACCGAGGCCTGGGGCGTGGTCGTGGCCGTGGTGGAAATAAAAGATATTGAACTGCCCGAGGGCATGCAAAGGGCCATGGCCAAACAGGCCGAAGCCGAACGGGAAAAGCGCGCCAAAATCATCGCGGCCGAGGGCGAATTCCTGGCCTCGCAAAAACTGGCCGATACCGCCGACGTGATGATGGCCCACCCCATCGCCCTGCAACTGCGCAACTTGCAGACCATGGCGGAAATCAGCATTGAAAAAAATTCCACCATCATCTTCCCGGCGCAATTCATGAGTACGATAGACGACATCAAAAAATTCTTGAATAAAGAAAACCTCCCGCCGAGGGTTTAATCGCACCCTCCCCTATAAGGGGAGGGGCAGGGGGTGAGGTTTTGTCATTCCGACCCGCCCAGGGCGGGGAGGAATCCCTTTCGCCAATCGTCCAAAAATACAACAGCCCTCCGATATAACTTCGGAGGGCTGGTTTTTTGTACAATAATATTGACAAGCCAGTATTTTCAGATTAGTGTTTTAAACAACGGACAGACTTAAAACCGCCAACAAGGAGACATGGCATGCTGCTCTTTGGACGTGAGGTTATCGGCAGAACCCTCCGCATCGGCAACACGGTGTTCCGTGTACTCGAAGTCGAGCCATACCCACACAACAAGGTAAGCGCTCGATATAGGGAGGTGTTGTCCTTCAAGCCGGGCTTGATCGTAGCCGTTGGGTACCGGGGAATCTGCATCCCCAACATCACCACTGACGGCGGTGTGGTCCGTCTGACCAAGGTGGAAGTTGACGGCAAAACCTTCAACCGCCCCAAAGACATCAGCCAGGCGCTGGGCATCGAACGCCCCATGCGCGCTTATCCGCTTGAAATACCAGACTAGGAGAAAGAGGGGGGGCAGCCGACTCACGTCGCGCTGCCCCTCTCACACATTTTCTGTGGTTCCTATGACAAAACACAAAAACCCAGCGCATAAAACCGCTGGGTTTTCATTAATGGACACGGTGCTATAAAAAAGGTAAAATATAGCCATAATAAACACTAAGATATGAATAGAAAACCAGAAGGAGGTATAACACCGGTAGTACAAACAATTGAAAAAACAGAGAAAGCCGAAAGGGCTCCGGAAGGATGGATGACTAATAACGGGGTGGCGAAATCTTTTAATGTTAGTTCCTATCTCATAGAGTCAACGGCTAATTCTTATCGCGATTCTCACCCAGAATGGTTTAAGATATATCTAGGAAATAGACAGAATAAACACGAATATTTACATCCGAATCTGATAAATCTAATAAGAGAGTACCTAAACAAAAGGGTACCACAGCCTCCTAACGGCTGGTTTACAAATTTTGGTTTAGAGAGAGAACTTAAAGCCGGAAGAAAAATAATCAATAATTTAGCAAACGCTTATCGCAATTCGCACCCAGAATGGTTTAAAACATACCTAGACAAATCAAATAAGCCAACCGAACATTACCATCCAAATTTAATCGACTTAATAAAACTGACACTATCTAACAGGGGAACCACAGCACCAGATGATTGGAAAACCAATAATGGATTAGCTGAAATATTAGATATTAGTAATTCAAGTATAAAATTACTTGCAGCACCACATCGCCATTCTCATCCTGAATGGTTTCAAATGTATTTAGAAAAATCCAGTAAAAGCGCCCGCGAGCATTTTCATCCAGATTTAATTAATCTAATAAAAAGAAATATAGAAGAAAGGGAGTTGGCGCCGGAAGGATGGATGACTAATAGGGAGGTGGCCAAAGAAATGAACACCGGATGCAAAACAATTGCTGACATGGCCGATCACTATCGCAGTTCCCATCCAGAGTGGTTTAAAATATACTTAGACAAGGCACATAAACCAAACGAGCATTTTCATCCAGATTTAATTAATCTAATAAAAAGAAATATAGAAGAAAGGGGTGAATTAGCGCCGGAAGGATGGATGACTAATGGTGGGGTGGCTGTTTTATTGGGGGTAAGTTGGAATTTCGTACGATCCTTAGCCCAAATTCATCGCCGATATCATCCAGAGTGGTTTAAAATATACTTAGATAAAAAAGCAAGACCATCAGAACATTATCACCATGACTTGATAAATTTGATTAAACAGAAAGCGGATGAAAGAGGTGAAATAGCGCCGGAAGGATGGATGACTAACGGCGGGTTGGCCAAAGAAATGAACACCGGATTCAAAACAATTGCTGGCATGGCCGATTACTATCGCAGTTCCCATCCAGAGTGGTTTAAAATATATTTAAATAAAGAAGGAAAAAATCAATATGAACACTATCACCCAAATTTGGTTGATTTGATTAAAAAAACTGTA
>SCQK01000007.1 GCA_004321885.1 Patescibacteria group bacterium | reverse complement strand
TTCCCGACGACCAGCTGCCATTGGATAGGCCATATGGTTAAGCGATTATTACTGTTCACACAGTGAACAGGTGTAACCCTTGATACTACCATATGTTACCCTATGGTGTTAACTGTACATACCCTTGACAAATTTTTGGTATTTTGATATTATGGACTTTGCCTAAAATCCCGACTGGATTCCCGCTTGCGCGGGAATGACAAAATTATCGGGACCACGTCCAGTAGATTTATCGCTTGGACCTCTGGGAACTAAATTGTGAATTCCCTCGACTAAGTCGGGGGAATGACAAGTGAAACAAACACAAATGTTGTTCCATAGAGACGAACAGATCCTGAAACAAGTTCAGGATGACAAACCAAGCGCTTGCCCGCCTTTGACGGGACTAAATCAGATTTTTTTCTGACTTTATTTGGAGCCGCTTGGAAGCGGCTCTTTTAAATTCTGAACAGAGTGAAGGGTTTTGAGAGGGATTCTTCGCTTCGCTCAGAATGACAGAGACGGACGACAAAAGAAAGCACTTTGACAATTTAAAATAAACCACGCACACCAAAAAATTTTGGTGTGGTGGTAAAGCAATAGGGTAGTAAGCGACGAAGCACAATTTAGTGCTTCTGTCGTGCGCAATTTTACCAAGGGCGCATGGCGGATGCCTTGACACCAAAAGACGATGAAGGACGTTGCAGGGTGCGATAAGCCTCGGAGAGGTCCCAAGCAACCTTTGACCCGGGGATTTCCGAATGGGGAAACCCGATCTCTTGCCAATTCCGTTTCTGAAAGAAACGCTAAGCCAATCTTGTTCAAGCAAAAGTTTGGAGATGGAATTGGCAAGAGATCATTGTGCGGTGAATACATAGCCGCATGAAGAAGACCTGGCGAAGTGAAACATCTCAGTAGCCAGAGGAAAATAAATCGAAGAGATTCCCTTAGTAGCGGCGAGCGAAAAGGGAAAAGTCCAAACTCCATAAATGTTGCCGCGAACGGTTGATCGCAAGATTAATTTGACGCGGCTTAAAGGTGCAGACCGTTGTTTGTGGAGTGTTGTAAGACATTAGCGCCGACTTTCTGCAAAGTCGGGTGAGCGTTTTAACCTTCCTAGTAGAATGTTCTGGAAAGAACAACCAGAGAGGGTAATAGTCCCGTACGCGAAAGGAGTTAAAAAATCATAGCTAGTGTTCTTGAGTAGGACGGAACTCGTGAAATTCCGTCTGAAGCCGGGCCGACTATGGTCCAAGACTAAATACTTTTGGTGATCGATAGTGGACAAGTACCACGAGGGAAAGGTGAAAAGCAGCCCGGAGAGGGCGATGAAATAGTATCTGAAACCATGCGCTTACAAAGAGCGGGAGCCCGCAAGGGTGACCGTGTTCCTATTGAAGAATGAGCCTGCGAGTGTGATGTGTGCCGCTTGCTTAAGCCCCTCTGGGGCGTAGGCGCAGCGAAAGCGAGTCTGAAAGGGCGTTTGTGGCACGCACATAACCCGAAACCGGGTGAGCTATCCATGGTCAGGATGAACCTTCGAGAAATCGAAGGGGAGGTCCGAACTCACGCGCCGTGCAACACGCGGAGATGAACTGTGGATAGGAGAGAAATTCTAATCGAACTCGGTGATAGCTGGTTTTCCTCGAAATAGTTCTAGGACTAGCCTTGAGAGTTTCTATCGGCGGTAGAGCACTGGATGAGAATTGGGTCCTTCGGGATACCGTTTTCAATCAAACTCCGAATGCCAGTAGCCAGATCTCAGGAGTCAGACAGTGACGGCTAAGCGCCATTGTCAAAAGGGGAACAGCCCAGATCGCTAGCTAAGGTCCCTAAATCCATGTTAAGTGCAAACAAGGCGGTTCTAATTCTTTTACAACCAGGAGGTTGGCTTAGAAGCAGCCATCCTTTAAAGAAAGCGTAACAGCTCACTGGTCAAGAGTTTTAGCGCCAAAGATGTACGGGGCTTAAATATGGTACCGAAGCTGCGAATTTGTTTGTATATTTATATACAGATGAATGGTAGAGGAACGTTCCTTGCGCGCTGAAGCCATAGGCGTGAGCCGTGGTGGAGTGCAAGGAAGCGAGAATGCAGGCATAAGTAGCAAAAACTCCGGTGAGAATCCGGAGCGCCGAAAATCCAAGGTTTCCTGGGCAACGAGAATCGACCCAGGGTTAGTCGGTCCTAAGGCGAGTCCGCCGCCAGGCGGGGTAGTCGATGGATGAGCTGGTTAATATTCCAGCACTGGGCGCGATTTGATTCATGTTGCGCATCTCAAAATTTTAAGCGTGTTTTGGTTATACACGTGCCGCAAGGCGAAGACAAAGCCCTCGGGTGGAGTCAACTTAAGACGGAGAGGTGCCTAGAAAAGGCATGAATCGTTAAGTCGCGCGCAACCGTACCGTAAACCGACACAGGTGGATAGGTCGAGAAGACCAAGGCGTACGAGAGAACCCTCGTTTAGGAACTCTGCAATACAGCGGCCGTAACTTAGGGATAAGGCCCGTCCCGACTTAGTCGGGATTACAACAAAAGACGCACTGCGACTGTTTACCAAAAACACAGCTCCCTGCAAAAGCGCAAGCTGAAGTATAGGGGGTGATGCCTGGCCAGTGTCAGAACGTTAAGGGGAGAGGTCATTTCCCGACCTAGTCGGGAAGGCAGCCTTGAACCGAAGCGCTGATGAACGCCGGCGGTAACTATAACCGTCCTAAGGTTGTGAATTCGTTTACCCACGAATTCACAAGGATTGGGACGGAGATAGCGATATGTAAACAATCGTGATCAGCAGAGGATCAAATCAAAGCCATTAAAAAAGCTGCCTTACCGCACAGTGATGTGTGGTATAATCCAATCATAGCCATATGCTGGGAAGTCCCAAGCGGGATGATCAGCAGGAAACTAATTTAATGCAATTATGTTATTAATAACAAAATTGCGTTAGGCCCCTCTAATCATTAATCATATCACCTTCAAACTACTACAAAATTTTTTGCAGATGTGCTTTAGCGAGCGCTTATGCGATGGTGTTATAAAAATAATGATTGAGGATAATTCGCATTTGCGATTAAATGTTACTACGCAGTAACAGGGGCTTAACAGTTTAGGATCCTCAGAGACTAAACGCTATGCTCCCCGACTTAGTCGGGGATGAAGATATAGTCCAACGCTATTAAAAAGGAAGCGTCGAGCGAAATTCCTTGTCGGGTGAACAAATCTCCGGGTCGGAGATAATACTTGCCCGAGTATCGCGGTGACGCGATATTAGCAAACCGGCTCATAACGGTGAACCCCTATGGGGGAATACCGTGGGAAGCTTTGCTGGGAAGCAAAGCCCCGTAACGACTGAATCGAAAGATGAGGCCTGCCAAAAGCGGGCAACACGCCGGCTCTTCCCAAGAAAGGAGACAGTATATGGAGATAAATCCTTGGTACGTTTCGGGAATTGTTGATGGCGAAGGAAGCTTTCTGGTTTCGTTCTCACGACGCGATAAATTATCCGTCGGGATTGAAGTCAGACCAAGTTTCACGGTCAGCCAAAACAAGCGTAATTTATCGGTTCTGGAAGAATTGAAAAATTATTTTGCTTGTGGCGGTATTCGCTTTGACAGTCATGATCAGACGTACAAATACGAGGTGCGAAGTCTGGATGATTTGATAAAAAAAATCATGCCGCACTTTGACAGATACCCTCTAAGAACTTCAAAGCAAAATGACTTTGAAATATTGAGAAAAATTTGTCGCTCAATGAAGTCAAATCTTCACTTGTCGACAAATGGTATAAAGGAAATTATAGCCAGTGCCTATACGATGAATAACATCGGAGCGCGCCGCTATTTAAAAACAGATCTCCTAAATATTGTCGGGAAGATGAAAGTATAGTCTGAACATTGTGGAAACACAGTGATAACAATTGGAGTTCCGACCCGCATGAATGGCATAACGATAGTGCGACTGTCTCAACGAGGGACTCGGTGAAATTGCAAGGGAGGTGAAGATGCCTCCTACCCGCAACTAGACGAAAAGACCCCGTGAAGCTTTACTACAACTTGATATTGGCATAAGCTTATTTATGTTTAGAATAGGTGGGACCCCGACCTAGTCGGGGGACAGTGAAATACCACCCTTAGATGAATTTATGCCTAATCTTTTGACCTGAATCGGCCAAAGGAGACAGTGTCTGGTGGGTAGTTTAACTGGGGCGGTTGCCTGAGTCGTGATGTCCGTTACGCCAACGAATGTTGGAACATCACGAAGGGCGTTTCAATGGCGACATTGAAAGCAAACTTGGCTATATGCTAGAACAACCGGAGTATGGCCGCGCTACCCCGACGTTACGTCGGGGTGAAAATGCGCGCCTGCGGTCAACCAGCAGGGAAGTCTCCCAATTTAATCGGGATGACCCCTCAACGACTACATGCCAGGTATCCCGACTTAGTCGGGATAATGATATAGTCTGAACTCTATGGCGACATAGAGCACCAAATTAAATTTGGTCCTTAAAATTATGAATACTCTGAAGTTAAGAGAGTATAAGAAGGGATTGAAATTAACAAAAGTACAGCGTGAGATACTGGTCGGAACATTACTGGGAGACAGTCACCTATCTAATCATAATTCCGGCGTCGCTTATCGGTTAATGGTCCAGCACGGACTTAGCCAAAAGGCATACGTTGATTGGATTTATGACAAGTTCAAGGATTGGGTGATAACTCCTCCTAAAATCAAAGACCAGACAGTGAACGGCAAGCTGTACAAAAAATATTGGTTTAACACAGTGAGTCATCCGGCTCTGCGCTTCTACGCCGCGCAATTCTATCGCGGCCGCGAGAAGACCGTGCCTAAATTGATTCATCGATGGCTGACGCCGCTCGGATTGGCAGTATGGTTTATGGATGATGGTTCCATTAAATCAAATCATCATCGGGCGTTAATTCTAAACACACAATGTTATTCCGATATTTGTCTGCGCCGATTGCGAAGGGTTCTGTCGAATAAATACAAGATAGCAACCAAACTGCGAAAGCAGAAAGAAGGCAAGCAGATTTACTTGCTCGCGTCATCGGTGCAGGAATTCGTTAATATCATCAGGCCCTATATTATTCCGAAAATGGAATATAAGTTAGGAAAATTAAGGTAACACAATTGCCTAAAATGTAACGGAGGCGTTTACAAAGGTCAGCTTAGCTCGGATGGAAATCGAGCTGGACGCGCAAACGCACAAGCTGGCTTTACTGCAAGGGCTACAACCCGAGCAGTCGCGAAAGCGGAAGTTAGTGAACCGACCACCTCATATAGGAGAGTGGAAGATCAACGGATAAAAGCTACTCCGGGGATAGACCCGAAAGGGTTGTTGTCCCGTTCCGGTAGTAATATCGGAACAAGAAAACGGCTAATAACGGTGAACCCCGAATCCCAAACGGGAAGGGGAATACCGTGGGAAGTTCTTCATCGCGTTAAATTACATTACATATGAATCAACGCGAAAGAAGTATAGCGATTGGCTGTGTATTAGGCGATGGTTTTTTGCAAAAAACCGGCGAGAAAAACGCGCGATTGCGTTTGGAGCATAGTTCGCGTCAGAAAGAATATATTTTCTGGAAGTGGCGCGAGCTTGAACGATATATGCAATCAAAACCAAAGTATTTGACGCGTTTTAATCCGATTTGGCGGAAACAATATGCCTATTACCGATGCCAGTCGCATTCATCGCCAGAGTTTGGAAAATTGCATGCGCTGTTTTATGAAAACGGCGACAAGCAAGTTCCAAAAATAATTGAAAAATTATTTGATCCTCTAGTATTGGCAGTATGGTTTATGGATGATGGATATTATTATAAACGCGATAAAACCGCGTATATCTATCTGTCCAAGCTGAACGCCGAAAGCATCAGCGGACTGAAACGAGTCTTCGCGAAAAATTTCAATCTACACCCAAAGCTGGAATTAAAAAAAACAAAAGCCATGGATTTGAAATTTTGCGTGAAGGACACCAGGAAACTGCAAAAAATAATTGCCCCGTATGTGATAGAAAGCATGCGGTACAAAATTGATGAAGAACCCCGTATCGACTGAGGCCTAAGGCCGAGGTGGCGCATTCATAGTGAAGGAAATCGCGCGCCACAATATGCCGTACTCCCGACTGGGCAAAGTTGGGATGAAGATATAGTCAGTACTCCTAGTAATAGGGGAAGTAATATGAACAGGCTGATCGGACCCGATAGTCCATATAGACGGTCCGGTTTGGCACCTCGATGTCGGCTCATCGCATCCTGGCGGTGGAGAAGCTGCCAAGGGTTTGGCTGTTCGCCAATTAAAGCGGTACGCGAGCTGGGTTCAGAACGTCGTGAGACAGTGGAAGAGTTTGGCTAATCTTAGCCACAAACCGCGCTGTCTATAAATCTAGCTAAATGCTGGAAACTCTGGAAGGTTTCATTTAGGAGTGAAACCAAAGTATCTTGCGCTACTTATTTTATAAGTAATAAAGCGGCAAGTGCAGACAACCAGCAGGAAAGACTCTCAAAGAGAGAATCCTCAGAGACTATACGCTAGACCCGCGAACCAATAAGGTTCAGGGAAGATATAGTCCGAACTGCATGGCGACATGCAGAGCGTGTTAGAAATAATGCGCCGTCCCGTCCGCCAGTCGGCGGAAAGTCGGGAATGTAACAAAATTGTCGGTCTCCTATCTGTTGCGGGCGTTGAACATTGCGAAGGCTCACTCCTAGTACGAGAGGACCGGAGTGGACGAACCTCTGGTGTGCCGGTTGTCCTACCAAGGGCATTGCCGGGTAGCTACGTTCGGCACGGATAAACGCTGAAAGCATCTAAGCGTGAAGCCGTCTTCAAGATTAATGTTCGTTGAGACCCCTTGTAGACTACAAGGTTGATAGGCTCTACGTGTAAGGCCAGTAATGGCTTGAGCGGAGGAGTACTAATAGGTCGAGCGTACGACAAAAGCATTAAGCTGTGCTTTCCCTCGCTGTCATTCCTGCCTTCGAGCAGGAATCCACCGTGGGAATCCGTCCCTATTGCAAAAAACTTAAACACGCTATGGTTTTGGTGGCATGAGCGAAGGGGCCACACCCGTTCCCATCCCGAACACGGAAGTTAAGCCCTTCAGCGCCGATGATAGCCGCAAGGCAAAAGTAGGCCGCCGCCAAAACCATGGCGTGTTTTTTGTTGTGCTGTTTTTATAATTTCGGCTAATTTTAGGCAAAATACGAGGGTAGACCCTCGACAAGTGGGCGATTTTGTGCTATACTATCTCGTTGTTTTTTGACAATTTTGTCGCCGAAGAATGGGATTTTTTGTCGTATTTTTTGGTGGAAGACTCTTTACCAGCGCGGGTGCGTTGGACCAAAGGGTCTTGAAAATTTTGCCCCGTAAGGGCGGGAGCAGAAAGGACAGGAAAATGGAGACCAGGCAGAGCAGTAACGCCCTGCAGTTGGTGCAGGGCGGGATGCCGGCACAGGAGTGGCTTGCGCAGCGCGCGCAGGCCTTCATCAGCGAGAACGCCGCGCTCGTCGAGGCCACGGTGGAGGACATCCTCGGCGATCGCGAGATCGTCGAGATGTTCGCCAAGGAGCGGCGTGACGAGCAGGCCCGGCTCGAGGCCGAGCGCCTGGAGAACGAGCGGCGCGAGCGTGAGGAGGCCGAGCGTCAGGCCCGCAAGGCCGAGGAGGCGCGCCAGGCGCGTGTGCGCCAGGCACTCGCGCAGGCCAAGCCGGCCTTGCGCGACAAGCTGGGCATCCCCCAGCTGCCGCGGCCCCTCACGGCCGAGGAGATCAAGGCCAAGCTGGTGGGCCCCAAGGTCCAGCTGGCCGAGCCCAAGCAGGAGGGGATGCAGGACCCGCGGCCCGAGGCGGTTCGCAAGCTCGAGGAGAAGTATTCCATTCTCCTTCCGGCCTTGGTCTTCGCGACCTGGGCCTACGCTTTGGCCTTCCGTGGCTGGCTCTGTCGCGCTGTGAAGCATTTCCGCTTCAAGGCGGACAGGTACGCTGGCCGGCCGAACGCCGACCCTGATCACCTGAAAGCGTTGGAGACTCGAAAGGAAGAGTTCTCCAAGCTCTTCAACACCATCAACGACCTCGTCGGGGCGTGGGGCAAGGATGCGCGGTTTGATGTCGTGCCTCCCGAGGTTTTTCAGGAGTTGGATAGAGTGCTCCTCGGGCGCGACTCCAAGTTCGCGCGTCTGATGGAGTGCCCCCGGCCGGAAACGGCCGAGGAGAGGGCTCTCCGGCTCGCGGCCGAGGCAAAGAAGAATGCCCAGCAGGTGGAGCGCGAACTCGTGAAGAACGAGATAGTGGCCTGCCTGCGCACGGCCGATTCCAAGCTGGAGCCGGCGGTCGTGAAGAACATCGCGGCGGCCGTGCTCGAGTCGCATGGCCAGCACATGGAGGGCTTTCTCATCCTGCGCTATGCCGCTGTGGACAGGATGGTCCAGGCGGAGAACGAGCAGGGCGAGAAGGTGGCACGGCTCTTGGCCAGGGCCGCCGGGCTCTCGGATGAGCAGTTTGACGTCGCCGTGGCTGCTTTCCACGAGGCGGAGGACATTCGCCTCCAGGAGAAGGCCTGGCAGGCCCAGCTCGCCGCCGAAGCGGACCGCGAGCGGCGCGAGAACCCGCGTTTCGGCGAGTGCCGCAAGGCCCCCGAGTCCAAGCCCAAGAAGGGCGAGGGCAAGGGCGACGCCAAGAAGCGCGGCGGCCGCAACCGTGGCAACAACCGCGGCCAGCGCGGCCGCGAGTAGCACTTTTACATAACGCGGAGGCGAGAGTATTTCGTCTCCGTGTCACACCAGCAGATTATTCTTCTGCGACCGGCGGTTTTTCTGAATCGCCGGTTTTTAATTTGGCGGTTTTTTCGTTTGACCTTTACGCTGTTTTGCGATAAAATTGGAGTGGACTTAGCTATATTGACCCTGGATTCCCCCGTACTTAGTCGGGGGAATGACAATTTTGGGCGGTGGGGAGGAAAATTATGAGTACCGAACTGGTGAAAAAAACCGCTGAATACGTGCGTAAAAAGATGACTGGCGACCCGGCCGGCAATGATTGGTTTCATTTGGAGAGGGTTTGGAAATTGTCCAAGCGCCTGCAAGCGAAAGAAGGCGGCGATTTGGAATTGGTGGAACTGTCGGCGCTTTTGCACGATTTGGGCGATTACAAACAGTTTGAATTTGACCAGGGAAAAGGGCATTTGATTTTGCACGGCATGATGGATATATTGGAAATAGACGATGCCAGACAGGAGCAAATTTTGCATATTGTGGAAAATGCCCACTACAAAGGCGACGGGGCCAAAGCGCCGGATAGCATTGAGGGGAAAATCGTGCAGGACGCGGACTGGCTGGACGCGCTCGGGGCCATCGGCATTGCCCGGGTTTGCGCGTTTGGCGGACGAGTGAAGCGCGTTTTGCACGACCCGGCAATAAAACCGCGCAAGCGCCTCAGCCAAGACGAATACCAGCGCCGCCGCAGCGAGGGCACTACCTACAACCAGTTTTTTGAGCGGATTTTGAAACTGCCTAAATTGATGAACACCAAAACCGCCCGTAAGCTGGCCGAGAAAAAAGCTAAATTTACGCAGGAGTTTTTGAAGAATTTTGACAAGGAATGGAGCGGAGAGTTTTAATACCCCACCCTTTATCCCTCCCCTTTTAGGGGAGGGGCAAGGGGAGGGAGTGTTTCTCTCCCCTTTATAAGGGGAGAGCGAGAGAGGGGTAAGCATTTATGTTCAAACTAATCGGTAAAGCTTTGGTGGCCCAGGGGGGCGGGCCGACCGTGGTGATAAACCAGTCCCTGGCCGGCGTGGTTTTGGAGGCGCGCAAATTTTCGGAAATAACAAAAGTATACGGCGCCCGTTTTGGAGTGTCGGGAATAATCAAAGAAAATTTTTTAGACCTCACCGAATCTACTACGCATAATCTGGAGCGCGTGGCCGACACGCCTGGAGCGGCTTTGGGCTCCACGCGCGACAAGCCGGGTGCCGAGTATTGCCGCCAGATGTTTGAGGTGATGCGTAAACACGACATACGGTATTTTTATTATATCGGCGGCAATGATTCGGCCGAGACCTGCCGCATTGTGAACGAAGAGGCGAATAAAGCCAATTACGAATTGCGCGTGGTTCATATCCCCAAAACGATAGACAATGATTTGGTCGGTACCGACCACTGCCCGGGCTATGGTTCGGCCGCACGTTATGTGGCCAGCGCGTTTGCCGGCGCGAATTTGGATAACCGTTCTTTGCCGGGCGTGTATATCGCGGTGGTGATGGGCCGGCATGCCGGTTTTTTAACAGCCGCTTCGGTTTTGGCTAAGAAATTTCCCGATGACGGACCGCATTTGATTTATCTACCCGAGCGCGCTTTTGACGCGGAAAAATTTTGCGTTGACGTGAAAAGTGTTTACGAGAAATATGGCCGATGCGTGGTGGCGGTCTCTGAGGGGATCGCGGACAAAGCAGGGAATTTGATGGCAATGTCATTCCCCCGGCTAAGTACGGGGGAATCCAGCAGGAATCCAGGGTTGGATGTTGACCCGCACGGCAATGTAACCTTATCTGGTTCGGGCGCCCTTGGAGACATGTTGGCTGGTTTGGTAAAGGTCAAAACAGGCATCAAACGGGTACGCGCCGACACCCTGGGATATTTACAACGCTCATTTTTGGGTTGTGTCAGCGAAATAGACAGGCACGAAGCGCGCGAGGTGGGCGAAAAAGCAGTACAGTACTCAGTTTGGCACAACGTGGACGGATCGGTGGCCATAAACCGCGTGGGCGATTACGCTGTAGAGTACAAATTATTGCCCTTGGGCGATGTGGCCGGCAAAACCAAAAAGATGCCCGATGAATTTATTGCCGGCGATAACATGGTGACCCAAGAATTTATAAACTATGCGCGTCCGCTCGTCGGCGATATTTTCACGCTCGATCGCCTGGCTGCACCCGTCGTTAGCTCCCTCCCCTCTTAGGGGAGGGACAAAAAGGGTAGGGTATTTATATGGATGAAAGAGTTAAAACTTTAGAATACGCGGCCGAGTATAATCATATTTACCTATATGACCTTTATTTTTATTATAACCGAAAGGTAAATTTAAATAATGGATTCTCCCGACGTACGTCGCGGGAATGACAATTTTAATATGTCGTTAAACGAAATCGCGAAAAAGCTGGTGGCGCCGGGCAAGGGGATTTTGGCGGCCGATGAAAGCACGGGCACGATTGGTAAACGTTTTGCCAAAATTAACGTGGAATCCACCGAGGAAACTCGGCGGCAATATCGTGAATTGCTTTTTACCGCGCCGGCAATGGAGCAAAATATCAGCGGGGTGATTTTGTACGATGAAACAATTAGGCAATCCACTGGCGAGGGCGTGCCCTTTCCGAAAGTTTTGGAAAGCAAAGGCGTAATTCCCGGGATAAAAGTTGACGCGGGGCTAAAGCCGTTTAATAACCCGGAAAAAGAAACTTTGACGAGCGGGCTTGATGGTTTGGATGAGCGGTTGAAAGAGTATTATGCGCTCGGAGCGCGTTTTGCCAAGTGGCGAGCCGCTTTGGTAATAGGAGAAAATTTGCCGACCGCAGAATGCCTGCGGGCCAATGCCGAACGGATGGCTAAGTACGCCAAACTTTGCCAGGAAAATAATGTCGTGCCGATTGTGGAGCCCGAAGTTCTGATGAACGGCGGGCACGACATAGCGCGATGCTACGAGGTGACCAAAAATGTTTTGAAAATATTTTTTGAAGAGTTGGGGAAAGAAGGCGTGGCCTTGGACGGGATTTTGCTCAAGCCGAATATGGTGATATCGGGTGAAGAAGCGCCTAAAGCCGCTCCCCAAGAAATTGCCGGAATGACCATAAAATGTTTCAAAGAAGTCGTGCCGACTGAAGTGCCCGGGATAGTATTTCTCTCCGGCGGACAGAGTGAGCAAGAGGCCTGCGAAAATTTGAACGCGATAAATTTAGCCAGCGTGGGCTGTCCGTGGCAATTAAGTTACTCTTATGGGCGGGCGTTACAGGCCTCGGCGCTAAGGGCTTGGAGCGGCGAACTGGAAAATGTGCCAGCGGCTCAACAGGCCTTTGTGAAGCGAGCGAAACTGTGCGGCGCGGCGCGGGACGGTAAATATAATTCAACAATGGAATAGTATGGAATTAGGAAAAATAAAAGAAGAGAGTAAAAATTTGCGCAAAGAAGTGCGGGAGAAAACAATGGGCTATATCACGGCCGCGTTTGGGCTCATCGCCGGTCTGGCTTGGAATGACGCCGTCAAGTCCCTGATAGAATTGATTTTTCCGGCGCAAGCGAACGGGGTGGCGGCCAAATTTTTGTATGCGGTAATTATTACGATTATCGCCGTCTTTGCTATAGTGGCTATCACCAGGGTACTGCAACGCGACTCCACAGTCCCCATTCTGGGGGACAACGGAGCCGGCAAAAAAGGAGCCAGCGAAGATTAGTGTGATTAGTGAAGTAAATTAGTGGTTCTATGTTTATCATTGATTTTGACGATACTCTTTTTGATACGCACGCGTTCAAAATAGCCAGGCAAAAAGAGGTGGCCAAAGCTGGGATTCCGGGGAAAGTTTACAAGCAAACATACCAAGAGGCGCGGCTTGCGAAAGACGGCGCTTTTGTTTATACTAACTCAGCTCACGCCCGCGCGCTGGCGCGCCTCGGCTATGATGAAAAGCGGGTTTTGGAGGCCCTGCGCCGGACTACCGAAAGCGAATTTTTGAAACGATTTTTGTTCCCCGGCGCCATTGAGTTTCTGAAAAAAGTTAAGCTATTCGGCGAGCGGATGGTATTGCTAAGTTGGGGAGCGCCGGATTTTCAAAAAGTAAAAATAGAGGCGCTCGGTGTAAGCGGGTATTTTGACAAAGTGTATATCACCGAGATGTCCAAAGAACAGGCGATGGGCCTTGAATTAAATGTGAAGCCGCAGGCGGAAACGGTTTGGTTGATAAATGACAAGCCGGATGAGAGCGTTTCGTTGTCGCGGATGTTCCCAGAGTTAAAAATAGTTTTACGTCAATCCCCGACAATCAGCGAAGATGAATACAAAAAAAGCGGAATTTCGTATTTTAATGATTTGCTTGAAATTTATGAGTATGTCAGGGACAACAGATAAAATCGGCGTGGTGATTCTGGCCGCCGGCCAAGGCACGCGCATGAAAAGTGAATTGCCCAAAGTAATGCATAAATTGGCCGGCAGACCGATGATTGATTATGTTGTGGCGGCGGTGGAGAGCGCGGGCCACCACACCAAAAATTTTAGTGTGGTGGCGGGCATCAAGCCGGTGGTGGTAGTGAGCCCGACCAACCATCTGGCGCGAGAGTTTTTGGGCGCTCGGGTTGACTACGCGATACAGGAAAAACAATTGGGCACCGGGCACGCGGTCGCTTGCGCCGAGAAAATATTGAATGGCTTTGTTGACCATGTTATGGTTTTTTACGGGGACCACCCGTACCTGAAAAGTGAATCAATTAAACGATTGATGAAGAGGCATGTTGAACGCGGCAACACCGTAACGCTCATGACGGCCGTGGTGCCGGATTTTGAGGGCTGGCGCGCGCCGTTTTATGATTTTGGGCGGGTGATACGGGGAGCGAATGGGCACGTTGCTGAAATTGTGGAAAGAAAAGACGCGAACGAGGAAGAATTAAAAACAAAAGAAATCAACCCATCGTATTTTTGTTTCAAGGCAGATTGGTTGTGGAAAAATTTAAAAGAATTAAAAAATAACAACGCGCAGAAAGAATATTATCTGACTGATTTGGTAAAGCAGGCGATTGACGCTGGTGAAAAAATTTCATCCATTGAAATAGAGCCGGCCGAGGCGCTTGGCGTGAATTCACAAGACGATTTAAAATTAGCTCATGATATCAAATAACAGACAATTTGTCACCGGAGCCGAGGCCGCGGTGCAAGGGGCGTTGGACGCCGGCGCTGAAATGATGTACGGCTATCCCATTACTCCGGCCACCGAGGTCTTTACGATTTGGATAAAAAAAGGCCAAAAATATCTGCAAACCGAGGATGAAATCGCGGCTGGTTTTGGCGTTTGCGGGGCGGTTATCGCCGGGCAAAAGGCCTTTACCTGTTCGGCCGGCCCGGGCCATATCTTGATGCAAGATGCCATCAGCATGGCCGAGGGCATGCGTTTGCCGTTTGTGGCCGTTATCGGCCAGCGCGGCGGCCCCAGCTCGGGCACAGTGATTTATTCCCAACAGGAAGTGATTTTGTCCTGCTTTGGCGGCAACGGCGAAGGGCACCGGCTGGTTTATTCCCCCTCTAATTTGGATGAGCTTTATCGTTTGACTGCTTTAGCTTTTCACGAGGCGTGGCAATATAAATTTCCGGCCATTGTTTTGACTGATGGCTATTTGTTGAAAACAAAAGGCATACTGGACGAGACCAAAGCTGAACCGGCGAAAGCGCATCCTTTGATAAACGAGGAAACATTCCGTCATTGGCGCAATATATATAATTTTGAAGAAGAACTGCGCGATGAGGTGCTGAAAATGGAAAATGATTTCGCGGCCGCGGCCAAGGAAGCGGCGCGCGCCGAGGAAGTACAAACCGACGACGTGGAAATATTGCTGGTGGCGCACGGAATAGTTGGCGCGGCGGCCAAGGAAGCTGTTGACATTTTGCGCGGGCAAGGAATAAAGGTTGGTTTGTTCCGGCCCATCACCTTGCGGCCTTTGGCCAAAGAAAAATTGGACAAGGCGGCGGCCAAAGCGAAAAAAATTATTGTGATTGAATCCAGCTTGGGCCAGTTGGCGCGCTTGGTGCGCGACCAGCTCGCGCCCGAGATTTCCACGCCGTTTGATTATTTGCAAAAACCGGCCGTGGGGATTGAGGTGGAGGAGATAGTGAATTTTGTTTATGGAATTTAAACCAGCAAAATTTTGTCCGGGCTGCGGCTACCCCATCGCCTTGATGCTGTTGGCCAAAGCCATAGAGAAAGCCGGGCTAAGCAAAAAAGCCGTCATTGGTCTTGATATTGGCTGCGCGCTTTTGGCTTGGGACCATCTGCCTATAAACACCTTCCAAACCCATCATGGCCGGGTTACTTCCACCATGCTCGGTTTCAAGCGCGCCAAACCCGATTCGTTTTGCGTGGCGGTTACCGGCGACGGCGGCGCCTACGCTATCGGCTTGCAGAATTTGCTCCACGCGGCCAAGCGCGACGAGCCGGTTTTTGTTTTGGTAATCAACAACACGGTTTACGGCATGACCGGCGGACAAAGCGCGCCCACTACTTTGAAAAATCAGAAAACCGACACGCATCCGGAAGGGAATTTGGACGAGCCGTTTTTCGGTCCGGAATTATTAAAAAATTTAGTGGCGGCCGGCGCTTTTTTGGCGCGCACGGCCGTGAACGAACCCAAGCAGATGCAGGAATTTTTTGAGCGCGCCATCGCCGCGCAAAAAGCCGGGCATTTTTCTTTGCTGGAAATTTTGTCTTTTTGTCCGACCAACTGGCGCACGCGCGGCGCGGAGACGATTGCTTACCTGGAAAGTTTGAAGCAGGCGTTTAAGACAGGTGAGGTTTAATATGCTTTTCAAGATTCTTATCGCCGGCGACGGCGGGCAAGGCGTGCAGACAATGGCCGAAATTATCAGCAAGGCGGCTTTTCAAAACAATAAGCATGTTTCTTTTGTTCCCAATTACGGGTTGGAACAGCGCGGCGGCGCGTCGTTGGCTTTCATTCAAATTAGCGACCGCGACATTGTTTATCCCAAATTCAGCAAGCCGGATATTTTGGTGCTTATGTCCGAGCAGGCGAGAGAGCGGGCGAAATTGTATTGCGATGAATTAAGAATTGAGAATAAAGAATTAAGAGTTTATAATCTTAACGATTTCGCCGCGACGATTGAAGCCCAAAATATCAAGCCGTTCAGTCATAATATTTTTTTGCTGGGTGTTTTGGCTCTCGTTTTGGGCCAAAAAGAAATTTGCGAAAAAGAAAAGGTTTTTGAATTGTTGGAGAAAAAAATAAGCCAAAAGCCGGGCTGGGAAGATAATAAAAAAGCGTTTGCAGCAGGAGAAGATTGTTTTTTGATGGCAAGTCGTTAACTTTAACTTTGAAATAATAATATGTGCGGGATTGTGGGTTACGTCGGAAAAAAACAATGCTTGCCGATTTTAATTAACGGCTTGCGCCGGTTGGAATACCGCGGCTATGACAGCGCCGGCGTGGCCATTTTGTCGGACGGAAAATTTAATAGAACCAGGGCGGTGGGCAAAATTGATTGCCTGGCCGATAAATTAAAAGGGCAGACTATGAGTGGCACAGTTGGCATAGCGCATACGCGCTGGGCCACGCACGGCGGAGTGACCGAAGCCAATGCTCATCCGCATGCCGCTTGCGACGACAATTTAGTTTTAGCGCACAACGGAATTATTGAAAATTACCGCGAGCTCAAGGAAAAATTTTTGCAAGGGCACGAATTCAAATCGGAAACCGATACCGAGGTTTTGGCGCATTTGATAGAAGCGCATTACAAAGGGGATTTGCGTTTGGCCGTGGAGCAGGCGCTGGCGCATGTGCACGGTACTTACGGGCTGGTGGTCATGCACATGAACGAGCCGGAAAAAATAGTGGCCGCGCGCATGGGCAGCCCGCTGGTGGTGGGCGTGGGCGACGGCGAATACTATATCGGCTCCGATACTTCGCCGATGCTGGCGCATACCAAGCAGGTGATTTTTTTGGATGACGGGGAAGTGGCGGAAATCACGCCGGACCAGTTAAAGATGTTTACTCTGCAAGACGAAAAAGTGACCAAGTGCGTGGAAAATATTGAATGGGATGATGAACAGGCGCAGAAGCAAGGCTTTCCCCATTTTATGCTTAAAGAAATTTTTGACCAGCCGCGTTCGCTGGAAGACGCCTTGCGCGGGCGCTATGATTTGGCCGAGGGAGAGGCCCATTTGGGCGGCCTGAATATGACGCCGGAGCAGATGCGGCAGGTGAAGCGCGTAGTTTTGCTCGCCTGCGGCACTGCCTATTATGCCGGACTGGCCGGTAAATACGCCTTTGAACGATTGGCTGATTTGCCCACCGAGGTGGACGTAGCCAGCGAGTTTCGCTATCGCGACCCGATTGTGGATGACAGAACTTTGGTGTTTGGCATCTCCCAGTCCGGCGAAACAGCCGATACCTTGGCCGCTTTGCGCGAGGCCAAAAGAAAGGGCGCGCAAGTGCGGGGCATTGTCAATGTCATTGGTTCCACTATCGCGCGCGAAACCGGCGGCGGCACCTATATTCATGCCGGGCCCGAGCTGGCCGTGGCTTCTTCCAAGGCCTACACTAATATGGTGGCGATTTTGCTTTTGTATGCCCTACAATTCGGCAGATTAAAAAGGGTGAGCGCGGCTACGGGCAAACGGTTGCTGGACGCTTTATTGGAAATACCGGGGAAAATGAAATCAATTTTGGAAAAAAGCGATGAGATAAAAAAAATTGCGGAAAAATATCAGGGCGCGCGCGATTTTATGTTTTTGGGGCGCGGCATAAATTATCCGGTGGCGCTGGAGGGCTCTCTTAAATTGAAAGAAATTACATATATTCACAGCGAGGCCTATCCGGGTGGCGAGCTGAAGCACGGGCCGATTTCCATGCTTTCGCCGGAATTTCCGATTTTCGCGCTCATGACACAAAACCAGCTTTATGATAAAATGCGCAGCAACGTGCAGGAAGCGCGCGCCCGGCAGGCGAAAGTGATTTTGGTGGCGACCGAGGGCGATGAAAGCGTGAAAGAAATTGCGGATGATGTGATTTTTGTGCCGCCGACTATGGAGCTTTTGGAGCCGCTCTTAAACACTTTGCCTTTGCAATTATTTGCTTATCACATGGCCGTGGCTCTGGGGTGTGATGTGGATAGGCCGCGCAATTTGGCAAAGTCAGTTACCGTGGAGTAGTAATTGGTTAGCAGGAATTTATGGAAAAGAAAATAGTTGTCATCGGCGGAGGCAATGGCAGCGCCATTTGCCTAGACGCGCTCAAAAGAAATGCGGACTTGTTTGATATTACCGGCGTTATTTCCACGGCCGATTCGGGCGGTTCCTCGGGGCGTTTGCGCGACGAGTTTGGCATTCTGCCCCCGGGCGATATTTTGCGCGCGATTTTGTCGCTTTCAAAATACGATTATCAGATTTTGCGGCAGATTTTTTACAGCGCCCGATTTAGCGGCGCGGGAAAATTGGATGGACATAATTTGGGAAATATTTTTTTATCTTTGGGAACGAAATATGGCGGCGATTTTTTGCGTTCGCTTTCAGCCTTGGCCCAGGCGGTGGAAGCCCGGGGCAATGTGTATCCAGTAACTCTTAAACCGACGCGGCTTTGCGCCGAACTGACAAACGGCAAGGTGATAAAAGGCGAGGCGGTCATAGATACTCCCGATTACAATAGAAAGTTTAAGATAAAAAAGGTCTGGCTGGAGCCGTCGGGAAAGGCGTATGAAAAAGCGGTGCGCGCCATTCGGGCGGCCGACTATATTATTTTAAGCCCGGGCAGTTTGTACACCAGTTTGGTCGCGACTCTTTTGCCGAATGGAACAAAAGAGGCGGTTAAGGCGTCCAAAGCGAAGTTGATTTACGTGGAGAGCGCCTATCGCGCCGAAGGCGAGACCGGCCCGGAGTGTTTAAGTAGTTTGGTTTCAGAATTAGAAAAATATTTGCCGCGCCGGGTGGATATGATAATACGCGACGCACACAAATTGAATTCAGCGCAGAAAAAATATTTTCAAGAAAAAAAATGGGCTTCGCTGGAGTTTGATAAAGAAAATTTGCGCGGCAGAAGTATAAAAAGTTTTTCCTATCGTGATTTGAAAGGCGCGTTAAGCCCGGGGGAAATTAGTCGGATTTTTAAGAAAATTTTGGTTTAGTAAAAATGATTATGGAAATAAAAAAAGAGCAGGTGAATAAGGCCTATGGCGTGCAAGTGTCGGCGGAAGAAAATGGTCAGCGCGTGGGCCGGGCGCTTTTGTATGTTTTGTACAACGGCTTGCACGAAGAGCCGTTTGGTTTTTTGGAAGATATTTTTGTGGAGGAGGCGTATAGAGGAAAAGGTTTGGGCAATCAACTTTTGGAAACCGCGATAAATGAAGCCAAAAGCATCGGTTGCTATAAATTGATAGCCACCAGCCGTTTCAGCCGGCCCCAAGTACATGAGTGGTACGAGCGCAAGGGATTTATGAAACATGGGGCTGAATTTAGAATGGATTTGATATGATTCAAATTACGAAAAAAGAAAAAGACTACGAATTATTGGATAGCGGAGAAGGGGAGAAATTGGAAAGATACGGAAAATATGTTTTGTCCCGGCCAGACCCGCAGGCCTTGTGGCGAAAGAGCGCGCCCGAGCTATGGCCAAAAGCGGACGCGGTTTTTTCCAGAAGGGACCCTGTTGGGGTGCGCGGTGACCAAGCCACCGAATGGAAATTAAAGGCTGGCGTGTCGCGGAAATGGCAAGTTGAGTTTGGCGGTTTGCGTTTTTGGATTAAACCCTCGGCTTTTAAACACACTGGTTTGTTCCCGGAGCAAAAAGGAAATTGGGAATGGATAAAAAAGGTATTGGATTCCCGCCGGAGCCTGCCCCGTACCAGGATACGGGGCGGGAATGACAAGGTCAACGTTCTTAATCTTTTTGGCTACACCGGCGGCGCTACGTTGGCCGCGGCTCAGGCCGGCGCGCAGATATGCCATGTGGACGGCTCCAAGTCGGCCATTGGCTGGGCGCGGGAAAACGCGGAAATTTCCGGTCTGTCGGAAAAACCCGTTCGCTGGATTTTGGATGATGCCGTGGCGTTTGTGAAGCGTGAAATCAAACGTGGGCGCAAGTATGACGGCATTATCATGGACCCGCCGGCTTTTGGGCACGGCCCCAAAGGCGAAATGTGGAAGATAGAAGAAGATTTTTTGGAGCTGATGGATTTGTGCGCACAGCTTTTGTCGGATAAGCCGCTGTTTTTTCTGGTCAATGGCTATGCCTCGGGCTATTCGTCTATTACTTACGCTAATAATTTAGAATCGCTCGTAAAAAAATTGGCGGGCGGTTCGGTGGAACATGGCGAACTAACAATAGAAGAAAAATCCGGCCGTCTGCTTCCCTGCGGCATTTTCGCGCGTTGGAGCTATGGACCCTGTTGAATATCACCGAAAATTAAAAGGTAAAATAGAAGTCATATCGCGCGCGAAAATACAAACGCGCGCGGATTTATCCTTGGCCTATACTCCCGGTGTGGCCGAAGCGTGCAAGGCGATAGCGCGGGATAAAAACTTGGTCTATGATTTGACCCGCAAGAATAATTTGGTGGCGGTAGTAACAGACGGCAGCGCGGTGCTGGGCCTGGGCAATATCGGCGCCGAAGCCAGTTTGCCGGTGATGGAAGGCAAGTGCGTGCTGTTTAAGGAATTCGCCGATGTGGACGCGGTGCCCATCGCGCTCGCTACGCAGGACACGGAAGAAATCATAAAAATCGTGGCGGCGATATCTCCGATTTTCGGCGGCATTAATTTGGAAGACATTAGCGCTCCGCGCTGTTTTGAAATTGAAAGGCGTTTGGCCGAAATTTTAGACATTCCGGTGTTTCACGATGACCAGCATGGCACAGCCATCGTGGTTTTGGCCGGACTGCTTAATGCTTTGCGGGTGGCAGGTAAAAATTTGAGCGAAGCGGATGTCGCGATTAGCGGCGCGGGCGCGGCCGGCACGGCCGTGGCCAACATTTTGTATGGCGTTGGCGTGAAAAACATTACCGTCGTTGATTCCAAAGGCATCATCGTGGAAGGCCGTGGCGATTTGAACGAAGCAAAGAGCGAACTGTCTTCTTTTACGAATAAGGCAAAAAAATGCGGCGGTTTGGCGCAGGCCGTAGCGGGCGCGGATGTTTTTGTGGGCGTGAGCAAGCCGGGACTTCTGACTGCGGAAATGATAAAAACAATGAATGAGGACGCGATTGTGTTTGCTATGGCCAATCCAGTGCCGGAAATAATGCCCGACCTGGCGCGCGCGGCCGGCGCCGCGCTCGTTGCCACGGGTCGCAGTGATTTTTCCAATCAGGTGAATAACGTGCTGGCTTTCCCGGGAGTATTTCGCGGCTTGCTGGACGGCAGAATAAAAAAAGTTACCATGGGAATGAAGCTGGCGGCGGCCCGCGCCCTGGCCGCGCTGGTGCCGTCGCCGACCGCCGAGCAAATTTTGCCCGACCCGTTGGATAAAAATATCTCGCGCGCGGTCGCTGCCGCGATTCAATATGCTCAAACAAATTCTTGACTTTCACATTCATTCCAAATACTCACGCGCTTGTTCGCCTGATTTGGAATTGCCAAAAATCGCCGCGGCTTGCGCGCGCAAGGGAGTTGATATTGTAGCGACCGGCGATTTCACGCATCCGGCCTGGCTGGGGCATATAAAAGAAAATTTGTCCGAGATTGGAGAGAGCGGATTGTATGAATTGAAAAACCCCACCCCTTGCCCCTCCCCTAATAGGGGAGGGATACAAGGAGGGGTTAAATTCATCCTCTCCACCGAGATTTCCTGCATCTACAAACACCAAGACAAAACCCGCCGTTTGCATTTGGTGATTTTGGCGCCCAATATCGCCGCGGTGGAAAAATTGAACGCGCAGTTTGAAAAAAAGAGCGTGAACCTAAAATCCGACGGCCGGCCGATAATGGGTTTATCGGCCAAAGCCGTTTTGCAAATGCTTTTAGAAATTGACGAAAGATTTTTACTCATTCCGGCCCATGCCTGGACTCCCTGGTTCGCGGTTTTCGGCTCCAAATCCGGCTATGATTCGCTGACAGAGTGCTTTGAAGAGTTAACGCCGCATATCCGCGCCATAGAAACCGGACTCTCCAGCGACCCGGCAATGAACCGTCGTCTTTCAAAGCTGGATAATATTACCCTGGTGTCCAATTCCGACGCGCACAGTCCGGACAAAATCGGCCGCGAGGCCAATGCGTTCGCTTTTGCGGAAGAAAACGAAATTACTTATGGCGAAATCACGCGGATAATAAAAGAAGGCGACAAGAGAAAGTTTTTGCACACCATAGAATTTTTTCCCGAAGAGGGCAAGTATCATTTTGACGGACACGCGGCGTGCGAGGTTTGCCTGGCGCCCAAAGAAACAAAAAAATTAAAAAATATTTGCCCCAAATGCAAAAAAAATTTAACAGTCGGTGTTTTGCATCGCGTAGATGATTTGGCTGACCGCGAAGAAGAAAATATCCCGGCGGAAAAATTTATTCCGCACAAGTACGTCGTGCCTTTGCGGGAAATAATCGCGGCGGTATTCGGCGTGGGAACGGCCGGCAAAAAAGTGGCGTTAGAGTATGAAAATCTGATTAAAAATATCGGCAGTGAATTTCATATTTTATTGGACGCTGATTTGGAAGAGATAAAAAAATACGCTTCGGATAAAAATATCGCTTTGGCCATCGCCAACGCGCGCGTTGGCCGGGTGAAAGTAAAGCCCGGTTACGACGGCGTGTTCGGAACAGTGAACGCCCTGGGCGACCGTGAAAAAATGGGCGGAGGCCAGTCGCGATTATTCTAAAAAACAAAACCTCCCGGCTAAGCCGGGAGGTTTTAGTTACCAAACTATTTTCGCTTCTTACCGCCCTTCTTCTTGGCTTTCTTCTTGGCCATAATAGACACCCCCTTTCTGTCCCAGCGCACTGTCATCCCGACTTAGTCGGGATACAGGTCTGGAATAGAGAGTAAGATAATTTTTGGGCGTTCATCCTCGTGAGAGCCCCCTAGGGTAAGTTCCCATCTGATGAGCGCGGCAAAAATTTTTGAAGAAATTTTACATGACAAGCATCAACGTAAAATTTTTCTTCTCGACCTGCATATATTATAAAACTTTTTTTTCGGAATGAAAATAGTTTTAGGAAAAGTTATGCACAGGGTCATGCGACCCCGCAAGCAGTCTGTAAAAAATTGTTTTTCAAAAAAGAACGACCCTTGATTTTTTTTGAGAAGCGGAGTAAAATGATGTTCGCAAATTATGAAACCGAGTGTTTCAAAATTTGAAGCGCTCTTTCCCTCAACTACCTACGCCAAAAGGAGACGCAAGTGGGAAAACACGCCCGTAAGCTTACCGAGAAGGAGTTGCACGATCTGGCAGTTCTGCGCGAAGAGGGTTTTTTCCTGGACGTCGAGCCGAAATTGTTGGATGTCAGCGGCGGGGCGATCGTGGTGCTCTGCGGCGATGGCGATCAGGCGCTCGATCAGATGAAGTATATTGAGCGTGTCTGCCGGCCCCGGCCGCACCTACACGCCATCAACGGCGGTCCTCTGCTGATGAACCGCAAGTGCCCGGATCCCGCCGGTCGCGAGAAGGGCAACATGTTGTTCGAGGAGATTCGCGAGTCGCGGGAGCTCAAGGAGATTGACACCGTGGTCCTCATTGCTCATGTCCCCTGTGGGAAAGCTGATGCCTGGGGGCTGGACGTCATCACCATCGTCGACTGGATAGTCGGCGTCAAGGATGAGATCAAGGATGAGATCAACCACGGCCTCCGCGTGAGGTGCAAGCTTCATGTGGACTGGACTGGAGCGGAAGAGGATAAGAGAACGTATTTCCTCTCCGGTAAGAAGTGGCGCGAGTTCCGCCGCATGCAGCTCGTCCGTCCACAGTAGGCTGTCTGCTTTATTTGTCCTTTCAAGGTCCGCCGCAAGTTTTTCAGCTTTTGCGGTCGGGCCTTCTTTTTTTGACTTTTTTAGTTAAAATCAATACAATATCATATTATCAATCAACAAACGCACCTTCCTAACCAAGGAGGTTACACAGATGACACAGAGGGAGTCAAGTTTATTCGGCTACAACGATGAGGAGCGAAAGGTCATTAGTCAGTTGTTGGCGGCCGGGGTACTTAATCGGCTGGACGGCCACGGCTTTGAGCCAGGCAAGGCGTACATCACTTGCGGATGCGGCCGCTTCAACCAAGAGGCCGATGAGCGCGTCCTTTCGCTGGCTGGCCGGGGAAGAAGAGACCCGCTGAACGGCATGGCGAACGTCAGTTTCGTGGGGGCGCACCTGGCGGTTTTCCCCTTCTCCCCGCTGAACGACGATCGGCCGTACTATACTGTAATAGAAGTAACCCTGCGGACGTTCATGAACACCGAGGGAAATAACTACCTCACCATTGTAGGTCATCACGCCACCTGCCGCGGTTGTGAAAAGTACAAGCTGAAGCTGATACAGTGTCTTGACCTGATGGTCAAGGGCAAGCTGAATATCAAGAAGCGCCTGGCCATCGGAAAGACGAAGGTGCTTCTCATCTTCGGCCTCTACGATCATGACTCGGGGTATCATAGTTTCTTGAGGCTTCGGGCCAAGGGATGGGTGCAGTGGAGGAAGACGCACCCGGAGATTGAGGTCTGGCCTCAAGGAAAAGAGCCGGATCCCGGGCTGTTGGAGTCGTCTGACGCCGCTTAGCACTTGCCTGCCAAGTTCCAAGGAGATAGGCGCGGCGGGTTGGTGCTTATCTCTAAATTTCGCGTAATGCGATATTAAATTGGAATGACAACTTTATGCATAATGAGAATCTGGAAGCTGAATGGAGCAATGGACAAGAAGTAATGCGAAAAATTTACGAACAGGGAACGGAAAAATATTTAAAAAATTTGCCGGAGTGGGGCAAATGTTTTGTGAACACGCACGAGTGCGTTGTCTGCATGGATGAAGGCGTGGCGCACAAAAAAATGGGCGGCCTGACAAAATTCCCCATGGCCGGTTCTGGCATTTTGTTTCCGGCGAGCTCCGAAGCCGAGCGGCTGAAAAAAACAGCCGGGCTGATGAAAAATTTGGGCGTGAGCGAAATCACAAGCCACGGAGGTTGCGGCGCGGCCGGGCTCGCTTACAAGCGCGACAACCAAGGAACCGAACCGACATCCGAGCAAATGGATAATTTGGCGATTGATTGGGCGAAAAAATTAGCCGACAAACTCGGGGCGCGCTACCGCCATGTGGCTTTGACAGAAATGGCGCGGCCGGCCGAATTTCACAGCGCGCGTGTGGTGTATTTTGACGGCACGGGAAAATTTAATCCGTCTGCCGATGGTTTGCCCATGGGTTTTGTTATCAGCCGCGCGTATTTGCCGGCTGAATACGCGACCGAAGAATTAAAAGTGGCGGTAAATATCGCTTTCGGCCATCACGGATTTGGAGAATTATTTACAACAGAAAATCCGTTTGTAATAATTGTGTTGGGCAGTGGCGAATTGGCGGATGAAGCAACGGCCGCGTTCAAAGATGATAAAAATTATTTGGAAGGAAGAATAAAAGTAGAGAGTGTGACGGTTTAGTGCCCTCGGCAGGAATCGAACCCACATTACCAGGTTCGAAGCCTGGTGTCCTATCCATTGAACGACGAGGGCGAATTGTGCGCCGCCAGGGGATCGAACCCTGGACCTTAGGATTAAGAGTCCTCTGCTCTACCAGCTGAGCTAGCGGCGCGGATTTGTAAAGAAAATTCAAATCGCGTCTCCTTCTTCTTTTTTCATCACGTTTATTTTCGGCCCCTTCCAGCCCTTGATTTTGAGCGCGGCTTCGGCGGCTTCGGTTTGGGCTTCCTGCTTGCTGGTGCCTTCGCCCGCGGCCACGAGTTCGCCGTTTAAGTAAATGCCCACCTTGAAAAATTTATTGTGGTCCGGCCCTTCTTCTTTCAAAACGCGATAAGACGGAGTAACGCCCACCAGCTCCTGGGCCGATTCCTGGAAGCGGCTCTTGGCGTCCATGTATAATCCGTTTTCCAAAACATGCGGCAATTTGACGAGTACCCAGCGCGCCACGAATTGCCTGGTTACGTCATAGCCCCTATCCAGGTAAATCGCGCCAATAAGCGCTTCTATAGTGTTGGCCATGATAAAATCACGCGCCTTGGTGCCGGCGTCTTTGGCTTCGCCGTGACTTAAAAACAAATATGATTCCATGCCGATTTCATAGGCGATGCTGGCCAGCATTTTGGCGTTGACCAGGGCCGCGCGCCAGTTGGTCAGCTCGCCCTCGGGGTTGGAATATTCCTTGAACAAAAATTCCGTCACCACCAGTTCCAGCACCGCGTCGCCTAAAAATTCCAGCCGTTCGTTGTGATGCAGGGGAAAATCATGGTGCTCGTTCAAATAAGAGCGGTGCACGAACGCCTGCGCCAAATAATCGCGGTGTTTGAATTTGATGCCCAGTTTTTCTTCCAAAGCTGGAAAATCTTTTTCCTTCACTTCAGGCAGTGTCATTGCTTTTGTCATATATATAATTATTCTTTCGGCTTCTCCATGTCGTTGTAAATCGCGCCCAGCACGCCGTTGACAAATTTGCCCGAAGACGGGCCGCCGAAACTTTTCGCCAGTTCAATCGCTTCGTTGATGGCCACTTTCGGGGGCACGCCTTCGCCGAATTTTAATTCATAGATGCCGATGCGCAGAACGTTTCTGTCAATCACGGTGATTTGCTCAATCGGCCACTGGGGCGCGTATTTTGTTATCAGGGCGTCTATTTCGCCAATGTGTTTTTGCACCTCCTCGGTGATTTTTTCCGCGAATTTTTGTTCATCAAGGCCCGGACCGAATTCTTCCAGGTCGCGCGCTATTGTCTGTTCCAAAAATTCCGGCGGTTGCCCGCGGAAATCCCATTCAAACAGAGCTTGCATGGCTATGCTTCTGGCTAAATGGCGGTTTGACATAGAATAAAATGGAGATCCTGAAACAAGTTCAGGATGACGCTTTGTGTCATTTGTTTTTCTTTGCCCGTCTTTTGCCTCTGACGTCGCGCTTGCTCACGTCAATCACTTGGCGGCCTTTGTATGTGCCGCAAAAAGCGCAAACACGATGGGGCAAAATGGCCGTGCCGCATTTGGGGCATTTTTGCGCGTTGACCTCGGTCAAAGCAAAATGAGCCGAGCGGCGCCGTTTGTCCGAAGAGGTTCGGCGATGTCCGGGAAGACCCATAGAATAAAATTAGCAACCCCACTTTTCATCCCTCCCCTTTTAGGGGAGGGGCATGGGAGGGGTATTAAACGCTTGTAATCATATATTAAATTCTCAATTTTTGCAAGTAGTTGAGCTCAAATTGCTTTTTGGCGAGAGTTGGGGTAAAATGGGGCTAATATGCAGATGAGAGTCGTGGAAAATAGCGCGAATTGGCCTCAAAATCTGCCTTTTTCCCAATCATGGGAATGGGGTGATATTTTGATTGCCGAGGGCAAAAAAGTTGAGCGTTTGGAAATAGAGGAAAACGGCGCTGTTTTGGCTTGGGCCCAGATTGTGTACGTTGATTTGCCGTTTGGCTGGAAATACGCCTTTTGCCCCAAAGGACCTGTTGGAATTTCCAATTTCCCTTTTTCTGAACGAAGTGAAGCATTTCCAATTTCCAATTGTCATTCTGAGCGAAGCGAAGAATCCCTTGACGAAACATATAAGACTTTGATTGATTATCTGAAATCCAAAAAGTGCGTGTTTTTCCGCGTTGAACCGGAACAGGTTCCGGAGGGGGCGAACAAGACAATAGACATCACCCCTCGCGCCACGTTGATTTTGGACTTAATCAAGTCCGAGGATGAACTGCTTGCCGGCATGGGTCAAAAAACGCGCTACAATATAAATTTGGCGGCGCGAAAAAATTTGCGAATCGCCAACGAAAAGAACGCGGATGTTTTTATCAAATTGGAAAAAGAGACGGCCAAGCGGGATAATTTCAAGACCCACCCGGAGGAGCATTACAAAAAAGTCATCAGTTCAGATTTTGTCTATCAGCTCACGGCTTATCACGAAAACGCGCCCGTAGCTTCGGCGGTGTTTGTCGGGTTTGGTGGCACCTTTACTTATCTGTACGGCGCGTCCGATTACGCGTGCCGCCATTTGATGGCCCCGTATCTATTGCAATGGGAAGGAATTAAGTTGGGAAAAAAGCTGGGCTACAAGTTTTATGATTTTTTCGGTATCGCGCCGCAAGGTGAACCGCGCCACCAATACGCCGGTGTCACTCGTTTCAAACTCGGTTTTGGCGGCGCCTACAAAGAAGCCCCGGGCACTTTTGACTTGATTATTAATAAAAAAAAGTGTAAGGTATACGGCTGGTTAAGAAAATTGCGCCGGATATTTTAGTCCTCGTCGTTCAATGGATAGGACACTAGCCTCCGAAGCTGGTGATGCGCGTTCGATTCGCGCCGAGGGCACAAAAAAATCCCTCCGCATTTCCGGAGGGATTTTTTTATACGAAATTTACAACAACGTCACGCTTCCCACTTTGTCGCCGCCCTCTTTGAAGCGCATCAGGCGCACGCCCTGGGTGGCGCGACCCGAGACCGAAACAGATTTGTATGGCAAGCGGATAACCTGGCCCTTGGCCGACATCAGTATCAAATCGTGCTCGGCCGATTCCACTTTGTCTATGACCTTGGCGTGGATAAGGAATCCGGTTTTATCCGTGATGGCCGCGGTCTTGATGCCACTGCCCCCGCGTCCTTGCACTTTGTATTGCGCCAGGGGAGTGCGTTTGCCCAGACCGTTTTCGCCCACAATAAACAACTCCAGCGAGACGTTTTTCGGGTCAACGATATCCATACAAATCACTTCGTCGTCCGTGTGCAAGCGCACGCCGCGCACGCCGCTGGCCCCGCGCCCCATTGGCCGCACGTCTTTTTCCTTAAATCGGATAGCCTGACCCTTTTTAGTGACGATGGATATTTCATCCGCGCCGGTGGATGGCTTGACCCATTCCAGATTGTCGTTCGGTTTCAGTTTGATGGCGATAAGACCGCTCTTGCGCACATTAGCAAAATCTTCCAGCGCGGTTTTTTTAATCAGCCCTTGGCGCGTCACCATGACCAGGAATTTAATTTTTTCCAGCTCGCTCATGCCCAGCAAGGCCGTCACTTTTTCATTGGGCGCCAGTTGCAGAAAATTAACTAGAGCCTGCCCCTTGGCCGTGCGGCTGGCTTGCGGTATATCATAGGCCATCAACTGGAATACGCGTCCGCGGTTGGTGAAGAACAAGATATTGTCGTGCGTGTTGGTTGCCTGTAAGTGTTCCACACTGTCTTCTTCTTTGGTGGTAACGCCGATTACGCCTTTACCGCCGCGCGATTGCTGACGGAAGGTGTCCGGCGGCAGGCGCTTGATATAGCCGTCGGTGGTAATCATTATAATCGTGGGTTCGTTCGGCACCAAGTCCTCCACGGTGAATTCCTTCACGCCGTGGCTTACTATTTGCGTTCCGCGTTCGCGGCCGTATTTGGCCTTCAACTCGGCCGTGTCTTTTTTGATTATTTGCAGAATTTTAGTTTTGGAAGCCAGTATTGATTCCAGCTCTTTTATCAGCAGTTTTTTCTCTTTCAATTCATCCTCAATTTTTTGTCTTTCCAAATTGGCCAGCTGCTGCAGTTTCATTTCCAAAATGGCCACGGCCTGCCGGTCGGTGAATTTGAATTTGGACATCAAGTTCTTTTTAGCCTCGTCCTTGTCTTTGGAAGCGCGGATGGTTTTTATCACGGCGTCAATTTTGTCCAGCGCCATTTTCAGGCCTTCCAAAATATGGGCGCGCTCCTTGGCCTTGTTTAAGTCAAACTCGGTGCGCCGGCGGATTATTTCCTGGCGGTGTTTGATGAATTCTTCCAAGACGTTTTTGAGATTCAAAACGCGCGGCTGGATGCCGTCCACCAGAGCGAGCATGTTCGTGTGGAAAGTGGTCTGCAGTTCGGTGAGCTGGAACAGGCGGTTTAAAACTTTTTTCGGATATGAATCTTTTTTTAGTTCAATAACGATGCGCACGCCGTCTTTGTTGGTTTCATCGCGCAGGTCCTTGATGCCGTCTATCTTTTTTTCCTGCACCAGCTCGGCGATTTTTTCTATCAGCGCCGCTTTGTTTATTTGGTAAGGCACTTCGCTCACTATGATTTGGAACTGGCCTGATTTGCTTTCCTGTATTTCCGCTTTGGCGCGTATGACAATGCCGCCGCGACCCGTGGAATAGGCGGCCAAAATATCTTTTTTATTGTAAATGATGCCGCCGGTGGGGAAGTCCGGCCCCTTGATTATTTCCGAGAGTTCTTCCACCGTGGTTTCCGGGTCGTCAATCAGTTTTATCAGGCCGTCGCAGAGTTCGCCCAGATTGTGCGGGGGAATGGAAGTGGCCATGCCCACGGCAATACCTACTGTGCCGTTCAGCAAGAGGTTGGGGACCTTGGCCGGCAGGACGGTCGGTTCGTTGTGCGAGCCATCGTAGTTGGGGACGAAGTTTACCGTTTCCTTGTCAATGTCGGCGAGTATTTCTTCGGCCAATGATTCCAATTTGGCTTCGGTGTAGCGGTAGGCGGCGGCGTTGTCTCCGTCCATTGAGTTATGTACAAAAATTCCGGAGGCCAAAGCGAAATTGTGCCACTTATCAATCGTAATATCAAACACATCTTCTTTTTCATTCAAAAATTCAATTTTGGTCACCTTGTGGTTTTTTACCGCTTCTTGCGTCAGTGTATCCAAATTTTCAGCAAAGTATTTTTTGAAGCCGGTCTGCCACATCGTAGCGCGTCCATATGGGTAAACTTTTTTTCGGGCATGCTCGTATGATTGTTCATTAATTGTCTTAAAGCGATTTAACGCCTCTTTGCAGATAGTCAAGAATTTTTTCTTGCCAGTATTGTTGGATATTCTTTTTTTGTTCGCGGCGACGATCTTATCGTGGAATAAGTTTTTATAATAAGGTATTGACCATAATTTTTTAAAAGTGGCCGAAGCCGTCTTTTTAATTTCAGCTATTTTTTCCGGATGGTTCTTTAAATACTCCTTGTTTGTTTCGCTAAGGAATTGACGCGTTTTTTCGCGGTATTCCGAATTTTTCCAATTCTTAATATTGCGGACAGAAATTCTTTCCGCGTATTTTTTCCTATTTTTATTATCGGCCCAGAATTTTTTTCTGCCATCGGCAAGTTTTTTTACGTACTCATTATTTTGATGCATTTCTTTCGCGTGCGAGTAGTGAATTTTCCAGTGTTCGCCCCAGCGCATGCGAATGATATTGTCCGGGTTATTATTTAATTTATTATAATCAACATGGTGACGAACTCTGCCGCGCGTTATAGCATATTTTTTTTCATTCAGATTAAAATTATCCGCCAAGTGGTGGGCCGGCACCCATTCGCCGGTTTTGTTTTGGTGGATTAAGATGTATCCTTCGCGGTTTAACTTGTCGGTTTTTTCGGAAATTTTTTGATACAAGGGCATCAGCGATTCACCGGCTTGTAAATCTTTTGCTTCCTTGTAGCTTCCATTTCTTAACATGAACAGGTGATTCAAGGTACATCTGATTTCTTCGCCGTTATCCAATACCACCTTCATTATTTCAGCGGATTTTTTGGTTAATCTGGGATGTTTTATTTCGGCAATGGAAATTAGACCGGAATTGTTTATGGAGTAAGTAAAATTTTTCTTTCCCGATTCGTATTCTTTGATTAAATCTTCAAAATTCAAACCACGGCCATCAGTTAATTTGACTTTGGTATCTTTTGTGAAACAGCCAAAGTTTCCTTGGCCGTGCACCAGCGTGTGGCCCATGGAAAAATCCTGCGCCATGCGCACCATGGAATCATAGATTGCCGAGTCGCCATGCGGATGGTATTTCGCCATCACCTCGCCGACCACGTGCGCCGATTTGCGGAACTTGGCGTTGTGGCGCAGGCCCATGTTCCACATAGCGTACAAAATGCGGCGGTGCACCGGTTTGAGGCCGTCGCGCACGTCAGGCAGGGCGCGGGAAACAATCACGCTCATGGCGTATTCCAGATATGATTTGCGCATCTCGTCCACGATGGGCGCGGGAGTGATAGCGCCGATTGGCGCCTTGGGCAGTTCAATTTTTGCTTGCATAATTAAGGTGTGGCGCTATTTATCGTTGAGGTGACGGATATTTGTTTGATTAAATTTTTTACTTGTTCTTCCAAAATGGTTTTATTTTGATTCGCTTCCGCTTCGCGAAATAGTTCGTCCCAGTCGTTCTGGCTTTTTTCCACGAGCTTGTTTTCAGGAGTGTTTTGCCAGCTAAAAGATGCGAGCCTGACTTTGAATGACCAACCCCACAGCGCCGCGATGAGTATGACGAAAATAGCCACCAACAGCCACATCCATTTGCGGGCCGGTTCGTTGGAAACATAGATCATTTGGCTGACGGGTTCTGATTTTTTGGGAGTTGATTTTTTGCGTGGCATACTATTCTTTCTCCAAAACGCACAGTTTGGTTTCTTCCTGCGGCAAGTCCTTCTTTTTTATAATCACCTTTTTTTCCGCCGATTCTGGTTTGAGCCCGATGGCGGAAATGAAGGCGGAAAGCGGTTTGGCATCAGGGTCGGTATCGCATTTAAACCCTGTCGGTATGATGACGCGCGGCTCCAGCGCCGTTATCATGGCGGCCGCATCTTTCGGCTCCAGATAATCCGGACCGCCGCCAACCGACACGAAGAGAATATCCGGGCTAAGGATTTTTTCCAGCTCGCCGTTTTCCAGCGGTTTTTTGAGCCGTCCCAAGTGGACCACGGACAAACCCTCGGCGCCGATTTTGAAAACAAAATTATCCGCGCCGCCGGGCATGGAATAGAGCATACAATCTTTGATTTCAAATTCGCCGAGGGTGTCTACAGTAAAAGCGTTTTGTGAAACAGTGGCCGCGTTTTCGGCGCCGCTTGAAAACATGGCAATGGCCGGTCCGAAATTGCGCGGAAATTCACCGCGCTTCGGTTTGTAAGCGTCTATCAAAATAACGACGTCTTCATCCAGATTTTTGGTTTGCAATTTGACGCAGGTTTGTCCCAGCCAGGAGATGTGCATACGCGAAGCTATGGTAAAAATTATAGAAATAGTTTATCATAAATTGGGAGATAAGGCAAGCGTCGAAATGGGTTAAAAGGCGGGTTTTACCAGTCGTTTATTTAATATTTTTTTAATAAAATTATATAGGGGCTACGCCACATATATTCTCATTCGTTCGGAAATAATCAAATGCATTTGATTATTTCCCTCACTCATTTCGAATATGGGAAAAACACCATCAATTTTGGCGGGGTTAACCATCGCGGCCGGTATTTTTATCGCGACAAACAGCGCCAGCGCCGCCTGCGCTTTGCCGGTAAACAAGGCCTACAAGACAAGCGCGAGTAAAGCCGTGTACTATGTGACAAGCAAATGCACGAAGAAAATATTTCCTGCCCCGAAAATTTTCTTTACGTATTTCAAATCGTGGAGCGCGGTGAAAAAAGTGGGCGCGAAAACGCTCGCCCGGGTGCCGTTTGATAAAGTTCGCGCGATGACCGCGAAAAAAATTGCGTCCAAACCAGCGCCAGCGCCGGTATTGCCGCCGGGAGCAACGCCAACTCTGGCGCAAAAGTTGAGCTCGCTTGCCAAAGACAGAATTTGGTTTGGCCACCAGTCGGTAGGTGCGCAAATTTTGGACGGGGTGAACAGGGTTTTGGAGAAAAATCCAAACAGCGGCGTGAGCGTGGTGGAAATCGCCAGGGCCGCGGATTTAAGGCCCGGTATAATCGGCAATAATAATATCGGCGAAAACGAAGACCCGCAATCAAAGCTTGACGCGTTCGCGCAAAAATTGCGCGGCGGCATTGGCGCCAATGTTGACCTGGTCCTGATGAAATTATGCTTCGTGGATTTTCCCGGCAATCTAAGTTTTGAGACCTATCAATCCACCATTGCGGCATTGCAAAAGGAATTTCCCGGCGTGAAATTTTTGCACATGACAGCGCCGCTGGGAGAGGCCGGCGACGCGGCCAGCCACAATGATTTGCGCGAAGCCTGGAATGACAAATTGAGGAAGGCTTATCCGGCCGAACAGGTTTTTGACATAGCCACGTTGGAAAGCATGAACAACAACGGCGAGCTGTGCGTCAATAAGGCCGACGACGGGGTGAATCACTTGTGCCTGAACCAGTCCTGGGCGGAAAATGACGGCGGGCACGTGAATACGGCCGGAGCCGACATGCTGGCCGCCAAGTTTATTGATTTCC
Source organism: Patescibacteria group bacterium (assembly GCA_004321885.1). Lineage (GTDB taxonomy): Bacteria > Patescibacteriota > Patescibacteriia > Magasanikbacterales > GWA2-37-8 > SCQK01. Next base: position 180,536 of record SCQK01000007.1, on the reverse strand, counting down.
TTTATCGCAACCGCAAATAGGCGGTTACATCATTTTGTTTTTTTCGTTTTATTATGGAAGACAGGGAGATAATAGGCCAATGTCAAAAAGGGGAATTAAAGCAGTTTGGACTTCTTTATGATAAATATGCGAAGAAGATTTATGACTTCGTGTATTTCAAAACCTGGCACAAAGAAACGGCCGAGGATATTGTCAGCCAGGTTTTTATGAAAGGGCTGGAAAGCGTAAAAAAATTTGACCCGGACAAAGGCACTTTTTCGGCCTGGCTTTATGCCATCGCGCGCAACACGGTGATTGATTATTACCGCGTGAAAAAAGCAGACGTGAATATAGAGGATGTTTGGGATTTAGGCCTGCCTGCCGGCAAGGCAGGGGAACACGTTGATTTGGATAGCGCCATAGACGCGCGAGACACGCTGGAAAAAGTAAAAAAATATCTGGGCAAACTGGAGCCGACGCAAAGAGAAATCGTTATCATGCGGGTGTGGCAGGAAATGCCTTATGAAGAGATTGCCGAAGCGCTGGGCAAAAGCGCCGAGAGCTGCCGGATGAGCTTTTCGCGGGTGATGGCGAAATTGCGCGCCGAAATGCCGCTTCTTGAATTAATAATTTTGTTCGCACTATGGATATTCAAAAAATATTAAACGATTTGTATGCGATGGAGCCGGAGTTGCGTTCGCGCGAACAGGAAGTGATAAAAATTATCAACGAACTGCTGGCGTCTCGGCCGGACACGAAGTTTGATGAAAAATTTCGTTTGGCTTTACGCGAGCGTTTACTGACGCGAGCCAACGAGCTGGAAGCTGGCGCGCGTTTGGCCCGGGCGCGTCCGGCCCGGCGCTTTCAGCCGCTCTCCTGGCTTTTTATCGGCGCCGGGGCAGCGGCTTCGGTTTTGCTGGTTTTTTCTTTTGTGAAAAATAATATCAGGCCCGGATTGTTCGATTTAAAGAACGCGCAAACGAGCGTGACCAAACTGGCCGACAACGCGTTTGGCAATCTGCTGTTAGAAGAAAAAGCCGCGGCTGGTGCAACGGCCGGCCCGGACGCGGCCGCACCCGCGCCTGCGCAAAAACAGGAGAAGAGGGAGATTGCCCTGGGCTCGCCAGCCCCTTCGGCCCCCGTGGCCGCGTATGGCCGGGGCAGCGCCGGTGTTGCCACAGGCATTGCCGAACCCGGCAAGACGATAGCGCCCGACTATCCGGTTTATGACGTGTATAAATATGCATATAAAGGCGAACCGATAATGGAGATCCTGAAACAAGTTCAGGATGACAATGGTGGACAGGATGACAGCGGGACGATGCAGGTGCTGAAAAGAATCAAAGGCGGCGATGCTTCGTTTGGCCAGCTTTCTTCCTTGCTTTCGGGCGCACGGCTGGGCATTGATTGGAACAAATTTTCCGGCATCAAGGTGCAAAACATCAGTTTTAGCGAGAATCGCGACCGCGGCTACTCGGTCTATGTTGACTTGAATGAGAGTTCGGTTTCCATAAATCAGAATTGGAGCAATTGGACAAGGTCCAGCGATATGGTGGTTTCTCCGGAGTACTACAAACCCTTGCGGGTTTCGGATCTGCCGGGCGACGATAAAATAATCGCGGCGGCCGATAAATTTTTGCGGGACTACGGCATACCGACCGACAGCTACGGCCCGCCCGAAATACAAAAGGACTGGCTGATCGGTTACGGAGTGGCGGCTGTAAAAGATTCTGGTACGGCCGAATATTACGCGCCCGATTCCCTCACTGTAATTTATCCGCTCAAAGTGGAAGGCAAGAATATATATGAAGAGTCTGGTTACAAAAGTGGTTTAAGTGTGGCCGTGAACGCGCACGGCCTGACGGTGCAAAATGTGTACAACTTGACCAGCCAGCAATATGAAAGTTCGGGCTATGCCGCGGAAAAAGACGCGAGCCGTTTGCAAAAACTGGCCGAGGCCGGGGGCTGGCGTCAGGAGTTTTACGCCGCCGAGCAGGGCCCGAATGCCCGCGTAGTCAAAATTGAACTGGGCACCCCGAGCGTGGAGCTGGTAAAGATTTGGACTTATAAAGACAACGCGAGTCAGGAATTGTTGGTGCCGTCTTTAATCTTCCCTATTACCAAAAAACCAACCAACGCGTACTTCTATCAAAAAAATATCATCGTGCCTTTAATAAAAGATATTTTGACAAATTTTTAAATTAATGTAGTATAACAATGTAAATATTTACATATGACAGAACAACAAATATCGGCTGAGCAAATTAAAAAGAAAGGTAAAAAAGGCGCCCTCATTGTCGCGTTAGCGATAATTTTGGCTTTGGCCCTGGGTCTGGGGGCCGGGCGCTATTTTAGCAAAAACAAGAACGCAAACAATGCGGGGCCGTCTGGCGAGCAGGTTGCCAGAGACCGGGCGCAGGGCGCGGCTACGGCTACAGCAGGCAGCGCCCAGGGAGGCACGGCGGCAACAGGCGGCACTACGTCGGTAGCCGGCGGGCAAAAACAGAATCAGCCGACAGGCAATACATCTAATAATTCGTCGACCGGCACCGGTGTCGCGGGGGCCGGCAGCGGCGGCGCCGGGTCTGGCGGCAGTACCGGGCAAAATCCGGCTCCGCCTCCGGGTCAAAATCCGCCCGCTCAAAATCCCGGCCAACAACCGCCGGCTCCGGAACAAGAGCGTCCGCCGGCCCCGCCGAATATCACTATTTCTCATCCCGCCTCAAATTCCGAAGTGGGAAACACTTTTGACGTCATTGGCCATTCAAAAATATACGGCAGTTCGCTGGCCAGCGCCGGCGATGAAATTATGGTCAGCGTGCAGTCAGGCGGCGTTGCCTATTTCAGCGAGGTTGCCACGGCTTACTCTCCCAACGGCCCGGGGGCGCTGGAGCCTGGCCTGTGGGGTGATTTCAGCAAAAAAATTAATTTAGCCGGCAGTCTCACCGACGGCCAGACGCTTATTTTATACGTTTTCTATTACGACCAGACAAAGAAGCTGGTGTCTGACACTGTATCTGTCCCGCTGAAATACAAAAATCCGAACGCGCCGCCGCAAGTGGCCCCGCCGTCTGGTCAGCAGACGCTCCAGCCGGGAATGATTAACATAACTTCAACCACATTTGACCCGGTGCTTCTTCAGTGGCAGTTAAATCCGTAGCCGGATTTGTTATTTTTCTTTGATTGTGGTAATAAGAATATAGGCGTTTTGGGGAGAAACGGCACGAGGAAACAAAGGAGGAGGAAATGCAAATCTCGTCGTCATTGCTGGCAACAGCCGCAAAGTTGTTTCCGGCAGAAAAAGAACTGCTGGATATGTTGGTGAACGGCCCGCTTGGCGTAGCTTTGCTTCGGTTGGAAGTGGTGGTGGCGCAAGAAGCGCAGAAAGCGGCCATTCAGAACGGCCACCATCGTTTTGGTGCAGAGTCAGCCAGAGAACCGGAGACTCTCAAAGCGATCAGAGAGTTTACAGACATCATTCGGGCCCTCGTCCGAATGGAAGGAGGTGAGTAGAGATGAGGCGAATAGGAGGCTCCCAGACAAAAACGCCGGACGGTGGAGCGTTATAGCGCCCACCGTCTATTGATTTTTTATGCCTTGACACTTTTTTCCGGTTGTTGTAAGCTTTGGATACAATATAAACAAATAAGCCGGCCCGATTTAGAGGCAGGCACCCGCATCCGCCAAGCGGAAAGGGTTAAGAGAGGTTTTTTTGTTTGAGATATGTCCGATGACTTTAAGAATTTAGTAATGGCGCACACGGCCAACATCCCCAAAGCGGGCGATGTCATTAAAGGCAAAATCATCTCGGTGGAAAAAGGCCAGATTCAGCTGGACGTGCAGGGCCTCACCGTGGGCGTGGTGCGCGGCCGCGAGCTGTTTGCCGAATCGCGCGAGTACGGCAATTTGAAAGTGGGCGATGAAGTGGAAGCCACGGTAATGGAACTGGAAAACGAAAACGGCGAAATGGAATTGTCTTTCCGCGTGGCCGGCTATCAGCGCGCCTGGGACAACGTGAAGAAATGGATGAACGAGGGCCTGGCCGTGAAAGGCAAAGCGCTGTCGGCCAACAAGGGCGGTCTGATGATGCAGGTGGGAGCCCTGGCCGGTTTTATGCCTGTTTCCCAGCTTAGCCCCGAACATTATCCGCGCGTAGCCGGCGGCGACAAGGGCCGTATTTTGGAAAAATTGCGCGAACTGATAAACAAAGAGCTGGAGATAAAAGTGATTGACGCAGACGAGAAAGAAGAAAAATTGATTGTGTCGGAAAAAGCGGTTTGGGAAGACGCGCAAAAAGCCGTGCTGGAATCGTATAAAATCGGCGACCTGGTGGAAGGCGAGGTGAGCGCCCTCACTTCTTTCGGGGCTTTTGTCAGGTTTGGCAATGACCTGGAAGGTCTGGTGCACATTTCCGAAATCGCCTGGCAGAGAATAGACCACCCCAAGGATATTTTGAAAGTGGGCGACAAAATCAAAGCGCAAATTATCCAGCTGGACCGTTCCAAAATTTATTTGTCCATCAAGCGCCTGGTGGATGACCCATGGAAGAGCGTGAAAGAAAAATACAAAATGGGCGATAAGGTAAGCGGCAAAATCTTGAAAGTGGAGCCGTTTGGTCTGATGGTGGCGCTGGACAAGGAAATTCACGGCCTGGCCCATATCTCCGAGCTGGCCGACGAGTCCATCGCGAATATAAACGACAAATTTAAGGTGGGCGAAACCAAAGAATTTGAGATTGTGTCGCTGGAGCCGATGGAGCACCGCCTGGGCCTGCGCGCGGCCGGAGTGAAAGGCAAAAGCGCGCGAAAAGCTGAAGAGAAGAAGGAAGAAAAGCCTGCCTCGGCTGAAGCCACGGCGGCCAAGGCCGAAGAAGCGAAGCCGGCCGAAGAAATTCAGCCTGAAGGCCAATCGCAAGAAACAGCAGATGCGGCGGAAAAGAAAGAATAAAAAAATCCCCCCGAATAAGCCGGGGGGATTTTTTTGGTGCCGAAGGAGGGAATCGAACCCTCACTCCCGAAGGAACACGATTTTGAGTCGTGCGCGTCTGCCAATTCCGCCACTTCGGCTAACACAAAAAACTATGGACAGTATATTTGATTTTTGGTCTTTTGTCAATTTGACATCCACGCGCCGGGTAGTATATCATACCTGTTAGCTCTTAGTTTTTAATTATAACGTATGTACGAAGCGAAAAATTACGAGGCCCTGTTGGGTTTGGAGGGTTTTAGCGACCGGGCCCTGCAAACACATTTCTCACTTTATCAAGGGTATGTCGCCAATGCCAACAAACTCATGGATATTTTGGAAAAAATGAGGGGCGAGGGTAAAACAGATACGCCCGGGTTTGCCGAATTAAAGCGCCGCTTTGGCTGGGAGTTTAACGGCATGCGCTTGCATGAATATTATTTTGGTCAACTCTCAAAAAATTCCACGCCGCTTGACACCATGTCGCCTTTGCACGAAAAAATGGTTGAGGATTTTGGCTCTTATGAAAACTGGGAAACGGATTTTCGCGCCACCGCGGCCATGCGCGGCATTGGCTGGACCATTCTTTATTATGACGCCGTGGAAAACCGATTAACAAATGCCTGGATAAACGAGCACCACATCGGGCATTTGGCCGGCGCTTTGCCCATCTTGCCCCTGGATGTTTTTGAGCACGCCTATCTGATTGACTATGGCGCGAAACGAGCCGATTATATCGCCGCTTTTTTTAGGGTTTTGGATTGGTCCGTCGCGCAAAAACGGTTTGAGAAAAGGGCGTAGCCCTGACGTAAAATTAAAAACAAACGTAGAAGCCCTTTATCCGCGTTTGCTTTTATGATATACTATTGTTGACAAATGGATTCCAGCTCGTGGGCTGGAATGATAATTTTGGTATGCCGCAGATTATTTCCATCGTGAATCAAAAAGGGGGAGTGGGGAAAACCACCACGGCCATCAATCTGGCCGCGGCTTTGGCCGAAGAAGGCAAGTTTGTGCTTCTGGTTGATTTGGACCCGCAGGGCAATGCCACTTCGGGACTGGGCATAAAACATCAAGAGCTTGAAAAAGGCCTTTATCACACCATTTCCGGCCAGGCCCGCCTGCACGATATTGTGCTCAACACTGGCCATGCCGGTTTGCGCGTGGCCCCGGCCACGCCGGATTTAGCCGGCGCCAGCGTGGAGCTGGTAAATATGGAAGGGCGCGAGAACAAACTGGCTGATGCTCTCTCGGAAGTGGCGCACGCTTACGACTATATTATTATAGACTGCCCGCCGTCGCTTGGCCTTTTAACCCTAAACGGGCTCATTGCCGCCACCCACGTGCTTATTCCGGTGCAAGCCGAGTATTACGCCCTGGAAGGTTTGGGCCAGCTCTTGAAAACTATAGACCTGGTGCGCGAGAGTTTGAAGCCGGACCTGAAAGTGCTCGGCGCCGTGCTCACCATGTATGACCCGCGCAACAGCCTGTCGGGCGAAGTGATGAACGAGCTTTACAAATTTTTTCCCAATAATATTTTCCGGTCCGTGATTCCGCGCACCGTGCGTTTGGCCGAGGCCCCCAGTTTCGGGCAGAGTATTTTTCATTACGACAACGGCGGCAAAGCGGCCAAGGCCTACGAGCGGCTGGCCAGGGAATTATTGGGAGCGTTTGAATAATGTCCTCCCCCTTAATAAGGGGGAGGTTAGGTAGGGGGTACATTTTATGTCATTAGGTCGCGGTTTGGGCGCGCTTATCACGCCCACTTCATCCAAAAAAAACAAGCCAAGCGCCGGCAATGAAAACCAAAGCAAAATTTGGCAGATTCCGGCTCATGCCATTGCGCCCAATCCGCATCAGCCGCGCAAAAATTTCAGCGAGCCAGAGCTGGGCGAGCTGGCTGATTCCATCAAAGAGCATGGCATTTTACAGCCCCTGTTGGTTACGGAAAAGGCCGACGGCGGCTATGAGCTGGTGGCCGGCGAGCGCCGCTTGCGCGCGGCCCAGCTTTTGCGTCTGGCCACGGTGCCGGCTATTATTAAAGAATTGCCGGACAAGCAAAAGTTGGAAGTGGCTTTGATAGAAAACATCCAGCGCGAAGACCTGAATCCCATAGAAAAGGCTTTCGCGTATAGCCGTCTGCACAAAGAGTTTGGCATTTCGCACGAAGACATTGGCAAGCGCGTGGGCAAAAGCCGGCCCGTGATTTCCAATACCATCCGTTTGCTGGATTTGCCCGAGCCAGCCAAAGAAGCCCTGATAAAAGAACAGATAGGCTATGCTCAGGCGCGCGCCCTATTGGCTTTTCCCGATGTCAAAAAACAAATGGCGGCATTGGCCACCATGCTGGCCGGGAAAATGTCTTCTGCCGAAACAGAAAGAGAAGCGAGCAAAGTTACCTTAAATAAAAAAAAGCGCGACCCGAATTTATCTTTTTTGGAAGACGAATTGCGCGGCATTTTAAGCACGCGAGTAAACATCACCAAAAGGGGAGAGCGCGGCGCTATTCACATTGATTTTTATTCCCGGGAGGAATTAGCGCGCCTCATCAAGCGCATCACCAAGGGGCCGTAAATTCACTTCTTCTTCGGCTTCGGCAAAATCATTTGCAGCCACAAAGACGAGCGGCTATGTTTGAGATTGGATTTGATGCGCGATTTGGCTGAGTGGGTTTTTACGGTTTTCAGCCAGTCCGGGCTGGGGCCTTTGCGGTTTTTGTCCATAATAATCTCCACCACGTCCCCGCTTTTTAAGGGCGCATCCAGAGAGACCATCTGGTCATTGACCTTGGCGCCGTTGCAATGGTTGCCCACGTCGGTGTGAATGTTGTAGGCGAAATCAATGGGCGTGGCGTCTTCGGGCAGGTCCATCACGTCGCCCTGGGGGGTGAAAACAAAAATGCGGTTGCGGAAAAAGTCCACTTTCAGCTCGTTGAGGTCGGAAATTTTTTCCAAAATATTTTTTTGGATGGAAGCCAGCTCCACGGCCCAGTTGATGTCGCGCGCCGGAATTTTAGCGCCCTGTTCGTCGTAATGCCAGTGGGCGGCGATGCCGTGCTCGGCCTCGCCGTGCATTTCCGCGTCGCGAATCTGAAATTCCACGATTCTGCCCTCGGCGCAAAAAACCGTGGTGTGCAATGATTTGTAGCCGTTGGGCTTGGGCTGGGATATATAATCTTTTATTCTGCCTTTGAGCGGGCGCCACAGTTTGTGGATAATGCCCAGGGCCGCGTAGCAGTCGCCTACGTCGCCCACGATGATTCTGATGGCCACGATGTCGTACACTTTGTCCACGTTGTCCCAGCCCTTGCTCAGTATTTTTTTATACAAACTGTACAAGGTTTTTTCGCGGCCGTGCACGTCGCTCCAATTGATGCCGGCGGCGGTCATTTCTTCCCTCGCGATTTGCATCACCCGGTCCAAATAGGCCTGCTGTCCGGCCAGGTAATCTTGTCTGACTTGAAAAACTTTTTCATATTCTTTGGGATAGATATGCGGAAAAGACAAATCCTCCAGTAGACTTTTGAATTCGCCCATACCCAGGCGGTTGGCAATGGGGGCGTAAATTTCCAGGCTTTCCAGAGCGATGCGGTGGCGTTTTTTGGGCGGCAGGGCGTCGAGCGTGGCCAGGTTGTTGATGCGGTCCGCGAATTTTATAATCATTACGCGGATGTCTTCGGCCATGGCCACGAACATTTTGCGCAGGTTCTCAATGTATCTTTCCACGCCGCGATATTTCAGCTTGCCCAATTTGGTGACGCCTTTTACCAGCGAGGCCACGTCATGGCCGAAATTTTTCTCCACTTCTTCCAGCGTGACATGGGTGTCCTCGGGCACGTCGTGAAGCAGAGCGGCGATAATAATGCCGATGTCAATCTTCATTTTGGCCAAAATGTAGGCCGTGGCCAGACAATGCTTTATGTACGGCACGCCTGATTTGCGCATCTGCCCCTCATGCGCCTTGTCCGCGAAATCATAAACCAGGCGAGCCATTATCAGGTCGTCTTTGCGGCAATAATTTTTTAGTTCATCCAGGAGGTCCTTGAGTTCCGGGTCGTTTTTGAGAATGATTTCGCGCATAACTTCCATTATACAGGCTTCGCTTCTTTTTTCAACTGCGGCGGGCGGAAACAAAAATCCCGTTTTAAGCGGGATTTTTTTCGTATGAGCATTCTTTGTTTGAGCATCTGGTTTTTTCTTTGCCGAACACCAGGGGCTTGCCGCAGTCAGGGCACAATTCGCCCGTCGGTTTATCCCACAGGGCGAAATCGCAGTCCGGGTAGCGGTTACAGCCGTAAAAAGTTTTGCCGCGCTTGCTGCGCTTGGCCACCACGTCGCCCGCGCCGCACTTTGGGCATTTAAGGTTTATTTTTACGTCAATATTTTTGATATTTTTGCAGGCCGGATATTTGGAACAGCCCAGGAAGGGGCCATAGCGGCCCTGACGTTTTAGCATGGGCGACCCGCATTTTTCGCATATCTCGTCGGTGGGCTCTGGCTCGGCGCTTTTGCCGCCGTTTAGATTTTTGGTGTTTTTGCATTCCGGGAAATTGGAGCAGGCCATAAATTTGCCGAAGCGCCCCATTTTGATGAGCATGGGCGACCCGCATTTTTCGCATACCTCGTCTGTTTTTTCCTGCGCGATGTCGCTTTTTTTCAGTTCCTGGTCTTTTTGGCGCAGATTTTTTTCAAAGGGCCCGTAGAAATCCGCCACCACCGGCTGCCACTGTTTTTGGCCGCGCGCGATTTGGTCCAGGCTGTCTTCTATTTCGGCCGTGAATTTGAAATCAACGACATGAGGGAAATGTTTGACCAGCAAATCGTTTACCAAAAAAGCGATTTCTTTGGGCGCCAGCCGTTTTTTGTCGTCGCGTTCAATGTAGCCGCGGTCTTCTATGGTGGCGATGGTGGGGGCGTAGGTGGAAGGCCGGCCGATGCCGTAATCTTCCAGGGTTTTCACGAGCGTGGCGTCGTTGTAGCGCGCCGGCGGCTCGGTGAAGTGCTGTTCGGGTTTTAATTCTTTGCAACTTACTTCGTCGTCTTTTTTCAGGCGCGGCAAATAGTTTTCTTTTGATTTGTCCGGATACAATTGCAAAAAGCCGTCAAAAATAATTTGCTGGCCGTTGGCTTTGAAATCATAATTTTTGTCACAGGCAATGTCTATGGCCGTGGCTTTGAGCTCGGCCGCGGCCATTTGCGTGGCCAGGGCGCGGCGCCAGATTAAATCGTAAAGCCTGAATTGATTTTTTTCCAAATGGTCTTTCAGCTGGTCGGGCGCGCGGCCGGCTTCGGTGGGGCGGATTGATTCGTGCGCTTCCTGCGCGTTTTTGCTTTTGTTGCGAAAGACTCGCGGAGCCGTTAGGGCATATTGGCTGCCAAAAGTTTTTTGCACATAATTTTTGGCGTCGTCCAAAAATTTTTCCGACAGGTTTACCGAGTCGGTTCTCATGTAGGTGATAAGACCGGCCGCGCCCTCGCCGGTCAGTTCCACGCCCTCGTATAATTGCTGGGCCAGCATCATTGTCTGCTTGGCCGAAAATCCCAGCCGGTGATGCGCTTCCTGCTGGAGCGCGGAAGTGGTGAACGGGGGCGGGGGAACGCGCTTTATTTTTTTTTCTTCCACGCCGGCGACGGCGTAGCGCGCGTCTTTTAAGTCGGATAAAATTTTGTCAATTTGTTCTTTGTTTTTGAGGTCAAGTTTTTCCAGCTTTTTGCCCGGCATGGAAAAAAGTTTGGCGGAAAATTCTTTTGGTTCCCCGGCTTTTTCGGGCGCTATAAAAGTTCCTTCCAGGGTCCAGTATTCTTCGGATTTGAAGGCCTGGATTTCGCGTTCGCGTTCGCAGATCAGGCGCACGGCCACGGATTGCACCCGTCCGGCCGACAGCCCGCGCGCCACTTTGCGCCACAGGAAAGGCGAGAGTTCGTAGCCGACCAGGCGGTCCAGCACGCGGCGGGCCTGCTGGGCGTGCACCATCTTCATGTCCAGGGGGCGGGGATTTTGCAGGGCGTGGGTGATGGCTGTTTTGGTTATCTCATGAAAAACAATGCGCTTGGCGTCTTCCGGGTCTATGTCTAAAATAAAGGCCAGGTGCCAGGAAATGGCCTCGCCCTCGCGGTCTTCATCAGTGGCGAATAGCACTTCATCGCATTTTTTGGCCGCTGATTTCAGTTCCTTGGCGATTTTGGTCTTGGCGCGGCTCACGATGTAGTGCGGTTCAAAGTTGTGTTCCGTATCCACGCCCAGTTTGCTTTTGGGCAAATCGCGCAGATGCCCGAAAGACGACTTCACTGTGTAGTCTTTGCCGAGAAATTTGGAAATGGTTTTTGCCTTGGTGGGCGATTCCACGATGACGAGAGTGGACATAATTATTTCTCTTCCCCTTTTGAAGGGGGAGGCGAGGAGGGGGTAATGGTCATTTAATAAAGAATAAAGCAAAAATCGCGTTTAGTCAAATATGCGGTTATCAATATGCGGTTATCACCTGATAATTTTGAGACGCAATTCGCCGCTTAGGAATATGGAGCCGGTGCAGAGGATAATGTCGCTGGGCGCGGCTTGTTTTTTGCTCCAGCTGAAGCCGTCTAAAACATCCAAAAAAATTTCGGTTTTGGCGCGGGGAAGCAGTTTTTTTATTTTGGCCGCCAGGATTTTGGGGTCCGCGGCCTTGCGGAAGAAATTGTGGCTGAAGCGGGTGCAGGCGACGGTGGTTGGTTTTAGCGCCGCGAGCTGTTTGAGCATGGCCGGGTAGTCCTTATTGTCGGCAAAGCCGAGGATGAGGTGGATGTTACCCCTACCCCCACCACGCCTCCCCCTTATAAAGGGGGAGGAGATTGCTTCCACTGTTGTTTGCATTTTGTCCTTGTTGTGCGCGCCGTCTAAGATGACTATGGGCTTGCGCGAAACGACTTCCATTCTGATTGGCAATTTTACTTTGGCCAGGCCGCGCGTGATTGCTTTTTCGGAGATGCCGATTGAACGCGCCACCGCGGCCGCGAGGGCCGCGTTTTTTTGTTGATGGGCGCCGAGAACCGGGAGGCGGCTGGCTCCATAGTCCCAAAGGGCTGTGGAGCCAGAGTGCATTCGTTGGCTCCACAGTCCGCCTTTGGCGGAACTATGGAGCCAGCCTAAGGGGTAGACAATTTTAAGCGGGGCGTGATTTTTTTGGCATTCTTTTTCTATCACGCGCAGAATTTTTTTGTTTGTTTCCATCGTGAACACCTGGCATCCGCGTTTGATAATGCCGGCTTTTTCATAGGCGATTTTTTCTTTGGTATTGCCGAGTGTTTGCGTATGATCAAGGCCGATATTAGTTATCACGGCCACATCTTTGCGCGGGATTACATTGGTGGAATCATAGCGTCCGCCGCAGCCCACTTCCAGCACGGCCCATTCTATTTTTTTTTTGGCGAAATAGTAAAGCGCCATAGCCGTGGCCAGTTCGCCGTAGGCGAGCATGTCATACGGCGTTTTGCGCATATACTGGTCCAGTTTGGGCTTGATTTTTTCTACCAGCGCCGCGAATTCTTTTTTAGGCATTGGCCGGCCGTTTACTTCCCAGCGCTCCATAATGGCCGAGGCGTGAGGCGATGTGAGCGTGCCCACCACACCAAAATTTTTGGCGCGGTGGCGGGCCGCTTCACGCAGAATGGAGTCCAACATCAGGCAGACCGAACCCTTGCCGCTGGTGCCGGTAACGTGTATGATGTGGGGTATTTTTTTCTCCGGATTTCCCAAAATACGCAAAAAAAACTTCAACCGTTTTAAGTACCAGGGGCAATGTTTGGGGTCGGCCATGTATTCTTTGCGCGGAATATTGGCCAGGGAGATTATGTAATTGTAGGCCTCTTGGAAGTTCATTTGACCGAATACTTTGGGTGAAGTTTCAGAAAGTCCAGGCCCCGGATTTTTTTAGCGGCCAGGCTGAAGAGGAAATTGAAGACGACGAAAGACAAGGTAATGCCGATTGCCATCAGCCCGCGTTCTTTCCAAACCACCGGAATGAGGCCTATCCAGGCCGCGGCCTTCATGCCGGGCACAAACCAAATCCACAATGCGCCGCCCACCGCGTGGGCCGTAAAGGTCGTGCCCAAAGCGCGCGCGAACAAAATTTTATTTCGGAAAAAGTGCGCTGCCAAAGGAATCAGCCAATACAGAGCGAAGTGCCAAGCCTGCCTGCCCTCGGGATGCGCCCAAAACACGAGCATGGCGATGACCGGCACTGCCAAAATGGCGCGTGATTTTCTGGCAAAGTACAAAACCGCGAACAGCATGGGGAAAAAGCGAATAAGGGTGGCTGTTTCGGTGTTAAATCCGTGCCAAGCCCAGTTGGCGATTTGCATTGCCAAAACCGTAATCATACCCCAAACCGAACCCAGAAATCCGCCGGCGATTGGGCCGTAAAAATCAAACAAAGTGAATTTTAATTTTGAGCCTATCAGCTGGGTAAATGGCACTTGCATCAGGCCGAAGCCGATGGCTACAAATATGATTGTGAATACAATTTTTTGTATGGTTGATTTTGTCATAGATAAAAATTATTGACTCTTTGCGGGCTTTTTATTTAGTACTTATGTTTTTGACACTTAACTTACAACATAATTCATTCCCCCCAGATTTTTTACCACTCCTTTTATTTCCAACAGCGTTAGTGTACTACTTATTAGCCGGCTGTCAATGCCTGTTTCCTTGGCCACGGCGTCTATGTGTTTGGGTTCGCGCGACAGCTGTGCCAGCACCGCTTCTTCGGTCGGGTTTGACGCGGCCGGTTCTTTTTTCAAAAGCACGGTTTGGGCCAGACTTTTTAGATTTAAAGCCTCCAATATATCGTCGGCCGAGGTAACGAGTTTGGCCCCGAGTTTTAATTGGTTGTTGCACCCTACGCCGTTTGCGGAAGTAATATTGTGCGGCACGGCAAAAACTTCGCGGTTGTAATCAAGGGCGCAGCGCGCGGTAATGAGCGCGCCGGATTCCTCGGGGGCTTCCACCACCAACGTGCCCAGCGACAGCCCGGCGATGATGCGGTTGCGCGCCGGAAAAGAATAGGGCGCGGCCAAAAAGCCCGGCGGATATTCGGAAACAACGGCCCCGCCCTCGGCGATGATTTTTTGCGCCAATGGGCGATGAGCCGAAGGATAAATATGCGCGTCGTCAATGCCCGAGCCGAGCACGGCAATGGTCCTGCCTTTGTTTTCCAAGGCCGCCTGGTGGGCCGCGCCGTCCAGCCCCAGCGCCAGTCCGCTGACCACTGTAATGCCTTGCCGCGCCAAGGCGCCGCTGATTTCCACGCAGACCTGCTGGCCGTACATGGTGCAATTGCGCGTGCCCACCACGGCCACGGCCGGGCCGTTGTCCGCTTCCAAAACTCCGCGATAAAACAAAGTCATGGGCGGGTCGTTTATTTCGGCGAGCAAAGCCGGGTAAGCCGGGTCGCCCAAAGACACGGTTTTAATTTTTTCTTTTTTCATCCGTTCCAAAATGGAGCCGGCCGGGTTGGATTCGCGCCAGAGCAAAAATTCGTGCGCGATGTTTTCTTCCAGGCCGGCTTGCGTCAGTTCTTCCATTTCCGCCTGCCACAAATTTTTCAAATCCGAAAAAAGGTCCAGAATTTTTTTGTACCTTCCGTACGTAATTTTCGGGAAATGGGCCAGCGCCGCGCGATAGTTCATATTTGAGATTTTATCCGTTCAACTATTTCATTACTAACTTGATTGATTATTTCTTTTTCTTTTTTGCTAAATTTTTTCAGCACAAAATCGCTCGTGTTTTTTATTTCTTTATCCGTGGGCGCGATTCCGACGCGCAGGCGCGTGAAATCTTTCGTGTCCAAAGCGTCAATGATAGACTGCGCGCCCTTGTGCCCGGCCGAGCCGCGTCCGGTCTGGATTTTGTATTCGCCGAGTGGAATGTCTTTGTCGTCGTGAATCACCAGCAGGTCGCTCGGTTTTATTTTATGGTAGCGCAAAATTTTGGCCACGGCCGGGCCCGAGTTGTTCATAAATTTATCCGGCTTGGCAAAAATTATTTTCGCGCCGGCCAGCGCCTCCTTTAATTTATCAACGCAAAAAAATCCCACGTTATGCCGCGTGCCTTCGTATTCTTTTCCCGGATTTCCCAGACCGACAATTAATTTCATGCTATCTCTTCACCTTTGTTAGTTTTATCACAATCGGCGTGGCGAAAAAACCAAAATGTTCGCGCAAGCGGTTTTCAATATAGCGCACATAAGAAAAATGCAAAGACGTCTTGGCCTTGATTTGCATTTCAAACATAGGCGGGCTGGCGCGCAACTGGCAGAAGCCCAAAATTTTGGGATGCCTGGTGCCCTTGCCTCGCGCCGGCCGGTGCTCGCGGCTCACTTTTTTCCAGAATTCGTCCAATTTCTCTTCGGGAATAATTGTATGCCTTTCGTCCCAGGCGCGCAAGATAAGAGGAAAAATTTGGTGCACGCGGTACTGGGTTTTGGCGCTGGTAAAAACAATCGGCGCGAAATCCAAATGTGGGAACGCGCCGTAAATTCTTTTTTTCACCTCGTTTCTAAACGAGTCCTCGTTGCTTTCGGCCAGGTCCCATTTGTTTAAAACAATAATCACGCTCTTGGTGTTTTCGCGCAAGAGTCCGCCCAGCTGCTGGTCTTGCGAGGAAAGGGGCTCGCCCGTGTCCAGCACCAAAAGCACAATATCGGATTTTTGTATCATTTGTATGCTTTTGGCAATGCCCTCGCGTTCCAATTCCCCGGCCACTTTGGCCTTGCGCCTGATGCCGGCCGTGTCCACAAAAACAATGGGATGGCTTTCAAAATTGACCAAAGTATCCAGCGGTTCGCGCGTGGTGTGGGGCATGTCGCTGACAATGGCGGATTGGGCGCCGATTAAATTATTAAACAAAGACGACTTGCCCACATTGGGCCGGCCCACAATCGCCACTTTTATCGCCGCAATTTCTTTTATTTTTTTCGGCCGCTTTTTCAGTTTGCCCAATTTGGCAAAGACGCGCTCCAGCAGTTCGCCCACATTGGCCCCGCTGGCCGCGGAAATGGGCAAGGGCGCTCCCAAACCGAGTTTCAGCCAGTCTTTTTCATGAGCCAATAAGCGCAGGCGTTCGTTGTCGGCCTTGTTGGCCGTAAACAGCACCCGTTCCTTGTTTTTTATCAGGCGGCGCGCCAGCTCGCGTTCTTGGGGCAAAAGGCCGGTTTGAATATCAGTCAAAAAAATCACGGCATCGGCTTTGGCGAGCGCCATTTCGGTTTGGGCGATAATTTCTTTTTCCAACGGCACATCATCGGAAAAGGTGAGCCCGCCCGTGTCTATCAGTCGGAAATTTTGGCCGCGCCAAAAAACTTTACCCGTATTGGGCGTGCGCGTGGTGCCCGGAATTTTGGAAACCAGGGCGCGGTTTTGGCCGATGAGCTTGTTGAACAGGGTGGATTTGCCCACGTTAACGCGGCCTACCAAGGCCACGGTCGGCAAGTTTTCTTCTATAATTTTCGCGGGCGTGGCCATATTATTGTTCTCCCAGCACTATCAATATATCCGTGTCCGCGCGGTACTTGGCGCCCGCTTCACTAGCAGAGGTGGCTGGGTCGTCATAAGAGTAGGCCAGCCATTCGGGCAAAATTACCGTGACTGGCAAATTCATAGTATTAGCCAGGTCGCTGATGGTTTTTTTGTCGGCCTTTTTGTTTAATATATATATAGTAGAGGTCGCCACCGGTCTTTTGACGCTGTTGCCGATTCCGGAAATGTTATAACCCTTGTCCGCGAGCTCCTGCTTAATTTTGGCGGCATAGCCTGCGCGCCAGGTGCCGTTTTGGATTTCCACCTTGACCATGAGAAATAAGGGCTTGGCCGCGGCCGAAGCAGCGCGCGTCTCGCTGGCCAGTCTGGCCGTGCTCGTGCTTTCAAAGACATTCCAAATGGCGCTGTTGATGGCGGTAAAATTTCCAGTCCGGGGCACCAGCAGAAAGGCGCCTTCCTCGGAAATGGTGGTGCCCAAAAATCCGCCCGGGCTGTCGTCCAGGACCAGGGTCTTCACGCTGTCGTCGCCGATTTCTTTGGACAAGTCGGCCAGGTATTTGATTTGCGCGAAGCTTAAATTGGTGGAGATGTGGGTCGTGAGCGAGTCAATAATTTTTTGCAGGCGAACCGGGTTGAGCAGGGTGCCGGCGGACAAGAATTTTTCTTTCAGGGCGGAAATTGCCGTTTGCTGTCGGCGAGCGCGCGCGAAATCCGAACCCTCGCCATTACTGCCGTGGCGCGAGCGCGCGTAAACAAGAGCGCGGGCGCCGTCCAGGTGCTGCCAGCCGTCCGCGAAAGAGATGGTTTGGTAGGAATAATTCGGCCCCGGGTATGAATAATCCGTGAAAGCGCGGGGAACGTTTACATCCACGCCTCCCACCGCGTCCACCAAATCCACAAAGGCTTGAAAATCCACGCGCGCGTAGTAGGGAATGGTCATGCCGAAAGTCTGTTCAAAAATTTGGCGCGCGTATTCGCCGCCGGCGCCGGTTTGTTTTATTTCGCCGTAGGCGTTGGCCTCGTTTATTTTTCTGTAGCCATAGCCGTCCATTTTTACCGTCAGGTCGCGGGGAATGGAAATAAGCGCGGCTTTTTTTTCAGCCGGCTTGACGCTTAAAATAATGTTGGTGTCGCTAAGATAGGCGCCGTCGTGGCCCGGGCCGCCGATGCCCAAAAGGAGTATATTGATTCTTTCCGTTCCGCCGGTCATGTCGGGCGTGCTGTCAAAAAAATTTCTGATGGTTTCAAACAAACCGGTTTTGCGGGGCTTTAATGTGACCGGGTCCACGTTGGTTTGGCCGCGCGACCATTTTATTAGGGTATAAAATTTGACGCTGTAATTGACGATAAATGCCAGAAGCAAAATGGCTATAATATAAAAGAGCCAGGGCTTGGGTCGGGCCGCGGCCGCGATTGGTTTTAAGTCCTGGGGCGAGAGCAGGTTGGGTTTGAATTCAGGGCCAACGTAGTTCTCATCCGCGTTTTCGTCTTGAGTATCTTTAATCATGGGAGGGATAAGTAATACGCATTGTATCACTATTTTATTTGCTTTTCAATGCCTGTCTTGCGGCAGGCAGGCTTGATTTCTATTGGAATTTGTGATAAGATTGGTTAAACTGGCACGCATAGCTCAGTTGGTTAGAGCGCTGTCCTCACACGACAGAGGTCTCTGGTCCGAGTCCAGATGCGTGCACGCTGTCATTCCGGACTTGATCCGGAATCTAAAATAAAAATTATGCCCAACAATTTGCTAAAAGAAGACGTGAACATCGGCCGCGTGGTTTATCAATGGTCGGTAAAAGAATACGAAGAGCACGAAAGAGACAAGCGCTGGTATTGGCTGATGGGCGCAGTGGCCGCGCTACTTTTAGTTTATTCCTTGTGGACCGCCAATTATATTTTTACGCTCATCATCGCTCTTTTTGGCATCATTTTATACATGCAGAGTTTGCAGACCCCTTTGCAGGTGAATTTTGCGATTACCGAAGTGGGCATTGTGCTGGGGTGCAAGTTTTATCGCTACAGCGAGTTGAAGAGTTTTTGGATTATTTACAATCCGCCCGAGGTGAAGAATTTATATTTTTCGTTAAGCAGTTTGATTAGGCATCGCCTGCAAGTGCCGCTGTTGGATAACGACCCCAGGCCGATTCGCGATTTTTTGAACCAGTTTTTGCAGGAAGATTTAGAACAGGAAGAAGAGCCGCTTAGCGACAAATTGGGAAGAGTGTTCAAGCTACACTAAAAAACGCACCCAAAAAATTGTCATTCCCCCGACTAAGTACGGGGGAATCTAGTCATGCACCCGTCGTTCAATGGATAGGACACTGGCCTGCGAAGCCGGAAATCCAGGTTCGACTCCTGGCGGGTGCACATGACCATCGCGTTTCCACAAAAGAAAACTATTTTGCAAGCCGCCGGTGTTTTGATTGCCCTGGCGGCTTTTTTGTTGTCCGCTTTTTGGCGGCTCAAATTAGTACCGGCGTCCAAAGAGTCGCGGCTGGCCACCGGCCCGACCGGCCTGGACATGATAGAACAGGACTTGACGGATAGAAAAATTGATTTTGAGACGGCTTTAATATATAAAGTACAATTTCTTTTCGGAGATGACGAGAAACTGCCGGAAAAATATTGGAGCGGCCAGCTGGTGTTTGAAGACGCGGGGGTGTTTGTTCGGCTCATGGAAAACTACGGCCAGCTATCGGACAAAACGAAAGCCATTTTGGCGCCGTATTTCAAACGCCCGGATGACCCGGATAGTTTTATCAACCGTCAAGAGCAAAAACTGGCCATGGAGCGCGCTCGCCAGCCGGAGTTTTTCCGTTTCGCGGAAGCCGCCCTGGCCTATGACCGGCCGCTAAGTTTTAAGGGCGCTCTGGTTACCGCCGACGGCAAAATTAAAATTTGGCATCCGGAAATTACCGTAATGGAAGACGGCAAACAGGTGAAGCAAGCGCTCTTTGACAACACGGCTAAAAAAATTGCCGCCAACCTGAACGCCGACAAGGCCTACACCCGCTTCAAGGATTTGCTCGGCGTGGAGCCGCCGCCCGACGGCGCTTTGGGCGGAGACAATAAGACCGACATCTATGTGGTGGCCGGCACGAGCAAGTGGGTAAAATCCAAAAGCGGCTCCACCTATGGCGTGAACGTGCCGGACCCGAACAACAAAAGCAGTTTTGTCATCGTGCGCGACAATTTAAGCGACGCCATGCTCAAAGGCACGACAGTCCATGAGTTGTTTCATACTTTCCAGCACGCTTTTGGTTCGGCGTTTTCGGCTAAAAATTGGTGGTGGATAGAGGGCACGGCTGTCTGGGCCGAGGATTTTATTTACCCAAAATTAAATACTGAACAGGAATACAGCGGCACTTTTATTCCCAAACCTGAAGTCGCTTTGTACAAAGACGGCCAGAATCACGAATACGGCGCTTATGTTTTTCCGTTTTATCTGTCGCAAAAATACGGCGTAGGCATTATCAAGAAAATTTTTGACGCGGCCAGAAGCGCCTCGGCGCTGGAAGCGGCCGACAAAACCATCGCCGGCGGCCTGAAAGCGAACTGGAAAGAATTTACGTTGTGGAATTACAACCGCGCGCCGGTGAATTTTTATAAAGACCAAAGCGGGGTTTTTCCCAAGCGCTCGTCTGATGAAGGCGCGAACGCGAAAATGCATCTTTATTCCGAATTGGGCGCTTTTATTTTATGGCAGGACCCGGTGGCCGCCCTGACCGCGCAGGTGGCCGAGGTCTCGGTGGCGGACGAAGGCAAGAAAATTAAAAAAGTCATTTTTGGCGACTTGAAAAAATTTTCTGGCCAGTTGGACAAGGCCGGCGTTAAGGCGGTGATTTTTCCCAAAGCCAAATCCGAGCCGCCGTATATAGAGGATTGGACAAATAAAGAGAGCCGGGCTTTTTGCCTGGAAATTGCCAAAGAAAATTTTGAAAGAGTGGTTTTGATTTTCAGCAACGGCGAGCAAAGCAAGAAAACCAGCATAACCCGGCTGGTGGTGGACAACCGGCCGAGCTGTTTCGGCATCAGCGCCAACAAGACGCTCGTCATCACCCCGCTTTTTTCCCTGTCGGCCAATTACAAAGGCGCGCTTGATTTTGCCGCTGATGGGGAAATGACCGGGCCCGCCGCCAAGGGCGCCAAGTATCCGTATCTGGGCAAGTGGAAAGTAAAAGTGAAGTACCGGGAAAAATTTCCGCCCCAATATATTGCCGGGCAGGCGGCTGTCAGCGCCATGGATTTTAATTACGACCACGAATTGGAGTTTGATTTGGGCGGGGCCGGTGTTTTGAAAGACGGGACTTTCGCGGTGAAGATGACAGCGGGTCAATTCAGCACGGCCGGCTGGAGCGCCAAGAATTTGCTTTCCGGCAAGACCGCGAACGTGTCCGCGGGCGCGGTCGCTCTGGAAACCGCCGCCAAGGGCGTGCTCTACGAGTTGAGCGAAAATGGCGCTAAAATAAAATTTCCGGATTTGCAGCTATACAACAGCGGCGGCTATCGCAACCTGTCCGAGCCGCTTGTGCTGGAGATAAAGAAGGATTGATTGACGTTTGGATTTGGTGTATAATATTAAAAAGAGAGCAGACATTAAAAACAATTAACCATTTTGTATATGCCAAGAAGAGGCGAAGGCGGCTTAGCCCGCAGATTAAGCTCCGAAGAATTAGGGCGTTTGATAGCGGATAAAAAACGAGCGAAAATGCCACCCGTTCCAACCGAAGATAACGACATTGAATTAGACGAAGGGGATATGTTTGAAGTTCAAGAAAGTAGAGAGTTACCGCCGTCTACTCAAGAACAACGCGTCCCATGGGCCAGGGAAAAAGGAATAAAGGACACAGATATTGTTAGCGAAGATGAAGAAGTTGAGGAACTGATTGGAAGAGGTGTCTTGGAAGAAACACATAGAAAGCGAGAATTAGATAGAGCAAGAAATGAATTTGTTGAAGCAAAAAGCGGTTTGTCAAAAGAAGAAAAGAAAGAGTTTGATTTAGATGTTAAAATTTTGGAAAAATTTTTTGATGTTGTAGCAACCAAGAAGGAAGTGGATGAATTAGGGAAAAAATTGGATGAATTTAAGGATAAAATAGCGGAATATAGGGCAGGAACAAAAGAGCTGAAAACAGTTGGCAAGGCGATATACAAAAAGCCGAAAGAAACATTCGTGAAAGCGAAAGATATGGAGGAGTGGGCGGCTGTCCACCAAGAGGCTAATGGCGCGCCGACGAGTATTGATGAAAATTTGTTGGAAGATGATTTTTCGTATGAGGACAAGAAATGGTTTAAACAGGGCGACGTGATGGATAAATTGTCGGCGCAAATCGCGGCCAAGAAAGCGGAGCTGGCGAGGTTTGGCGTGTTTTCCATATTCAGCAAAGAAAAGCGCGCACAAAAAGCCCAACTTAAGGCTGACATAGTTAATCTGGAACTACAGATACAAGAAGAGTTATTGTCTGCACAAAAGACAGAGAAGAGGATAGAGGATATTCCACAGACGGAGCGAGCTCGGGAGGTGGCGCCGGATAAGACAGTACCGGACCTGGGTAAAAAAGTTGGAAGAAAAATAGGCAAGCTGGCTACTGGCGTGGCCGCGGCCGGATTGGCGATGAGCGCTGTCGGGGCGCAGGAAGCGGCGAATTATCAGGCGAAAAAGCGTGCGGCGCACGAGATAGCCGAATTTCAGGCGGGCGAAGAAGAAGCGATAAGTGAAAAGGATGTAGTAGTAGATGAAACAGATGTAGTAGTAGACAAAACAAAAACAATATTCAGGAATAAGCGTCCGCGGGCGCAAGTATTTATACCGCCGGAAAAGAAACCGTTTGTGATGGAGCAATATGCGGCGCCTGTGATTGATAAACCAAAAACACCCAAGCCATACAAAAAAATTGAAAGTCATGTTGCAAAAGGAGCAGGAGGGATAGATATAGTTACACATAAACCATTTTCGTCAAAAGCCGCCAGAGAAGAACGAGAGAGAGCAAGAAAAGGAATAGCAGAGGACAATGAATAATAATCAATGAAGACCGGTCGCCAAAGGCGGCCGGTTTTGGTATAATGCTGATTATGAACTTAAACACCCCAATCTCACAACTTTCCCGAGTGGGCAAGACCACGGCCAAGCGGCTGGAGCGTTTGGGTGTGGCCACGGCGGCCGACCTTCTTTTTTATTTTCCTTTCCGTTACGAGGATTTTCGGAGCGTGGTAAAAATCGCCGACCTGAAACACGGGGAGGCGGTGACAGTGCGCGCCAAAGTTGAGCTCATCGCCAACAAGCGCAGTCCGCGTCAGAGAAAAAACATCACCGAAGCGCTGGTTTCGGACGCGAGCGGTAGTTTGCGCGTGGTCTGGTTTAATCAGCCGTTTATTGGCAAGACGCTTAGGCCCGGGGACGAGGTTTTTTTGTCGGGCAAGGCGCGGACCGATATGTTGGGGGCGCAGATGATTGGGCCGGTGTATGAGCGAGTGAATACCCCACCCTCTGTCCCTCCCCCTGAAACAAGTTCAGGGCAGGCTCTGAAAGGGGAGGGTTTGTATACGACCCACACGGCGCGACTGGTGCCGATGTATCCGCTTACGGCCGGGCTGACCCAAAAACAGATTCGTTTTTTGGTTAGCCAGGTGATTGTATTATCGGCCGCAATGCAAGAATGGCTGCCTGATGAAATTTTAGACAAGTATGATTTAGCGCCTTTATCATCGGCTTTGCAGGGTATTCACTTTCCCAAAGATGAAATTGATTTGGCCAAAAGCACCGAGCGTCTGAAATTTGATGAGTTATTTTTGATTCAGCTTAAAGCCGAACTGTCGCGGCTGGAAAAAGCCGACGCCAAAGCCCCGTCCCTCGCTTTTAACGAAAACGCCATCAAGGAATTTGTGGCGAGTTTGCCTTTTACACTAACCAAAACGCAAAAAATTTCGGCCTGGGAAATTTTACAGGACTTGCAAAAAACCACGCCGATGAATCGCCTGCTGTCGGGCGATGTCGGTTCGGGCAAGACCGTGGTGGCGGCTATGGCCATGTACAACGCGGCTTTGAATGGCTACCAAGCCGTGCTGATGGCGCCCACCGAGATACTTGCGGTGCAACATTATAATTCAATCGTTAATCTTCTTGGGCATAAAGTTAAAGTGGGCTTATTGACTGGTTCAAAATCCCAATTTCCAATTTCCAATTTCCAATCAATGACCAATGACCAATTTTCAAAATTTAATAAAAAAGATTTTTTGGAAAAGATCAAGAGTAATAATATTCAAATTATTATTGGCACACATGCTTTACTGACAGAAGGAGTGGAGTTTGAAAGATTGGGTTTGGTGATTGTGGATGAACAGCATCGTTTCGGGGTGGGGCAGAGAAAGACGATAAAAGAAAAGGGAGGCGGCGCGCATTTTTTGAGCATGACCGCCACGCCGATACCGCGCTCTCTGGCCCTCATGGTTTACGGCGACCTGGATGTTTCCATTATCAACGAATTGCCGCCGGGCCGCAAGAAAATTTTGACGCGGCTGGTGGAGCCGGTAAATCGCGTCAAGGCGTACACTTTTATCCGCGAACAAGTAAAAAAAGGCAGGCAGTGCTTCGTTGTTTGCCCTTTAATTGGGGCAAACAACGAAGAATTTCCAATTTCCAATTTCCAATTTCCAAAAGACGACAAGAAATCGGTGCTTTCAGAATTTGAAAAACTTTCAAAAAATATATTTCCGGATTTGCGGGTGGGATATTTGCATGGACGCCTCAAACCAAAAGAAAAAGACGGGACAATGGAAAAATTCAGGAAGCGCGAGTTGGATATTTTGGTTTCCACGTCTGTGGTGGAGGTGGGTGTGGATATTCCAAACACCAGCGTGATGATGATAGAGGGGGCCGAGAGGTTTGGATTGGCCCAGTTACACCAATTTCGCGGCCGGGTGGGGCGTTCGGTTCATCAGTCATATTGTTTTTTGTTCGTGGAGCAGGAGTCGCCGCGCGCCCTGGAGCGCCTGCGATTTTTTGAAAAAAATAACGACGGGTTCAAGCTGGCGGAAAAGGATTTGGAAATGCGCGGGCCCGGCGAGGTCTATGGCACGGCCCAGAGCGGGTTTATGAATTTGCGTTTGGCCAAGCTGACGGATAAAGAGATAATAAAAAAAGCGCGCGAGGCGGCGCGGCAAGTGGCGCCGAGATTGGGGAAATTTCCGACCTTAACGGCGAAGATTAAAGAGTGGGAGAATGCAGTGCATTTGGAGTAATGTCATTGCAAGCGAAGCGAAGCAATCCCATCCCACATTGCAAGGGATTGCTTCGGCCTTTCAGGCCTCGCAATGACAGTCACAAGACAATCCTTTCTACTAATTCTTTCACATTTTTTACCGGCGCGATTTTGATGCCGCCCGCTTTGTATTCTTCGGAAGAAGCCGGCACCACGGCGAATTCAAATCCCATTTTTTTGATTTCATCCAGACGTTTTTTGGCTTGGCTGACGGCGCGCACTTCGCCGCCCAAACCCACTTCGCCAAAAGCGGCCAGCCCCTTGGGCAGTTGTTTGTTTTTCGTGGCCGAAGCGATGGAGAGCACCACGGCCAAGTCCACGGCCGGTTCCTCGGCGCTTATCCCGCCCACGACATTCAAAAATACATCATAAGTGTCCAGCGGCAGTCCGGCGCGTTTGGTCAGCACGCCGATAAGCACTTGCAAGCGGTTTAGGTCAAAGCCCGAGGCCCGGCGCTGGGGATAGCCGAAGTTAGTTTTTGTTACGAGCGCCTGCACTTCAATCAGCAGGGGACGGGTGCCTTCCATCAGGCAGGTAACGCAAGAGCCGGGCACATTTTCTTCGCGTCCGGACAAAAACGCGGCCGATGGATTTTTCACTTCTCGCAGGCCGTTTTCTTCCATGGAAAAAATTCCGACTTCATCGGTTGAGCCAAAGCGATTTTTGGCGGCGCGCAAGATTCTGAATTGGTGAAAGCGGTCGCCTTCCAGATAGAGCACAGTGTCCACCAGATGTTCCAGGGTTTTGGGGCCGGCCACGGCGCCGTCTTTGGTCACTTGGCCGATTAAAACAATCGGTACGCCCGTGGATTTTGCCGCTTCCATGAGTTTAACCGCGCAGGCCCGCACTTGGTTTATACTTCCGGCCTCGCCCTCTACTTCGTCTGATCTCGTTGTCTGAATTGAGTCAACAATAACGAGTTGTGGTTTTGTCATTCCGACCGTCTCGTTTTTACTGTCATTCCCCCGACTAAGTACGGGGGAATCCATGGCCGCTATCACACTCTCCACGCTCGTCGCGTTCGCGAAGCGCAAGGTCTCATTATTGTCATTCCGGGCTTGACCCGGAATCCCCAATCGCTCAAAGCGCAATTTAATCTGTTCGGCGGATTCTTCGCCGGAAATATATAAGGTGTTGGGAATCGCGGCCGCCAATTGCGCTGCCAAAGTGGATTTGCCGATGCCCGGCTCGCCGCCCAATAAAACAAGGGAGCCCGGCACGAGCCCCCCTCCAAGCACTCTGTCTAATTCATCAATGTTTGTTTTTATCCTTTTGGCTTCCGCGCTGTCTATCTCTGAAAGTCTTTTCGTCGTTACTGGTGGATAATTTTGGGTGTTTGGATTTTGGAGTTTGGAATTTGATTGGAAATTGGAAATTGGAAATTGGGATTTTTCAATTGTTCCCCACTTCCCGCATTCCAAACATTTACCCACCCACTTGGTAAATTGCGCGTCGCAATTTGAGCAGATAAAAATTGTTTTAAAGCCATCTTTCATAAATATTGCGAGTTCAAGTGGGTGGGCCGTCCGGTCCACTTCATGAACTGGGCGCCGCAGTTGGAACAAAAAAATGTTGAAGTTGGATTTTTCATTGTGGCCGAAAAGTTTTTATTAAAGGATTCATTCTTTCCCCACAACTTTTTTTGATGCAAATGGACCCCATACCAACCGCTTTGCCAGCTGCTCCTTGGATAACTTTTGCGACGCCATCTGACGCCCACCCTAAAAATAACGCGGTATGCAATCCGGAACAACTCGTATTCCCATTGTAAACCCAGAATGTATCTCCAGGTTTTAAATCATTAGCCCAAGTATCCGGCCACCCTTTACTGGTCAAGTTGGAGTCAGATAGCAGAGTGCTCAACATTTTTTTTCTCGCTTCCTTGTCCGAATTAGCACAGCCGCTCGGGCTGTCTTTGTTTCCTTTACAATCTCGTCCGCAACGGTAGTTTGGAAATGATTTTATCAAGCTACTTGATATGGTGTTAAGTTGTTTTGACTGTTCATGCGTCCAGCATCCTTTTGGTTTTGTTAAGCAATCACTGCCGTAACTTTTTGTAGTAATACCAGCCAGTGTATAAACAGTTCCTATTGTTCTTCCGCATGAGCCAAAATGAATCTGACATTTTGAAGCGGCTTCGGCGATTTGTAATATTTTGTCGCTTAAAGTAGTACCCTTAATAACCGAATTTATTTTGTCATAAAATTCTTTTGTTCGCGCTTCGTTTGCGGGGTTTCCACTTGGCGAAAATGGAGCTGATAGAGTTATTGGACAATTTGCAAACACAGAAGAATACCCGCTTGAATCACTGGTTGTATCATTTTTTGTGGTTTGTAAATCATCCGCGAATTCTGGCATTGGTATGGGTTGGATATATCTCACCTTCAACGCCTTGAAGGTCACCAAATCCGGATTGATGTTATATAAAATCGCGTAAGAACCCCAGGCGATGGCCAGGCCGATGATGGCCTGAATGATTTTTTTGTACGCGTCCATTTTGGCTTCGCCTCCGCCGGATGTCACCACCCGCGCGCCCTGAATGATAATCATTATCACGGCCACGATGCTGACAATGGTGATGGCGAATTTGTACACGGCTGTAAGCATTTCACCTATCCAGGGGATGTTGAGATATTTATTTCCCGCCGCGTCTTCGGTAATATTTTTGTTTATCTCGCTGAAAGAAAGCCCGGGAATGCGGATAGCCGTGGCCGGCGGTCTTAGTTCAGCTGTTAATTTTGTGATTACTTCCAGTTTTGTTTTGGGGCAGGCCGGCGCTTCATTTCCTTTTTTGCACTCTTCCAAAGACTCTGCCGAAACACATTCATGGGCTGTATAGTTTTTAACGGTCGGTTCCTGGTTTTCCAAGTCGCCGTAAAATTCATTGCAGATATCTCCCGCCTCTTTTCCTTTGAACTTTGGATAATTTGATAAAGCGCTAATGTCGTAGCAAGCAAGAGTGGTTTTACTGACAGCAGTCACATCTAATTTTACGCGGCAATAATCCGCCGCCAGCGTGAAATCAGCGCTGGCAAAAGAAAACAAAAGCGCGGCGAGAAAGATTGTGAGAAAAATTTTACGGGACATAATTGATGGCTGGCTCCACAGCCCCGATTGAGTCGGGGACTATGGAGCCAGGGTGCATTGTGGCTCCACACACAGTATGGAGCCAGCGGCGAGACTTCGGACTATGGAGCCCCAGCAATTTTATTCTTTTTCCACGAATTTTTTGAGAATTTCCACGATGTCGGCCTGGGCGTCCAGATTGATGCGGCGGTTGTTAATAAAAATGCCCGGCAGCGCGCGGATGCCGAGACCGGCGGCAATGTCGGAGTTCGCTGTTACCGCCTGTTTGGCTTCTTCGGAGTTGGCACAGCGCCCCCAGGCAACCAAATTTAGATTCAAACCCTCAGCCATTTTTTTCAGTCCGGCTTCGGTTAGATTATTTTTATCAGACATGGCCATGGCCGCGAATTGCCAAAATTTGCCCTGCTTGTCGGCGCAATAAGAGGCCTGGTGAGATAGTGTGTTTCCGGCCGCGTACCATTTTCCGGCCGGCACGCCTCGCCAAATCAGGCGCGCCTTTTGCGGGTTTTTTGCGATGTAATCGCTTAAACCGTAATGAATTTTTTTACACTCGCCGCAGGCAAAGTCCGCGAATTCCACTACGGTGATGTCCGCGCCCGGGTTGCCCAAAACAGGAGTGAAACCGCCTTCTGGAATATTGACGCTGGTAAATTCAATAAGCGGCAGGGCATTGGGCGTGACAGTAATGCCGAGGGCGCGGCGGATTTGCTTGTAGAATAAAAGACCGGTCGCAATAAGAATTAAGCCGAGCACCAAGAAAAATTTTTTGGTCATAATTTGCTTTCAAACACCCCGCTCTTATTTAAATCCGTGAAATACAACGCGGATTTGGCGGCATCAAAAGAAATATTGGTGATATTGTAATCGCCGCCCAGGGGCACGACTGTTTTGAGACCGGTGCGCAGGTCAATTTTGTACAATTCGTCGGCCAGGCCGTTGGCAATGTCGCGCGCCATGCCCGCGCCCTGGGGCAATTCTTTGGGCACGGCGCAGTACAAAGCATCGTCGCTCGCGAAAGCGCACTTGTCGGCCCAGGTGTTTAATTTTAAGGTTTGTCTGTTATCGCCGATGCGGTCGCCATAGGCGTCGCTTATCCAGAGTTCGGGATTAAAATCCGTGCGCGAACTGTCCACGCTGTATAATAATTTTTTGCCGGTGGTAGACCATTTGGGCAAAAAGTTTTCGCCCTCAACCACCAAGGATTTGAAATTTTCGCCGTTCAGGCCAACGAGCAAAATTTCCTGGCGTTCGGCGCCAAGGGGCTCGCCGGTGCGCGAAAAAGCCACGGCTTGCCGGCTGGGAGACCAGTCCACCAGCACGCGGTCGGCGTTGTTTCCCATGGGTTCTATGGTTTTGGTGCCGGTGCCGTCGTCTCGCGTGGTAACCAACCAGCGATTTTCCGGGGCCAGGCCAATGCTTTTGGCCGCGATCTCTTTGCCTTCGGGAGAAAAAGAAAATTCGCTCCAGTGTTTGGGCAAAGTTACCTGCTTTTCGGTTTCAAAATTGTAGATGATTTTTGACTGGTCCGGATATTCTATCACGACAATGTCACGGTTTTTGGCCCAGGTGACGTTTGAAGCGTTGTAAAAGACCTGGTCCGAAAGGGGAGTAATTTTGCCGTTTCGGATGTCGTAAAATTTGCCGTCGGCCGCGTTGTAATAACGGAAGCCGCCGGTTTGGTTCAGTGAAGGATAAACCGCGTAGTCGGCGCTGATTTGGGTGACTGGCTCGGCTTTGTAGAATCCGGCCGGGGTGGAGGTTTGCACCATAAAACCGGCCGAAGGCAAAATGGCGCCCGCGGGAACGCCCGCGCCGGTCGTAGTGCGCGCGCCCGAGGGCGGCAGTACGCCCGGGGTAATGGGTGCGGGCGGTTGATAGGGGATTTTGGCGGCCGGCTTGGCGCCAATAAACATTTTATAAAGCCCGATACCGATAAGAACCGCCACCAGAAGCAGGAGGACGATGAGGAAAATTTTTTTGACGGACATATTCATTGACAAGCTTTATGAATACAATAAAATTTTATTTAATACGCCGGAGCGTTATCAAATTCCTGCGGCTGTTCGCGCTGTTTTTTCTTCCAAATTATCATTAAATCCTGAACCTGCTCTTCTTTTTCTTTCATTTTTTTCTCCAAATCTTTTATTTCCTTTTTTAATTTTTTAATTTTATCCTGTTCAGATTTTGAATCCCACATTTTTTTCAAAAGCATGAAAGTGCCTACGCCGCCCGTAATTATCACCAGTCCAATGGTTCTGACCCAGCCCCAGAAAATTTTTCTTCTGATTTTTTTTATTTCTTTTTCTTTCTTGGTTTTCTCCTTTTCATTTTCTTGAATTTCTTTTTTTATATTTTTAATTTTGCGAAAATTTTTTATTTCCATAGCTTTTTGGGCGAACTTGCTTTGATTGACGGCTCCGCGAACGCCAGTGCCCACGCGGTCTTTTTGCCGTTTTTGCGCGAGGTCGTTTTCCCGTTCTTCCTCTTCGGCTTCGCGCGCGGCTTTTTGCTCGTCGGATTCTTCCGATTCAGTTGCGCGCGCGGGTCCTTCGCCATAGACATCAGGCGCCATTGGGTCGGGCTGTTCTTGTACTAATGGTTGTGCATAGTTTTGTTGTGGCATAAATACCCCCTCCTTTATCCTCCCCCTAAAAGGGGGAGGAGTAATTGGGTTCCCCCTCCCCTAATAGGGGAGGGGGTTCGCGCGGTTTACCGTATTCTTATTCGGTCTTCTTCCACAAAAAGCGAGTAGCCGTCTTTGATGTTTTCGGCGAGAATAATTTCAGCCATCAGGTTTTCTATGGCCCCGCGCACCTCCTGACGCACATCGCGCGCGTTGCTGTTTTTGGCCGATACCCGCGTAAGCCAGTCCAAAAATTCCGGCTCGGCCGCCACCGCGGTTTTGTATCTTTTCAGGCGTTCGTTCAGCCGTTCAATTTCCATTTGGCCGATTTTACCGAGATCTTCGGCCGATAAATTATTAAACAAGAAGATTTTGTCCAGCCGATTGATGAGTTCGGCCGAGAAAAATTCTTTCAGTTTTTCTTTGAGGCGGGATTCGGTTTCCTTGGCGACTGGATTCCCGCTTTCGCGGGAATGACAGTTGTTGTCCGTTTTACTACCACTGAATCCGAAAGCGGATTTTTTGATATCCTGCGCTCCCCAGGAAGTGGTGAGCACTATGACAGAATGTTTTAGTGAAACTTTTTTGCCCGAAGAATCAGTGGCCTCGCCGTTTTCCAGCATTTGCAAAAGCAATTTGGAAACGTCTTTGTGCGCTTTGTCTATTTCATCAAACAAAATCACGCTGTACGGGTTTATTTTTAGCGCGTCTATCAATTGGTTGCTTTCGCGATAGCCCACATAGCCGGCCGGCGAGCCCAAGAGTTTGGAAACGCTGTGGCTTTCGCTGAATTCGCTCATGTCCAGCTTAATGAGCGCCTCGCGGCCGGGATAAAGCGCCTGCGCCATCACTTTGGCCAGCTCGGTTTTGCCCACCCCGCTTTCGCCGACAAACAGAAACGAAGCCATGGGCCGGTTGGGATTAGACAACTGCAGTTGCGCCTGCCGGATAAACTTGCTCACCCCGCCGATGGTTTCGTCTTGGCCCACGATATATTTTTTCAGCTCGTCTTCCAGCGAGACCAGCCTTTCTTTTTCGTTTAACAACAATGAATCAACCGGCGTTTGGATGATTTTGGCCAGCTGTCTGGCTACGTCGTCGGCCGTAATAATGCCGAAGCGATGAATTTTTTCCGCCAGCGGCAAGCGCGTTTTCAGACGCTTGGCCGCGCCGGTTTCATCCAGTAAATCTATGGCCTTGTCCGGCAAAAGTTTATTGGCGATAAAACGGTCGGAGAGTTTTACGGCCGCTTCTATGGCCGAGTTGGTGATTTTAAGATTGTGGTACTGTTCGTAATTTTTGCGCACCCCGCTTAAAATTTTGATAGTTTCTTCCACGCTCGGCTGTTTGATGTAGATGGGCTGGAAGCGGCGCTCCAGGGCCGGGTCGCTTTCAATGTATTTTTTGTATTCGCCCGGGGTGGTGGCGCCGATACAGCGGATTTGCCCGCGGGCCAGGGCCGGTTTTAGGATATTGGCCGCGTCCATGGTGCCCTGATTGGAGCCGGTGCCCACGATGTTGTGGATTTCATCTATGAAAAGAATGATGTCGGGATTGGCCGCTACCTCGTCTATGATTTGCTTGATGCGCGCCTCAAACTCGCCGCGATAAATGGTGCCGGCGATGAGGAGGCCCATATCCAGCGAATAGATTTTTTTGTTCAGCAGTATGTCAGGCACGTCGTTGGCCAGGATTTTTTTGGCCATGCCTTCCACAATGGCGGTCTTGCCCACACCAGGGTCGCCGAGCAAGATGGGGTTGTTTTTGGTGCGGCGGCAAAGGATATGCTCCAGACGTTCTATTTCGGCTTGGCGGCCGATGACCGGGTCAATGTATTTTTGGATGTCGGGGCTGGTGAGATTGGCGGCAAAATATTCCAGGGCCCCGTTTTTTTTCTTATTTTTATTTTTGTCGTTTGGCCGCGGAGCGGACGGCGGCAGAAAATTTTCTTCCAAATTTTCTTGGATTTTTTCAAAGATGTCGGCCATTTCGCTGATGGCCGGAAATTTGGTGGAGTTGGCGAGCAAGGATTCCACTTGCGCCAACAGTTCGCGCTCGTCGGTGTTGCTGGCGGAGAAAATATTTTCCAAAATATTGTCTTTGATTTTTATAAGCGCGTAAAGCAAATGCTCGGTGCCGATGTAGTTGTGGCTGTTTTCCTGGGCGGATAAGATGGCCTTTTCCATAGCTGCTTTGGCGCCGGCCGAGAGGGGGGTGATGATGATTTGCGCGTTGAATCCTTCCTGACGTTCGCTTTTTCTGGAGGGCAGGTCCATGATGGCGCGTTCAATAGTTTTGGAATCAATCTTGAATTTGACCAGCATTTCGGCGGCCACGGACCCTTTTTGGGTAAAGAGCGCGAACAACAAATGCGCGGGCTCTACCTGTTCGTTGCCCAGCTCGGTGGCCAGGCGGATGCCGCGCACCAGCGCCTCGCGCAGATGAGTGGAAAAACGGTCCATGATGTTCATAGTTTGTTATTCCCACGAAACTTGTCCCTGGCTCTGAACAGGGAGCGGGAATCCAGAAATAAACCTTGCCCAATTTACATTATTATTATATAGTACTTGCATTAATATTTCAAGCAAAATTATGTTTCCAGCACAAATTTTTAAGGCCTATGACATCAGGGGGGTGTATCCGGATGAATTAAACGAGGGTTTGGCTTTTAAGGTGGGGCGGGCGTTCGCGGAGTTTATCAGGCGCACTCCCTCCCCTTTACAAGGGGAGGGTGAGGGAGGGGTAACAGTCGTTGTGGGCCGCGACATGCGCGCTTCTTCTCCGGTTTTGGCAAACGCGGTTATCAAAGGAATTTTGGAGCAAGGCGTGAACGTGATTGACGTTGGTTTGGTTTCCACGCCGACTTTTTATTTTTCCGTGGCCCATTACGGCTATGACGGCGGCTTGCAAGTATCGGCCTCACACAATCCGGCGAAGTATAACGGGTTTAAGATGGTGCGCGCCGCGGCCGGTCCGATAAGTGGAGATACCGGAATAATGGAAATCCGCGATATGATCGCGGGTGGCGCAATCCCTCCCCCTTTACAAGGGGGAGGTGAGAAGGGGGTATTGTCAAAAAAAGAAAACGTCATCGCGGATCACATCGCCTTCGCTCTCACCCAGGCGGACGTGAAGAAAATTAATCCACTCAAAGTGGTGGTTGATTCGGCCAACGGTATGGGCGGACCTTTGATGGAAGAATTATTCAAACATTTACCGTGCGAGTTAGTGCCTTTGTATTTTGAACTGGACGGTAATTTTCCAAATCACGAGGCCGATCCTTTGAAAGATGTAAACAACCGCGCGCTTCAAGAAAAAGTTGTTGAAACCGGCGCTGATTTGGGCGTGGCTCTTGATGGCGACGCGGACCGAGTATTTTTTGTTGACGAAAAAGGCAAGACAATAGAGCCGGCCATAGTGCGTGGCATTTTGGCGCAGATATTTTTGCGCGAGTATCCGGGCGCGACAATTTGCTACGATGTTCGGCCTGGCAAAATCACCGAGGACATGATCGTGGAGGCCGGCGGCAAACCAATGGTGACCAAAGTGGGGCATTCGCTGATAAAAGAAAAGATGGCCGAGACCGGAGCTGTGTTCGCCGGCGAATCATCCGGGCATTTTTTCTTGAAAATGCCGCACGGCACTTTTGAGGCGCCGGAGATAATGCTCTTGAAGATTTTGCAGGAGCTGTCCGAGAGCGGGAAGACGATAAGCGAGTATTGCGCGCCTTTGTATAAGTATTTTCATTCGGGTGAAATCAATTTCGCGGTGGAAGACAAGCAGGCGGTGTTCGTTGCTTTGCGGGAAAAGTATGGCGCGAATTTGAAATATGACTTTGACGGGCTGTCTTTTGAATGGCCGGACTGGTGGTTTAACGTGCGCGCGTCAAACACCGAAAACAAAATGCGCCTCAACTTGGAAGCGCGTTCAGAGTCGCTGATGACCGATAAGACAAAAGAAGTGTCGTCGTTTCTCTCCCCTTTATAAGGGGAGAGTTAGAGAGGGGTAATCGTCATTTATAAGGGGAGGGTTGGGGAGGGGTAATCGTTGTTTCCTCTCCAAGGGGGAGGCGAGGTGGGGTGGAGTAAGATTGTCTTGCAGAACTCCAATTGACCGTAAAACATGAGGCCTGTATAATATCAGTCTACGCGGTTAGTTATGAGGGTCAACTTTATATAAAATTAATTCAATACTAATATACCAGAACATCAACCACCGCGCGAATACGTAGAAGGGACAATCTATGTAAAAGATGTTCCCGAGATCGGAAAAGAAATGATCGTCGTAAACGGCCAAAGTTTAGGGACAATCGTAGAGGTCAGGGTTATACAACCAAAAAAATATCCAGATCCGAATGCTTTTACTTACTACGCAGTTAGAACCAGTGACGGAACGTTATATAAAGACATTCAACTTCTTAGGGTCCAGGTCCCTTCTGTAAACGAAATGCCTGACGCTACAGAAGATTTGAAGCGAGCAGCTGCTGCAATTGCTAAAAAACATAAAAAAATTCCGTCTTTATCGGATGTAGAAGACCCGTGGAAGAAAAAATAATTTAGTGTGAGTAAGAGTGTTTACCCCTCTCTCGCTCTCCCCTTATCAAGGGGAGAGAAATCGCCGACTTTCTCCCCCTTTATAAGGGGGAGGCGAGGTGGGGGTAGGCAATTTCGCGTTTAAGTTCTGACACGTCTGATAAATTTGCTCGGCCACCTGCTCCAATTTTTTAAAAACATCTTCGCTGTTGTATCTCATTACAGTTATTCCCAACGATTCCAAATATTTTTGTCGTTTGCAATCCTCTTCAAACGCTTTCTCGCTGTGGTGCGAAAGCCCGTCAATTTCAATCGCCAGTTTCAATTCTACACAGTAAAAATCAAGAACGTAATTTCCTATTCCGTATTGTCTGCGGAATTTGAATTCTAAATTTTTTCTTCGCAATTTTGACCACAAAATTTTTTCTCCCCTTGTCATCTCATTACGAAGTTTGCTCCTGATTTTTTTAAGAATCGGTTTGTTGTAAAATTTTGTTGGCATACTGGCGATTGTTTACCCCACCCCCGCCCGCCCCTTATAAAGGGGCGGGGGAATTGACGATTACTCATCCCTCACCCTCCCCTTAAAAAGGGGAGGGGAAACCGCGATACCCCTCTCTCGCTCTCCTCTTATCAAGGGGAGAGGAAATTGGTCGGCCAAATGACAATCATCCTTCGGATAATAATTTCGTTTTTGGTTTTTAGAAAATCGCCCGGGAAATCAAACCAGACGCGTTTGAAAGTTTTTAAATCAATCTTTTTTATTTTCGCCGTTTCCGGGTCGGCCAGAAAAATATTTTTGTTATCAACGTCAACGACCACGCTGTAATGGCCGTCGTCGCGAGAAAACCAATCCACTATAACGGGGATTTTGTTGTTTACAACAAATTTTTTTATGTCTTTTATTTCCGCGGAGTCCTTAATAAATCCATCAAACCCGAGTGAGCGCGCCACGCCCAGTAAATCAGCCGCGTTTGTGCCTTTGTTTTTTGTGCCTTTGGCCAGTCGCGTCAATTCGGCTTCGCTTTTGCCCCCGCCAAAGGCGGGTCGGCCTTTGGCCGAAAAAAATTCCAGCGCCATTTTCAGGCAAGCCGGTCCGCACAGTCCGGGTTTTTGGCGATGGAGTTTGATGGAAAGCATAATTTACCCCTCCCTATCCCTCCCCTTATAAAGGGGAGGGAAATTACATTCCCCGCAGGATTTTTATTCTTTCCTCAATCGGCGGATGGGTGGAGAACAAGGCGGCCACTTTGCGGCCGCTGAAAGGATTGGCGATAAAAAGGTGAGCCGTGGCCTTGGAGGCGTGCGCCATGGGCCGGTTTTCGGACGCTATTTTTTCCAGAGCCCGCGCTAGACCTTCGGGGTAGCGGGTGAGCAGAGAACCCGAGGCGTCGGCCAGATATTCGCGTTTGCGTGAAATAGACAGCTTGATCAGTTCGGCGATTAAGGGCGAGAGAATGGCCAGAATCACGCCGGCAATAAGCAAAATAGAGCCGGCTTGTCCTCCGCGGTCTGAATCAGAACGCCGTCCGCCGCCAAACCAGCGCGCGCGCATAAAAATATCCGAGAGAATAGCTATGGAGCCCACCATCACCGCCACCAGCATCATGAAGCGGATGTCGTAATTTTTTATATGCGACAATTCGTGCGCCAGCACCCCTTCCAGCTCCTCGTTGGCCAATTTTTTTATTGCCCCGGTAGTTACAGCGATGGAAGACAACTCCGGTTTGCGCCCGGTGGCGAAAGCGTTTATTGCCTCGTCTTCAATGATATATATTTTCGGCACGGGCATACCCGATGTGATGCAGAGATTTTCCACCATGTTGTACAGGTAGCGGTTTTCTTCTTTTATTATCGGTTTGGCGCCGGTGGTGAGGAGCGCGATTTTGTCGCCGCTAAAATATGAAATCATGGTCATGAGGAGCGAAATAAAGATAGCGAAAAACACACCGCTATACGCGCCCGGCGCGCCCCATACCTTATCAAAGACATAACCCAAAACAATGATGAAGGCGATAAATATCATCATCAAGAAGACGCTTTTGCGCTTGTTGGAATCTATTTGGGAGTACATACGCCATTAAAATTTCACCTGTACGTTTTGTCTTTCACCCTCGGCGGCTTGGAAAAATTCGTATTTCACGAATTTCAACCAACCGGCCACCATATTGGTGGGGAACACCTGAATCTTGGTGTTGAAGTCGCGCACGTTGCCGTTGTAAAAGCGGCGTGAGGCCTGAATTTTGTTTTCCGTATCGCTCAATTCATCCTGCAACTGCAAGAAGTTCTGGCTGGCCTTGAGGTCCGGATAATTTTCCGTCACCGCGAACAAACTTTTTAATGTTTCGCTTAACATGTTCTCGGCTTTTTCCTTGTCGGCCAGCGAAGCGTTTTTATTATCATGCGCGGACATGGCCGCGGCGCGCGCTTCGGTCAATTTCACCAGCGTATTCTGCTCGTGCGTCATGTAGCCCTTCACGGTTTCCACCAGATTCGGAATCAAATCATAGCGGCGTTTAAGTTGCACGTCTATGTCAGAGAATGCCTCATCCACGCGGTTTTTGGAGCGGATAAGCCCGTTATACGTGGCAATCAGCCACACCGCCACTATTGCCACTACCGGCAAAATGATGTAAAGTATCATCATACTTCGCGTTGGTTTAAGAATAAATTACATTATATATTGTATATAATAAGCGGAATTTGAGCAATAGCTAATAAAGGTATGTTAACTTTGTTAATCTTCCTCGCTGTTTTGGCAATTTTGGTCCTCTCCCACGAATTCGGGCATTTTATTGTTGCGCGCAAAAGCGGCATGAAGGTGTATGAATTCGGTTTCGGTTTTCCGCCGCGGCTTTTCAAATATACAAGCAAAAAATCCGGCGTAATGTATTCCTTTAATTTGATTCCACTCGGCGGGTTTGTGAAGATTAAAGGTGAAGACGCGGATGAAACCGGTCCGGATAGTTTTGGCGCGCAAAAAATGTGGAAGCGCGCGATTACCTTGTTTGCCGGAGTTGGAATGAATGTGGTTTTGGCCGCGGTCCTGCTTTCCATCGGTTTCGCTGTCGGCATGCCGCAGGCCGTGGATTCGTTCGCGTCCGTGGAAGGTGTAAAAGACAGACAGTTGCAGATAGCCCAGGTAATTTCGGGCAAACCGGCCGAGGCCGCCGGACTCAAACCCGGTGATTCCATCACGCGTCTTGACGCCATAGAACAGC
This sequence comes from Patescibacteria group bacterium, assembly GCA_004321885.1. Lineage (GTDB taxonomy): Bacteria > Patescibacteriota > Patescibacteriia > Magasanikbacterales > GWA2-37-8 > SCQK01. Next base: position 142,355 of record SCQK01000007.1, on the reverse strand, counting down.
CGCGGTTAAAACAGATGCAGGAATACGTGGCCGCCAACAAGGATAAAGAAATCTCGGTCACGGTGAAGCGCGGCACGGAAACAATCACCAAAAAAATCAAGCCGTTTGTTTATGAATCGGGCCGCGCCGGCATTGGCGTGGGGTTGGCCGAAATCGGCACTGTTAAATATCCGTGGTATAAGGCCATTTCGGAAGGCATACTGGCCACCGGATATTATTTAAAAGAAATTGTGCTCGCGTTTTATTTGTTAATTCGCGGTCTGTTCGCGGGCGAGCCTGTTGGTGAAGCAGTATCCGGCCCGGTGGGTATCGCGGTGATGACCGGGCAGGTGGCGCGTATGGGTTGGGCCTATATGATAAACTTCGTCGCTTTGCTTTCTTTGAATCTCGCGATTATCAACATCTTGCCGATTCCGGCTTTGGATGGCGGGCGTTTGCTGTTTTTGGGGCTCAGCAAAATTTTGCGGCGGCCGATTACGCCGCGCTACGAGCAAGTCGCGCATACAGTTGGATTTGTTTTGCTGATGTTGCTGGTGGTGCTGGTGACCGTAAAAGATATCGGCCGTTTTAGCGGCGCCATCGGCGCGTTTTTCCAAAAGATTTTTTAAAAGGCCAAAAAATTTATGCTTAAATCCGTTCAGCTAAAACTGACAAAAATAAAATACAGCGGCGATTCTATCGGCGACGATATCCGTATAGAAATTGAAATACTGGGAAAGTTTTTGCGCGTGGATAAAAGAATTAAAGCCGGCACGACAGAGAAAATAGACAGCGAAATGAGGAAAATTGAAACCGATCAACAGCAATTTAAAACCGAGGTTACGGTTACCGTTATTGAAAAAGATATTTTATTTAACGACGTCGGCAGGGCGCAAAGCACTATAAAAATTGATACCTCCGACAATAAACCCCAAAAGTTTCCTTTTGAGGTTCAAATAAAAGAAACCCGTTCAATTTGGGGCAAATCATGGGGTTCAAAAACCGCGCTTTTTGAAATAATCTTGGAAGCAGTTGTCTCTGATGCGGTGCGTTATGTGCCTGATATAGACGGTTCGCAAGGGTTTTTAATTGTGAGGATTGAAGATAGTAAGTTAGTAAGACCAGTGCCCGCTTTTTTAAAACTAAAACCGGAACGAGTATCTAACGAAAGAGAGTATTTTATTATCTTAGAAGGTCCGTATCGCGGTAAAATGGCATCCATCAAATTGCGCGACAACGGTTCCTCCTGGTTTATTTCCGGCGTTAATCACAAGCCGATGATTCGCGCCAAGTATTCCATCTCCCAAAAAGTTTTCTTCTTGAAAGATAAAAAATATCAAGCAACTGATTATCCGGATATGCCTTGGGAAAAAGGGTTATATGATATTGAAATTCCGGATTACGCACATAAGGGCGGTGAGAGTTATATGGATGAATCAAAACGGGCCATGACTTGGTTTAAGATTGGTCATAGCGGCGAAAGATATCTCCACGCAGGTGGGCATTCGCGCGGCTGCATGACTATTATTGAAGTTAAACGCTGGATGGAAATTTATGATTCATTAATCAAAGCGCGCAAGGGCGATTTTATGAGCGTCGGCGTGCTGGAAATAGTGGATTAAGTATGAGTTTTGTATTGCGCCATAGAAAAAAAATAATTTTGGCGCTTCTCGCGACTATTTTTGTCGGTGTCGGCATTTTTGTCTGGCAAAAGTATCCTTTTGGTGTCAAACAGTACGAGACCATAGCTCTTGGCATGAAGGCGGCGGAAGGAGCCGGGACTCATACTGTCCGGCACCCGCCTTTTGATATCGTGACCCCATCGTATTTTTATGTGTATGTGATAAACGATTTACCAATGTGCATTGAAGACGGTTGCGGCTTAGGCGGTAAATTTATTGATTGTCTCGGTGGCTGGATTTCGGCATATAATATAGTAACAGAAGAATTTGATTATGGTCTTCGCGACGCTGGAGCGGACATGAAAAAATCCGTCATCACGATCGCCGATAAAGACGCCAAGATAGTTGGCATTTATCCGGGCGCGCATGTCAGAAATTTGCCATTTATTATGCGTAATCACCGCAACCTTGTATCAGAAGAGCTTTTTAAGGCATGTTCGGAACATTTGCCGCGGTGGTGGAAATAAATTATAAATTTTTTTATTTCAGTATGATAGACAAACTTGTTCAATTAAAGGAATCGGCCTTGCGCGAGATCGGGGCGACCAAAAGCGCGGGCGAATTGGAACAGTTAGAAATAAAATTGCTGGGCCGCAAGAGCGGCGAGCTGACTTTGCTTTTGAAGGGGTTGAAAAATTTGAGCGATGAAGAGAAAAAAAGCGCCGGACAATTGGCGAACGAGGTGAAGGGGGCGATAGAAAAGGCGCTGGCGGCGAAAAAATCCGAACTGATGACAGGGGAGTGGAAGAACAGTTTGGAAAAAGAGCGGGTGGATGTCACCCAGCCGGCTTTGCCTGTGGAGGAACGCGGGCATTTTCATCCCAATACTTTGGTGCAAAAGGACTTGGAAGATTTGTTTACCTCCATGGGTTTTATGGTTTTGGACGGGCCGGAACTTGAAAGCGATTATTACAATTTTACGGCCGTTAATATTCCACCCGAGCATCCGGCGCGCGACATGCAGGACACTTTTTACATCAAAGGGCATTCGGATTGGGTTTTGCGCACGCATACTTCTTCGGTGCAGGTGCGGGCCATGCAAAAATACGGGGTGCCCCTGCGGGCGATTGTTCCGGGCAAATGTTATCGGAATGAAGCTACTGACCCAAGGCATGAGCATACATTTTATCAACTTGAAGGAATAGTAATAGATAAAAATATCAGCTTTGCTCACATGAAAGGCGTGATGCAGGCAGTCGCGGATCATTTATTTGGCGTCGGTACCGAGCTGCGCTTAATGCCGAAATTTTATCCATTCGTAGAACCGGGCGTGCGCGGAGAATTGACTTGTTTTTTGTGTCACGGAAAAGGATGTCGAGTGTGCAAAAATACCGGATGGCTTGAAGTGATGCCTGGAGGAATGATTCACCCTAATGTGCTCAGAGAAGGCGGTGTTGACCCAAAAATTTATTCCGGGTTCGCGTTTGGTTTCGGCCTTACCCGTTTGGTCATGCTTAAATACGGCATTGAAGACGTTCGCCATTTGGAGAGCGGAGATTTGCGATTCATAAAACAGTTTTAAATTGTCATCCTGAACTTGTTTCAGGATCCCCGTTTATGTTGATTTCATATAAGTGGTTAAAAGATTACGTGCGTTTGCCCGATTCGGTGACGCCAGAAGATGTGGCTGAGAAACTGAAAATGAGCGTGGTGGAAGTGGAGAAAGTGGAGCGGCAGGAAAAAAGTTTGGAAAATATTGTGGTGGGCAAAGTGCTGAAAGTGGAGAAACACCCCAACGCTGACAAATTAAAAGTTTGCGTGGTTGACGTGGGCGAAAAGAAATTAAAAATCGTTTGCGGCGGTAGTAACGTGCGCGAAAAAATGCTGGTGGCCCTGGCCAAAGCGGGCGCCAGGGTGCGCTGGCACGGAGCCGGGGAGCCGGTGGAATTACAACCGGCCGCCATTCGCGGCGTGGATTCGCAGGGCATGATTTGTTCGGCCACGGAAATCGGTTTGGAAGAAATGTTTCCCTTGCGCGAAGAAAAAGAAATAATTGATTTGACCGGCGTCAAGGCGCAGGTCGGCAGGCCGCTCTCCGTCGCTTTGGGTTTGGACGACGCGGTGCTGGAAGTGGACAACAAATCTTTGTCGCATCGGCCTGACTTGTGGGGCCACTACGGCATCGCCCGCGAAGTAGCGGCGCTTTATCGTAAAGAATTTGGTGGTTATACCCCGCCCAAAATATCCGCCCGAGGCGGAGGCAAAAAAATCAGTTTGCGCGTGGAAGTGAAAGACCCCCACACCAAAGATTTTGGTGTGAGGACAGGCAAAAAGCTGTGTCCGCGCTACATGGCCGCGGCCATAGAAGGAGTGGACATCAAATCATCGCCGGGCTGGCTGAAAAAGCGATTGCTCGCGGCCGGCGTGCGGCCCATAAACAACGTCGTTGATATTACCAATTACGTGATGCTGGATTTGGGACAGCCCATGCACGCGTTTGACGCGGCGCGTTTCAAGGAAAAAAAGATTGTGGTGCGGCCGGCCAAAGAAGGAGAAAAGTTCACGACCCTTGACGGCACTGAACACAAATTGTATTCAAGCATGCTTGTGATCGCCGACGAAAAAGAACCGGTGGCGATTGCCGGGGTGATGGGCGGGTTAAACAGCGGCGTTACCGACAGCACCTCAACCATTATTTTTGAATCAGCCAATTTTGACGCCGGCTCGATTCGCAAAACCGCCGGCAAATTGGGTCTGCGCACCGAGTCATCGGCGCGTTTTGAAAAGTCGTTGGACCCGAATCTAGCCGAACTGGCTCTGCGCCGCGCGGTTCAGCTGACGTTGGAATTGTGTCCGGCCAGCCGCGTGGCGAGCAATATCGCTGACGCGGCGGACTTCAAATCCAAGCGCGGGCCTATTGAATTGCCTTTAGCCTTCGCGGCCAAGCGGCTGGGCGTGGAATTGAACAAAAAAGAAACCATCAAAATTTTGGAACGGTTGGGTTTTGTGGTTAAAACGAAAAAAGATGTTTTGTCGGTATTGGCGCCCACCTGGCGCGCGACCAAAGACATCTCTTCGGCCGAGGATTTGGTGGAAGAAGTGGCGCGCTTTTACGGTTTCAACAATATTCCGCCGTCTCTGCCTGCTTTTTCAGTGGCGCCGTCTGAAGCCAATCGTTTGCGTGTTTTGGAAAGGAAAGCCGGCGAAACACTCGTGAGAGAGTTGGGCTACAGCGAGGTCTACAATTATTCATTTGTCAGCGAAGCGCAGATAAAAAATTTGGGCGATGATATGGCCAAATATATTGAACTGGATAATCCGTTGTCCAAAGAAAAACCGTATTTGCGCCGCAATTTATTGCCGAATTTATTGGATAATCTGGCCGCCAATCTGGAGCGTTATTCCTCGGTGAAAATTTTTGAAACCGGGCAGGTGTTTATGTCCGAAGAATCCGGTCCGCGCGCGGCTAAAAACAGCAGTCAGCTCTTGCCGCATCAGGATACTTGGTTGACCGCGGTTTGCGTTGACAAAAAAACCAATGCTGGTTATTGGGAAGCGCGGCGCGCGCTGGAGGTTGTGTTTGCGTCTTTGGGCAGGCAATTTGAACTGGCGAAAATAGATAAGGTTTTGCCTTGGGAGCATCCGACGCGGCTATCTTTGTTTTCCCATGGCGGCGCAATGGTCGGAGTTGTTTGCGAATTAAATCCGTCGGTCGGGGCAAATTACGGCTTGGACAAACGGGTGGGTGTCTTGCGGATAAATTTGACCAAACTGTCGGAAAAAATTTTTCGTTCAAAATCCGCCTACGCGCCGGTGCCGGTTTATCCGGAATCGGAGCGTGATATTGCTTTCACGGTGAAGAAAGAAACGGCTCACGGTGAAATTTTGGACGCTCTCAAAGGCGCCGATGTCTTGCTAAAAAAAGTTGAGTTGTTTGATGTTTACGAGGGCAATGAGTTGGCCGCGGATTCCAAAAGTATGGCCTACCACTTGACCTACGGGGACGCGGAAAAAACCCTGACCTCGGCCGAGGTGGACGCGGCGTGCGAGAAAGCGAGGAAAATTTTGGAAGAAAAGTTTGGCGCCAAGATGCGTTAGTGAGAAAATTGTGGTATACTATATCCGTCGTTATTTTTCATTAACATAGTATGTTTGAAAACTCCAAAGATATTTTGTATCTGGTGCTGGCATTTTGCGTGCTGTGGGTAACTGGCTTTATGTGCTGGATGTTTTATTATCTGGCGCGTTTGTTGCGCAATACCAGCCAAATCGTGGAAGAGTTCCGCACCCGCTTGCAGGGGCTCACCGACACGGTCACGTATATCCGCCGCAAGGTGGAGCAGATTTCCGGCCTGCTTTCCATGGCCGGCCACGGCGCGGCCGGGTATGTGAAGAATTTTGTCAAAAATAAGGCCCGGCACTGGGCGCATCAGGGGGCCAAAAATTTTGACCACGCGGCCAAAGAAGCGGTGGACAAAGCAGTGGAAGCCACGGCCAAGGGCATGCATAAAGCCGCCGACGCGTTCAGGAAGTGATTTAGCCCGCTCCTGTCCCTCCCCTAAAAGGGAGGGATTTTTGTTTGATAAAAAAGAATAGTTGAGGTAACATAGTGGCGATTTAACCCCACCCTTTATCCCTCCCCTATTAGGGAGGGGACTTTTACACAAATATGTCTTTTGTCCACCTCCACGTCCACTCCCATTATTCGCTGTTGGATGGTCTGCCGAAAATAGATGAGCTGGTGAAAACCGCCAAGGCGCGCGGTTTTTCGGCACTCGCTCTGACGGACCACGGCAACATGTACGGGGCCATTGAATTCTACGAGGCCTGCCGCAAAGAGGGCATCAAGCCCATCATTGGCATGGAAGCGTATTTGGCGCCCAACAGCCGTTTTGAAAAAAATCCCAATGACCAAAAATATTTTCACCTTCTGCTTCTGGCGTTAAATTACGCCGGCTACAAAAATTTAATGAAGCTGTCCTCGCTGGGACATTTGGAGGGCTTTTATTACAAACCGCGGCTGGACAAAGAACTCCTGCGCCAGTATCACGATGGCCTGCTGGCGGCTTCGGCTTGCATGCACGGCGAGGTGGCGCATAATTTGCTCAAAGAAAACAATTACGAAAAGGCGAAAAAGACCGCGCTGGAATACGAAGCTATTTTTGGCAAAGAGAATTTTTATCTGGAGCTGATGGATTTGCCGGCTTTGGAAGGGCAGATGGACTTGAACACAAAACTTGTTCAACTGTCGGCCGACACCGGCGTAGGGCTTATCGTAACGCGCGACGCGCACTACCTTAACCCCGCGGACGCCGAGGCCCAGGATATTGTGACCTGCATCCGCGACGGTAAAACCCTGGACGAACCGAACCGCCGCACCATGGCGGGAATGGATTTGTCGCTGTGCCCGGCCGAAGAAATCGCGAGCCGCTTTCGCCACGCGCCCGAGGCCCTGGCCAATACCGTCAAAATCGCTGAGCGGGTGGACCTGAAATTACAGCTGAATAAATGGCATTTTCCGCCCATTGTCATCCCGGAGGGTAAAACAGCCGACCAGTATTTGCGCGAACAGGTGTACGAGCGCCTGCCCAAGCTCTTAGAAATTACGGCTGAAGTAAAAACGCGCGTGGAATATGAGTTAGATGTGATTTGCAAAAAAGGTTATTCGCCGTATTTTTTGGCTGTGGCCGATTATGTGAATTACGCGCACGAGCACGGGATAATTGAAACCACCAGGGGCTCGGCCGCCGGCTCCATCGTGTCCTATGCCATGGGTATTGTCAATGCCAATCCGCTTTTTTTCAAACTGCCTTTTGAACGTTTCTTAAATCCATTCCGTCCCAGCCCGCCCGATATTGACGCGGATTTTGCCGACGATCGCCGCGACGAAATGATTGCCTATGTCACGCAAAAATACGGGGCCGACAAGGTGGCGCAGATTATCACCTTCGGCACCATGCTCGCGCGCGGGGCTGTGCGCGACGTGGGCCGGGCCCTGGGCTACTCCTATTCTTTTTGCGACCAGGTGGCTAAGCTTATTCCCTTTGGCGCCCAGGGGTTTCACATGACTATCGCGCGCGCCATAGAGCTGGAACCGGCGTTGAAAGAATTGTATGACAAAAATGCCGAGGCCAAACGGCTGTTGGATTTGGCGCAAAAAATAGAGGGGTGCGGCCGGCATACTTCCATCCACGCGGCCGGCGTAGTCATCGCTCCGACCCCGCTGACCGACTTTACGCCGGTGCAAAGAGAGACCGGCGGCGAGCGCGTGACCACTCAGTATGAAATGCATTCTGTGGAAGCGGCCGGCCTGCTTAAAATGGACTTTTTGGGCATCCGCAATCTTTCCATTTTGGGGCATGCCGTGGAAATCGTGGAAAAAACCACCGGGCAAAAAATCAACCTGGAAAATTTGTATCCCTGGAACGATAAGAAAACTTACGAAATGCTGGCGCGCGGGGAAACCGTGGGCGTGTTCCAGCTTTCCGGCTCGGGCATGACGCGCTATTTGAAAGAGCTAAAGCCCGAATCAATTTTTGACATCATGGCCATGGTGGCGCTTTTCCGTCCGGGCCCAATGGAATCAATTCCCGAATATATCCGGCGCAAAAATCATCCCGAGCTGATAGATTACCTTGACCCGCGCATGAAGGACTATTTGGACCAATCGCTGGGCCTGATTGTTTATCAGGACGATGTCTTGCTCACAGCTATAAATTTAGCCGGCTATAATTGGGAAGAGGCCGATAAGTTCAGAAAAGCCATGGGCAAAAAAATTCCGGCGGAAATGGCCAAGCAAAAGGATAAGTTTTTTAAGGGCTGTGTGGAGCACGGCAAAATCAAAGAGATAAAAATTCACCGTTTGTGGGAATTGATAGAGCCGTTCGCGGCTTACGGATTCAATAAAAGCCATGCCGCAAGTTACGCGATAGTCGCGTACCAGACCGCCTACATGAAAGCGAATTTTCCGATTCAGTACATGACCGCAGTTTTAATCGCCGAAAGCGGAGACATAGACAAGGTGCCGGAAATCATCGCCGAGTGCGAGCGCATGGGGCTCAAGGTTTTGCCGCCGGATATAAACGAGAGCTTTAAGAGTTTCGCGATGATTGCGTCTGAGGGCGAAACAAAAGCCCATATCCGTTTCGGTCTCAACGGCATCAAAAATTTGGGAGAGCATATCGCCGAGGTGATTTATCGCGAACGAAAGAACAACGGCCGCTACGAAAATTTGGAAAACTTTTTGTCGCGCGTGCAAGACAAGGATTTGAACAAAAAATCATTGGAGAGTTTGCTCAAATGCGGGGCGCTTGATTGCTTTGGCCACGACCGGGGATTACTTTTGGCCAACATTGAAAATTTATTGAGCTTCATCAAGCAAACGCAGGAAAAGCGCGTATCTAACCAAAATTCGCTGTTTATGGGCACGGCCATTGAATTGGCCGCCAAAGTAACACTGGCTCCGGCGCTGGTAGCCACCGAGGAAGAAAAATTATCCTGGGAAAAAGAACTGCTCGGTTTGTACGTTACCGCCCATCCGTTCGCGTATTTCGCCGAAGAGATGACCAGGGCGCTGACGCCGGTTCGCGAGCTCGGCGGCCAGCCGCGCGACAGTTGGGTAACAGTGGGCGGCATGGTGGAAAGTGTGAAGAAAAAAATCACGCGCCAGGGCCAGCCCATGCTTTTTGTTACCATCGGCGACACGAGCGGCAATCTGGAATTATTGGTTTTCCCGCGCACGTTGGAAAGCACCAAAGAGGTGTGGCAGGAAGGCAAGCCCGTGGCCGTGGTGGGCCGGACCTCCAAAGAAGAGGGTGATGACAAGCTGTTCGTGGAAAAGGCCTATTTGCTTACCAAAGAAAACGCCAAAGATTTGGCCGGACAGCTATTAGTAAACCACGCCTATCCCTCGGTGCGCCGCTATGCGCCCGAGGAAGAGATTGCCAGCGAGGTGCGGCCGCGCGTTGGCGAAGAGGCGCTGGATGGTTTGAAAATATCAGTGGATAAAAGTGTGCTCAAAGAAAAAGCCAACGTCATCAAAGCGATTTTAGCAAAGTATCCGGGGAACAGAAAAGTATTTTTGTCCGTTAGTCATAAAATTATCAAGACCTCGTATTCGGTGGAGCTCAAAGAAAATTTACTGGAAGAACTGGAAGCGCTTTTGGGCAGGGGCACTGTGCTGGGCCCGCGGGTGAATATTTAACGCAAGTTTGTCATTCCCCCGACTAAGTACGGGGGAATCCAGAAATCGTCCAATTCGGGTCAGCTTGGATTTTTTTCCAATCAGTGAAATTTTTTTTCTTCGCGCGATAATATCCGGCCACGGCGAGCATGGCCGCGTTGTCCATACAATAATTGGAAATTGGTAATTGGAAATTGGTAATTGGAGCGAGAGTTTTTATTGCCTTTTCAAGCGCAGAGCGAAGTTTCTTGTTCGCCGAAACCCCGCCAGCAAGAATAACGGTTTTCGGTTTGTATTGTCTGGCCGCTTTCAGAGTTTTCGCGACCAAGACGTCTACTATCGCTTGCTCAAAACTGGCGCAGAAATCATTCATTGTCATTGCGAGCGAAGTGGAACGAAGCGAAGCAATCCCTTGCTTGATTGTGGGGGATTGCTTCGGCCTTTCAGGCCTCGCAATGACATTATCCCTTAACCAATACAGCGCCGCGGTTTTTAATCCGGCAAAACTGAAGTCGTAATTATCGCTTTCTATCATCGGCCGCGGAAATTTTATGGCGCCCGGGTCGCCGCCAATCGCCAGCCGAGAAATTTCCGGACCGCCCGGGTAGGGGAGACCGAGCAGTTTGGCGACCTTGTCAAAACATTCGCCGGCCGCGTCGTCGCGCGTGGCGCCAAGCAGTTTGTGCTGGCCGTGGTTTTTCATAAAAATCAGCTCGGTATGACCACCGCTGGCAATAAGCGCGAGAGCGGGGAACTTGATTTTTTCGTTTTCCAATTCCACGGAATAGATGTGCCCTTCAATATGATTTACCGCCAATAGCGGCACATTCCACGCGTATGACAAAACGCGCGCCGCTTCCACGCCAACCAGCAAACCGGTAATCAATCCGGGTCCGGCGGTTACGGCGATAACATCCGGCTTTTTTCCTCGCAGAACCGCCTCAATCAGGGGCACGATTTTTTCCGCGTGCGCCCGCCCGGCTATTTCCGGCACCACGCCCCCGTATTTTTTATGGAGCGCGGTTTGCGAAGCGGTTTTTTCGGCAACCACAAAACAGCCCCGTTCGCCGCAGGCGACCAGGGCCACTGAAGTATCGTCGCAAGATGACTCTATGCCTAACAGAAGCATAGTGTCAGGGGAGGGAGTCGAACCCTCGACCTCAGGGTTATTCACCCTCCCACCAAACAATCGTGACTGGGGGCAGAATCGAACTGCCGACCTCGGGGTTATGAATCCCGTGCTCTTACCAACTGAGCTACCCAGCCATTTTGGTGGGAGGGTGAATCCTGTGCTCTTACCAACTGAGCTACCCTGACATTGGCTTAATAATACCCTAAAAAAAGGGCTGATGTCAACGCGCTCGGTATTTGCTATTGCCCGTTTTTTGTTCAAGGTGTATCATATCTCTATCTTAGTCATTAATTTTTTCCTCTATGGACGAGAACCAAATGGGACAAACGCCGACCTCGGCGCCACAGCCGCAGCCAACGCCGCCGCCTCAACCGCCGGCACAGCCGCCGCAGCCCAATCAGGCGCAAAAAAATACCGGCATGGCCGTGGTCGCTTATCTTATTTTCTTCGTGCCTCTGCTCACGGACGCGAAGAATGATCCGTTCGTGAAATATCACGTGAAGCAGGGGCTGACTTTGTTCCTTGGCTGGGTCGTTACCTGGATTATCGCTATGATTCCTTTTATCGGTTGGGTGGTGGGCTGGTTGGCTTCCATTGGTTTGTTGATTCTCTTGATTTTGGGCATCATGAACGCTTTGGGCGGGAAACAAGAACCACTGCCGCTTCTCGGCCAATACGGAGAGAAATTCAAATTTTAGCAACAAATTAAAAAGACCCCGGTTAAATCGAGGTCTTTTTAATTTACGTAATTTTTACAGTACCGCTTCTTTGGCGGCCTTGGCCACGCGGAATTTCACCACGGTTTTTGCCGGAATATGGATGCTCGCTCCGGTAGCCGGATTGCGGCCTTCGCGCGCGGCGCGATGCACCTTTACCAGCTTGCCCAAGCCGGGCACCACGAATACCCCGCTTTTCTTGACCTCTTTGTACGCCAATTCCATCATGGCGTCCATGAGGCCGACGACGTCTTTCTTGGCCAGACCGGTTGTCTCCGCCAGGGCGGACAACAGGGCTGACTTCGTCAAACCTGCCATATATATTGCGGGCCGCGCAGGGCGCAAGCCCAAGTTAAGAATTAACTGGATTTATTATACCACAAACATTGGCTATTTGGAAGTAAACAGTCCACAAGCCCCGTTTAAGCGGAATTTTTTTGTTAATAACGGTCTAATTGTTTTACGGAGCGAATTTTTGGACGCGGCTGTTGTCGGCTTCCGTCACGTAGGCATTGCCACTACCATCTATGGCGATACCACGAGGAAGGGAAAACTGTCCATCGCCAGAACCCGAAGAGCCCCACTTGGTGATAAACACGCCATTGCTGGTAAATTTTTGAACACGATTATTGTAGCCGTCCGCCACATAAACATTGCCACTGGCATCTACGGCGATATTGAAAGGAGTAAAAAACTGTCCATCGCCAGAACCCGAAGAGCCCCACTTAGTGATAAAAGCGCCATCGCTAGTAAATTTTTGGACACGGCTATTGGAGGAATCCACCACATAAACATTGCCACTACCATCTATGGCGATACCACGAGGATCTTGAAACTGCCCGTCGCCAGAACCCGAAGAGCCCCACTTAGTAATAAATGTGCCATCCCCAGTAAATTTTTGGACGCGGTTATTAGGTCTGTCCACCACATAAACATTGCCACCGGCATCTACGGCGATAGCCTCAGGACTAGAAAACTGCTCATTACCAGAACCATAAGAGCCCCATTTGAGGATAAAGGTGCCGTCGTTGGTAAATTTTTGAATATGCTTATTGTCATCCGTCACATAAATATTACCACTGGCATTTACGGCGATGCTGAAAGGGTAAGAAAACTGCCCGTCGCCAGAACCCGAAGAGCCCCACTTGGTGGTAAACACGCCATTGCTGGTGAATTTCTGAATACGGTGATTGTGGCTGTCCACCACATAAACATTGCCACTGGCATCTACGGCGATACCGAAAGGAGAATTAAACTGTCCATTATCAGAACCCCGAGAACCCCATTTCGTAAGAAAACTCGGTGCTGGCAAGACAGAAGATGTTGTTGTAAAAGTTGCATCTCCGCTTTCGGTTTTATTCCCTGAACCATCTGTGGAGATTACTTTGTAATGAAAAGTTGTGCCACCAGTTAAATTTGAAAGCGAAACAGAATGCCAAACAACCGGAGAAGAGTTCAATGGAGTTGTATTGCCATATGAGGATGTCAACCCATAACTCGCTTGTGAATCAGAAGATTCATTGGTTGTCCAAGTAATGGTGGCAGAATCGGAGGTAAGAGATACTGAAACCGAGGAGATGACAGGCGGAGTTGTGTCTAATGCCTGTGTTGTGGCGCTTGCCGAAGTTGATTGAGGAGAAACATTACCAGCCGCATCATAAGCCGCCACAGTATAAGAATAAGTAGTTAACGAAGAAAGTCCTGTATCGGAATAATTAGTGGTATTTGAAGTGCCCATTTGGACGCCTCCGCGATAGATGCGATAACCAGTCACACCAACATTATCTGTTGAAGCGGTCCAAGCCAGATTAATTTGAACAGAACTGGAAGAATTAGCGGTTAGATTTGTGGGCGTGGAAGGAACCGTCGTGTCTGCGGTTAATGCTGGTTGTGCGGGCGTGGCTGGAACCGCCGGTGAAGCCGGGGCGGCGCTGACAGAAGAAGAGACCGCTGGAGTGGCTGGTGTTGCCGGTGTGGCGCTTGAAGGTGTTGAGGTTGATTGATTACCAGACTGAGGCGCGGTCAATGTTGTTTCACTTGATGGAACATCCATGCTCGTTACAGGAACAGAGGCGGTCCAGTTAACTTGTTTCTGTAGCCAACTTATTGCTTCTACAGCCTTTGAAGATAGTTCTGTTTTAGAAAAAAAACTGCCATCTTTACCCCACGACATCTCTTCTCCATCGGTAACTTCGCTTACTTTGTCGGAAAAATCCTGTTTTAATTCGTCCATCTCTTGAATTCCGGAAAGAATCGCATCCTCGTCAATGGGTTTGGCTTTTATCAATGCCAAAACATCGTTGCCGTTGGTCTTGATATGACTTAACAAATCCTGAAGTTCGCTCGCATCAATGCCTTTTTTCTTCAACGACTTAATTTCGTTTTGGCTTGTGGTAATGTTTTGTTTAAGATAGGAAGCAAAGCGGCCTAAATTGCTTATGATAATTATGGAGCGGTAATTTTGTTCCACGTTATCTATTTGATCAAAAAAATCAATTTCAATAATGCTAAAAGCGGCTTCTAAATCGCCGGCCGATATCTTGGTATTTGCTTCTGCCAAGGTTAGTTTTATCTTGTTGACATCCGCGTCAAATTCACGATAAGCATCAGTTAAATCAGCTTCCTTCTTAAATAGCCGTTCAATAATCGGTTTGGCGCGCTTAACCTCGCGAACTAGCCGGTTTAGTTCCTGATTTAATAGCTTTAAGGCATCCGGCCAGCGCGCTAAAACCTCTACTTGATGGCTATCTATAGATAGTTGGCGCATCGGCTCACTCATCTCCCGCTTTAACACATTTAATTCCCCCCAACTTTGCATGGCTTTAATTTGTTTAATTAGCGTTTTCAGTTTAGTTAAGTTATTTGAAATACCTTCGGGAGAAAACGATGGTATGGCCACTTTCCGCCGCGCCAACGCAGATAGTTGTTTTTTTAACACTTTAATATCTTGCTCGATAGATTTCGCTCCATTCTTAAAATTCTTAATCTGGAGTTTTTGTATTTGTTCCGTGGGGATATCCGCTTGCGCTGAAGAAGTTGGAATAAGAGGGCTAAATTCGGCAAGAGAAGCCGTCTTATTGACTGCAGATACAGTTAGAATTTTTTTTACCGCAAAAACAAAACCAGACGATATTAAAATAGTTGCTAAAGCAATGAGGAGTAGCTGGGGTTTTAGTTTTGGCATAATAATTTAATTATTTAAATTAATTTTCTATATTATACCACTATTTTTATTTGTTGACCAATTACAGTTTTTTTTAACAGTCCACAAGCTCCATTCAGCGGAATTTTTTATACCATGTTATACTTGAAAGTAGCGTATTTAATCCATTTGTGTTAAGATACCTGCGGATAGCGGATGCTTACGCTCCGCAAATGTTAAATAATTTTGTATGCATAAAATACAAGTTCTAATTGTCGCGGGATTGCTTTTTGGCGCGACGTCAGCCGCCAGCGCGGTTTATCTCACTCCGGTTCGGTCCGTAACGCCGGCCAAGACCGTGGCACCGGTGGAAGGAAATCAGCTCAATCCTCAGCCGGAGCCGCCATTGCCCGGCGCGGCGCGGTCAAACCCCGCCTTGCTAACGGAACTTGGCGACCCTGATCCGCCGCCGTCCCCAACGCCGTCTGATAACCAGCTAAAAAGCGCCGAGTTGAAAAACATAGAAGCGGAAACAGATGTAGCCGTGAAGAACGGCAGTTTGATTTTGAGCGGTGAAATCAACAGCGCCACTTATACCTTAAAAATGGAGCCGGCCGTTGTCTACAAAAGTTTAAATAAGGTGGTGGAAAAGAAGGGGTTGCCGGGCGGCGCGCTCAAAGGCCTGGAATTGAAAGTGGAAAATAATAAACCGATTTATAGAGCCAGGGTGGAAGAAGAAGGCAAGCTATTTGGTTTTATTCCTTTCAAGGTGAAAAGCCGGGTGGATATCGCGGCCGATACCAACGCCATAACGACGGTGAAGCGGCCTTGGTACGCGAGGTTGATAAGCGGTTTGGTTGATTTCTCCAAAATTGAATTATTGCCTAATTTGGTTTTAACCGATATCAGGTTTGAACCGAGTCAATTTAGCGAAGGCCAAAAAGTTAAAGTAATCGCGACCGTGACAAACGAAGGAGCGGCTTACGCCGTGGGCGGGTTAAATTTTAACACTAAAAAAGGACCGGGCGCGACCATGTATGTCAATGGCTATGTGAGCACATGGTATTATATTTTTATGGCCCTGGGGCCTGGTCAAAAGCAGGAGTTTGAGTTTACCTGGAAGAAAGCGGTTTGTGGGGCGGATGTGGGGGTGCAAGTGGCAAAAGACGATTTTATAAAAGAAACCACAAAAGAAGATAACAGTTTGACGGTCAAAGCCAACTGCCAATAATAATTTCTGGCAAAAAAATCCCTCCGATTTAATCGGGGGGATTTTTTCGTAGCCCCAACGGGAATCGGCCTCGCCTCTCGCTCGCTTCCGCTCGCTCGGGCTGGCCACCGCCTCGCGGTCGCGCTCGCCCGCAAGCTCGCGCGACATCGCTCCGGCGTTCGATTCCCTAGAGCAACCAATGCCTGATAGATAGCAGAAACGATTAATGGATTTTGCTAATTTTACTTTCTTTTTTGAGCGAATCAATATAGCCCATCATGGTAAAAAAAGTTTGTCTGGCATGCACACGAACATCAAGTGTTCCGTAAGGCAGAGAATTAACAGGACGTTTACCTAGGCTAGCACGACTTGCCGCCATTATTACGCGAAAATTTTCCATTGGCAATCGGGTCACTTGCGACCAAAATTTTATTGCCCTCTGGATATTAACGTTGGGATGGATATGAATATGCGTGCGAATGCGTTCGTCCGGAATTCGTAGGATTTCGCGGATAAAACGCATGAACAAAGCAATGAGTTCAGGTTCGGTATTGGTCAGGCTTAATTTCGGCTGATTGTGACTTTTATACCCCTCACCCCAATAAAGGGCCACACAAGTTAGCAAGAGTTCTCGCGGGGTAAGTTTCCTGATGACTTTTTGAGCTTCTTTCCTCAAGCGTTTGTTTTCGGCCTGACAAAGTTTGGTGCGTTCTCGATTGAAACGAAACAGTCCTCGTTTGCGCGCCAGATTTACATTGCGTGCCAATCTCTTTTTGGCTTCCGGCGACAGCGCCATATCTTTGAACCAGACGCTCAGTGTTCCTTTTGAGGGGAGATCGAGGATCTTCCTTATTTCGTTGTAGCTTTTTCCTTGTCGCCGTAACAAAATAGCCTGCTGTTTTTTTAGCTTGCGCATATTTGTACTGATGATATATTAATATATGTATTATATCAGCTGTACAATAATTTTACAATTTGAAGTATTGAAGTGTGTGACCCTACCGGGAATCGAACCCGGATTTCCGCCTTGAAAGGGCAGCGTCCTAACCATTAGACGATGGGGCCATAAAGCCCTCCGTTTGCGGCGGGGGCCTTTTTGCTCAAAATAATCACTGTTTCAAAGCGTCTTTCAGGGCCTTGCCGGCTTTGAATTTCGGCACGGTGACAGCCGGGATGCTGATTTTCTGCGAAGGGTTCTGCGGATTGACGCCTTGGCGGGCGGCGCGCTGTTTGGCGCTGAAAGCGCCGAAACCAGTAAGCACCACCTCTTCGCCTTTTTTGAGCGCTTCGGTAACCAGGTCAGTGAAAGTATTCAACATATCTTCGGCCTGTTTCTTGGCGACATTCAATTTTTCCGCCAGTTTCTGGGCTAATTCTGCTTTATTCATAAGTCACCCCCTTTCGGTTGAAGTTAGGCATATGGATAACTCTAACACAAAATAATTGTTTTGACCACCGTGGATTCCCGCCTGCGCTGGAATGACAGTAAAGGCCGTGAAATGACAGTTGATTATCTGGCGTATTCCACCACGCGGGTTTCGCGGATAATGCTGACGCGGATTTCGCCCGGGTACTGCAAGTCCTGCTCAATCTTGCGGGCAATGTCTTTGGCCAGCTGAAAAGCCGAGTAGTCGTCTATTTCATTGGGCTTCACAAACACGCGCACCTCGCGTCCGGCCTGAATGGCGTAGACTTTTTCAATGCCCGGAAAAGCCGCGGCGGTTTTTTCCAGCTCTTCCAGGCGCGCCACAAAGGCTTCGTAGCTGTCTTTGCGCGCCCCGACGCGCGCGCCGGAAATGGCATCGGCGGCTTTGACGATGGAAGAATAGATATTGTATGGTTTGTCGTTGTGGTGGGTTTGCGCGGCCTGCACCAGGTCCTCGTCCATGTTGAATTTCTTCAGAATAACCCCGCCGATTTCCGGGTGAGTGCCCTGGGTTTCCTGGTCCACGGACTTGCCGATGTCATGGAAAAAGCCGCACTTTTTGGCTTTGGCCGCGTCCAGCCCCAGCTCGCTGGCGATAAGGCCCGACAAGTAGCCTACTTCCATAGAATGGTTTAGGATGTTTTGGCCGTAGCTGGTACGGTATTTCAGCCGTCCCACGATGCCGACCAGTTTGGGGTCAATGCCGGTGATGCCCATTTTATACAGGGCCTCTTCGCCCGCCTTTTTTATGTCCAAAGCCAAATCCTGCTTGGCTTTTTCTATAAATTCTTCAATGCGCGCCGGCTGGATGCGGCCGTCGGCCATCAGCTTTTCCAGCGCCAGCTTGGCGATTTGCCGGCGGATGGGCGAGAAGCCCGAAACCATAATCGTGTCCGGGCTGTCGTCTATTACCAGTTCGCAACCGGTCAGTTTTTCTATGGTCTTGATGTTGCGGCCTTCCTTGCCGATGATTCGGCCTTTCATGTCTTCGCTCGGCAGCGCTACTGTCGTGGAAGTGATGTCGGCCGCGTGCGAAGACGCGCAACGTTGAATGGCCTCGGTGATTATATCCCTGGCTTTTTCCTGGAAGGCGTCGTTGTTTTCTTTTTCCAGCTTCATTATGCGCAACATCAGGTCGTCTTTGCTTTGCTGTTCCACGCGGTTCAGCAATTCGGTTTTGGCTTCATCGCGCGTCAGGCCGGCCAGCTCCTGTAATTTCACCATTTCCTGTTCGCGCGCTCGTTCCAATTCTTGCTTTATCTGCTGGACGCGCTCCACCTTTTCCTGCAACTTTTGCTGTTTGTCCTGAAATTCCAAAAGTTTTTGGTCAAACATGCTTTCGCGCCGCTCCAGCCGCTGTTGCAGGTTGTGCAATTCGGCGCGGAGTTGTTTTTCTTCGCGCTTGGCTTCGTCTATGATATGTTCGGCTTTTTCCTTGGCCTGCAGGATAAATTCTTGTTGTTTAGTTTTGGCCTCGGTCAGAATTTTTTCCGCCTTGGCTTCTATGGAATTGGCCTGGGCCTGGGCGATTTTTTTGCGCAAAAAATAGCCGAGCGCGATGCCGGCGCCGGTAATTAGAGCGGTTATAACCGCCCAGAGCAGTTCTTTAGTCATACAAAAAATTTCCGCGATTTTTGCGGGCGAAAATTTTAAGAAGAGAGGCCTTGTTTATTTTACGAACGCAAACAAAGCCGAAGTGATGGCCGATTCGTTTGTCATTCCCCCGACTAAGTACGGGGGAACCCACACACGGATAGCGCTTGAAAGTGTTTTCGTTAGCGTATTTTTGGCAGTTTCAGCCGCACGAGCCATACGAGTTTCCTCTTAAAAAATTCCCTCAAAAATCTCATCTGTCATTCCCCCGACTAAGTCGGGGGAATCCAGAATTATTATTTTAATTGTGAAATCACTTTATCACAAAATCGGGCGCGTGTCAAATGTCGCTGGCTCCATGCTGTGCGTGGAGCCAGAGTGCATTACGGCTCCACAGCCCCGACTAAGTCGGGCACTATGGAGCCAGCGATATTCCCGTATTTGACTAATTCAGTGTAAGAGAGTAAGATTTTAGGGATATTGAGTGGATACCCCATCCCTTTATCCCTCCCCTAACAGGAGAGGGTAGTTGAGCTTTATGAACGTAAGCGAACTGGCCAGACAACTCCGAGTCCACCCCCAAAAACTTTTGCAAATTTTGCCAGAGTTTGGTTTTGATATCGGCGCTCGGGCCGTGAAAGTGGATGACCGCGTGGCCCAGCAGATTCAGCGCGCCTGGAAACGGATAAAGTTCGTGCTGGAAGAGCGCGAGCGCAAGGAAAAAGAAAAACAAAAAGAGCTGGAAAAAGAGGCGCGCCAGACGAGCGGCGCCAGCGTGGCCATACCAAACCAGCTGACCGTGCGCCAATTCGCCGATATTTTGCAGATGCCGGTTACCGGCCTTATCGTTGAACTCATGAAAAACGGAATTTTGGCTGCGCAAAACGAGCGCCTGGACCATGACACGGCCGTGCTGATGGCGCAGGAATTCGGTTTTACCGTGCGCGAACCCGAGCAAAAAACCGAAGCAGTCTCGGCGCACGAAAATAATTTGGAATCAATTTTGGCCGCGGACGCTACCACGCGCCGCCCGCCCGTTATCGTGGTGATGGGGCACGTTGACCACGGTAAAACAAAATTGTTAGACGCTATTCGACGCACCAATGTCATGGAATCCGAGGCTGGTGGCATTACCCAGCACATCGGCGCTTATCAGGTGATTTGGACCAATCCCAAAACCAAAGAAAAATCCCCCCTGACATTTATAGACACTCCCGGGCACGAGGCCTTTACGGTGATGCGCAGCCGCGGCACCAAGGTGGCTGACATCGCCATTCTGGTGGTGGCGGCCGACGACAGCGTCAAGCCCCAAACCTTGGAAGCGATAAACATTATCAAGGCCGCCAAAATTCCGACCGTGGTGGCGCTCAATAAAATTGACAAAGAGGGAGCTGACCCGCAAAAGGTGCGCGTTGATTTGTCGCAAAACGGAGTGATAGGCGAGGAGTGGGGCGGGGACACGCCCATGGTGGAAATTTCCGCCAAACAGAATTTGCACATAGATAAGCTACTTGATGTGTTGCTTTTAGTGGCCGACGTGCATGCCGACAGCATTAAAGCCAATCCGGACCGCTCGGCCGCGGGCACGGTCATTGAGGCGCACGTGGACAAGGGCGAAGGCCCGGTGGCCACGATTTTGGTGCAGACCGGCACTTTGCGCGTGAACGACCCGCTGGTGATAAACGGCGAGATTTACGGCAAGGTGCGGGCCATGAAAAATCACAAAGGAGAAAATTTGCTGACGGCCCCGCCCAGCTGTCCGGCGCGCATTCTGGGATTTAAGGTGGCGCCGGCCGTGGGGGATATTTTGGACGTGGCCGCGGCCGCCGGGGCCAAGGCCATTGACATAAAAGAGAAAAAAAATAAGCAGATGGGCGCGGAAAAAGAAACTTTTGCCCTGGGCGCGGCTGAAAGCGACGAGCAAAAGAAGGTTTTGAACGTGGTGGTGAAGGGCGATACGCTCGGCTCGCTGGAAGCGATTATCGGTTCGCTGGGAAAAATTAAAAATGACGAGGTGGGCGTGCGCGTGGTGGGCAAGGGCCTGGGCAATGTGACGGTAGATGACGTGGCCAAGGCCGAAGCCGCCGGCGCCATGCTTTTTGCTTTTAATGTTACCATCAACCCGGTGGCGCAAGAAATGGCGCGCGATAAAAAATTAGTGTATAATGAGTACAAAATAATTTACGACCTGCTGGATTTCGTCAAAGAAGAAATGGGCAAGTTGTTGAGTCCGGAAAAAATTACTACTGAACTCGGGGTGTTCAAGGTGGTGGCGATTTTCCGCACCGGCAAGGGCAATATGATAGTCGGCGGCCGCGTGGAACAGGGCAAACTGCAGAAGGGCTGTAAAGCGCGAGTAAAGCGCGGGGAAGAGATTATCGGCTTGGGTAAGTTGTCGCAGTTGCAGGTGGCCAAGCAGATTTTGAACGAAGTGCCCGAGGGTAGCGAGTGCGGGGCGCAGTTTGAGGGTAAATTAAAATTGGAGATAGATGATGTGCTGGAGTGTTACAAGGAAGAGGAAAAGGAGAAAAAGTTGGTGTTAAGTTAAAGGCAAAGTTTTGTGAATTTTTTTTTGCGGCCAAACAGGGTCGCCTGCGGCGACCACTGCCCCTTGGGGGTGCGATGGCCGCTGCGAAAAAAATCACAAAACTTTGCTAATAATTAAACACAAGCTGTCATTCCCCCGACTAAGTACGGGGGAATCCAGAAAAAAATAAATATGGACAACGTGTTTACCGACAAAAATTTTAACGAGGAGGTTTTGCAATCCAAACAGCCGGTGTTTGTGGATTTTTGGGCGCCGTGGTGCGGGCCGTGCCAGATGATGGGGCCGATAGTGGAAGAATTGGCCAAGGAATTTGAGGGCAAGAACATTAAAATCGGCAAGATGAATGTGGACGAGAACGGCGACACGGCCGCGCAGTATAGTGTGTTGAGTATCCCTTCGTTTATGGTTTTCAAGGACGGCCAGATAGTGGACCAGCTGACGGGCGGGGTGCAGAAAGAGAAGTTGAAAGAGATGCTGGAGAAGTACGCGTAAATTAAAACAACGGAGGGTATATATAATTTTTTTGCGGCCAAACAGGGTCGCCTGCGGCGACCGCTGCCCCGCGGGGGTGCGATGGCCGCTACAAAAATTATATATACCCTCCGTTTTAATTTAGCTGAGATTAAAAAAAGGGGCGTCGTCGAGACCGCCCCCTGGTCCTGCTCCGTCACAGTGCCTACGCCGTCCGTGTTTGTCACGGCCAGTGCATTTTCACCTCCTGCCCCGAAGAGGCGGTTGGCTTCTGCGATCAGCGCGTGTTGTTGGCTCGGCTCTGGGCCGGGCCTGCTCTGTTGCCGACTTTCATTGTTCCTCCTCGTTGGAGTGTTGTGTGGGGCTTTCAGCCGCTGATAAGCGACAGACAGCACACCACGCTTAGCAATAGTATAAACGAACTGGGCAGTTAGGTCAATTTATCCGGGCGTAATTTGATTTTTAGCCCTGTTTGCGATAAAATGTAGGCACGCAAACATTCCCCTCCCCTTTTAGGGGAGGGACACAGGGTGGGGTATAAAGTATGCTTGAATTTGTAAAATCCACCATTAAAGAAGCCGGGTATTTGGCCAAGGGATATTATTTGAAAGGGGTCAAAAGCGGCGTCAAATCAAATCCGTCGGACGTAATTACCGAAGCGGACACGGAAGTGGAGAAATTTTTGATAGAAAAAATCTTGGAAAAATATCCGGACCACGGAATAATTTCCGAAGAACGAAAAGAGGAAATAAATCCGGGGGCCGAGCATACCTGGGTGATAGACCCAATAGACGGCACACGTAACTTCGCCAACCATGTGGCGATGTGGTGCGTGATGGTCGGCCTGACAAAAAATGGAACGCCATACTTGAGCGCGATTTACGATGCCATGAATGATGAATTGTTTTGGGCGCAAAAAGGCGAGGGGGCGTACTTGAACGGGGAGCGGATTAAAGTTGGAAATTACGATAAGGTGGAGCATTGTTTTTTGATTTTCAGCCAGGGCGCGGTGGGTTGCGGAAACGGGCAAAAAAGATTTAAGGATTATGTGCGTTTTTGGAATAATATAAACGGCGACACCGGGTGCTGGCTACATAATATGGGGACAATTTTAACCATGTGCCATTTGGCCGCGGGCCGCATAGACGCGGTCGTGACCAACGCCGGTTTTTATCATGATTTTTTGGCGCCGTATGTTATCGCCACCGAAGCCGGAGCCAAATGGACAAACAGTTTTGGAGAGGAGTGGAAGAGAGGCGAGTGTGATATTATAGTCGCCAATCCGGTTTTGCATAAAAAATTATTGGAGTTGTTTAAATAATATGCCAAAATACGACCCGAAAAAAATTGAAAAAAAGTGGCAGAAGTTTTGGGAAGAGAACGGGACTTTTGAGGTTAAAGAAGATAAGAAAAAAAAGAAGTTTTATTCTTTGATTGAGTTTCCGTATCCGAGCGGCGAGGGTTTGCACGTGGGACATCCGCGCGCCTACACGGCCATGGATATTATTTCGCGCAAGCGCCGCATGGAGGGCTACAATGTTTTGTATCCTATTGGATTTGACGCTTTCGGCCTGCCGACGGAAAATTTTGCTATCAAGACCGGCAAACCCCCGGCCGAGGTGACGAAAAAAAACATCTCCAATTTCACGCGCCAGCTAAAATCGCTCGGTTTAAGTTTTGATTGGTCGCGGCAGGTGGATACCACGGACCCGAAATATTACAAATGGACCCAGTGGATTTTTTTACAGCTTTTCAAGCACGGTTTGGCTTACAAAAAAGCCATGCCCATAAACTGGTGCCCGTCGTGTAAAATCGGCTTAGCCAACGAGGAAGTGGTGGACGGCAAGTGCGAGCGCTGTGGTACGCCGGTGGAGCGGCGCAATAAGGAGCAATGGATGCTGGCGATTACCAAGTACGCGGATAAATTACTGGAGGGCTTGAAAGAGGTGGATTATATTGAACGCGCAAAAGTCCAGCAGGAAAATTGGATTGGCAGAAGCGAAGGCGCGATGATTAAATTTGTCATTGCGAACGAAGTGAAGCAATCCCAAACAAAGAAAGGGATTGCCACGTCGCCTTCGGCTCCTCGCAATGACAGTGTGCTTGAGGTCTTCACCACTCGCCCCGACACTCTCTTCGGCGCCACGTACATGGTTGTCGCGCCCGAACATGAACTCGTC
Source organism: Patescibacteria group bacterium (assembly GCA_004321885.1). Lineage (GTDB taxonomy): Bacteria > Patescibacteriota > Patescibacteriia > Magasanikbacterales > GWA2-37-8 > SCQK01. The sequence goes on along the minus strand of SCQK01000007.1, from coordinate 118,154 downwards.
GCTTCGCTCCTCAAATTTCCAATTTCCAATTTCCAATTTCCAAATATAGACGAAGTAAAAAAATATGTTGAATCAGCTAAGAAAAAATCGGATTTAGAGAGGACAGAGCTTCAAAAAGAGAAAACAGGCGTGGAATTGAAGGGTATCAAAGCGATTAACCCGGCCACGGGTAAGGAAATTCCGGTGTGGGTAGCGGATTATGTTTTGGCCGGTTATGGCACCGGCGCCATTATGGCCGTGCCCGCGCACGACGAGCGCGACAGTGAGTTTGCCAAGAAATTTAATTTGCCGATAAAGGAAATCGTGCCCGAGCCGATGGAAAAAATAATGAAGTGGCTGGAAGAAAAAAAGATTGGCGAGAAAAAAGTGCAATACAAACTCCGCGATTGGGTGTTTTCGCGACAGCGCTATTGGGGCGAACCCATCCCGCTTGTTTTTTGTCCCGCGTGCGAAAAACAAGCGGAATTTCCAATTTCCAATTTCCAATTTCCAAACGATGGTGAGCGATTGAATCCAGGATGGATTCCGCTGGCGGAAGAAGATTTGCCTTTGGAATTGCCGAAAGTGAAAAAATATGAGCCGACCGACACAGGCGAATCGCCCTTGGCCGCGATGGAAAAATGGGTGAAAACAAAATGCCCGAAATGTGGCGGCCCGGCTCGGCGCGAAACAGACACCATGCCGAATTGGGCCGGAAGCAGTTGGTATTTTTTGCGCTACTGCGACCCGAAAAACGATAAGAAATTGGCCTCAATGGAAAAGCTAAAATATTGGCTTTGCCCGCCGAAGCCCGCGAAGCCGGGCGAAGGCGGCGTGGATTGGTATAATGGCGGCATGGAGCACACGGTTCTACATTTGTTGTATTCCCGTTTTTGGAATCAGTTTTTGTTTGACATCGGCGCTGTGCCCACGCGTGAGCCGTACAAAAAACGCACCAGCCACGGCATGATTTTAGCCAAAGGCGGAGAAAAAATGAGTAAATCAAAAGGCAACGTGGTAAACCCGGACGAAATGGTGGAAAAATTCGGCGCGGATTCTTTGCGCACGTATATAATGTTCATGGGGCCGTTTGACCAGGCCGTGGAGTGGGATACGAATGGATTGATAGGGGTGCGTAGGTTTTTGGAGAGGGTGTGGGGGCTCAATGTCATTGCGAGCGAAGCGAAGCAATCCCAAACAAAGAAAGGGATTGCCACGTCGCCTTCGGCTCCTCGCAATGACAGCATGACGCAGCTACTTCACCAAACAATCAAAAAAGTCACCGAAGATATTGAAGCGATGAGATTTAATACGGCCATAGCGAAAATGATGGAATTGAGTAATGAATTTTCAAAGCAGGCAAAAATTTCCATCGCGAATTTTGAATTATTCGTAAAAATTCTTTCGCCCTTCGCTCCGCACATGTGCGAAGAGTTGTGGTCGCTATTGGGACATAAAAAATCCATCACATTTGAACCGTGGCCGAAGTACGACCCCGAGCTGGCCAAAGAAAAAGAAATCACTCTGGCCGTGCAGGTGAATGGCAAGTTGCGCGACACTTTGGAAGTGGTGGCGGGAATCTCCGAAGAAGAGGCGAAGAGCCGCGCGCTCGCCAGCGAAAAAATTCAGAGATGGCTGGAAGGCAAACAACCCAAGAAAGTGATTTACGTGAAAGGAAAGTTGGTGAGTATAGTTGTGTGAGCGTGTTTAAAATGACAATGCACTCTAAAAGCAAAACGTTTCTCGCGTTTTGCTTTTGTTTTATAGCCGGCGTGAGTTTGTTTTCGCTTCAGGAAAATAGTGATTGGCAGTTTCCTTTGTTTATCGCGGCGTTTGCCGCGCTTTTTTTCGCCGTAATGCTGTGGCAGAAAAAAGTTTGGCGCTTCGCCCTGCTTTGCGCGTTGTTTTTTATTTTGGGCGGCTTGCGTTTTTTAATCAGCGTGCCGAAAATCACGCCGAGCAGTATCAAATATTACAACGGCGAGAAAATGGAAGTGACGGCGGCTGTAAGCGAAGAGCCGGAAGCGGGGATAAGCAACGTGAAATACGTGGCGAAAGTAAAAAGTTGCGCGGGGCAGTCGTTTGTTTGTCCAAAAAATATTTCCGGTAAAATTATTTTTTGGCTGCCACTGTATCCGCGCTATGAGTATGGAGAGGAGTTGAATTTGTCTTGTGTATTGCAAGAGCCAAAAGCGAGCCCGGACGGATTTCGCTATGACCAGTATTTGGCGCGCTATGGGATTTGGTCGGTGTGCGGGAATCCTGTCATTGCGAGGAGTGAAACGACGAAGCAATCCCTTGCAAAGAATGGGATTGCCGCGCTCCCTACGGTCGCTCGCAATGACATGTTACGCCTTAAATCGGCTGTCGCGAATCAGGTGGACAAACTTTGGCCAGAGCCGAAGAGCAGTTTGATGGCCGGACTGCTCTACGGCGCGCGTAGCGGCCTGCCGACGGAGCTGCTGGAGGATTTTAATCGTTCGGGCATCACTCATATTATCGCCATATCCGGATACAACATTAGTATCATCGCCTTGGCGCTGATGAGTTTTTTTATTCTGGCCGGGCTGTCGCGCCCTCGCGCGTTTTGGGCCGTGGTCGTTGGCATAATTTTATTCGTGCTCTTTACCGGCGCCTCGGCTTCGGTGGTGCGCGCCGGAATAATGGGCGTGATTGTTTTGCTGGCGCAACAAATGGGTCGCTTGTCGCGCGTGGGCAATGTGCTGGCGCTGACCGCGGCGCTGATGTTGCTTTTTAATCCGTACGTGCTGGTGTGGGACGCGGGGTTTCAACTGTCTTTTTTAGCGACTTTGGGACTCGTATATTTATCGCTTGGGATTGCTTCGTCGCTTCCGGCTCCTCGCAATGACAGTATTAATTTTTTCTTTCAAACATTGGTGCAAACCCTTTCCGCCATCATCGCCACTTTGCCTTTGATGCTGTTTCAATTCGGCCGCCTCTCTATCGTTGCGCCGCTCGTGAATTTGCTGGTGCTGTGGATTATCCCGTGGCTGATGCTTTTTGGATTCGCCGCGGTCATGCTCGGTTTCATATTTTTTCCTTTGGGACAGATAGTGGCCTGGATTGTTGGCGTCGGACTTGGGTATGTTATAATGTTAGTGGAATGGTTTGGAAAACAGGGCTGGGCCGCGCTGGAAATACGAATCAGCTGGTGGATGACGATATTGTTGTATATTATTATTGCCCTCCCCTTTATAAGGGGAGGGTTAGGGAGGGGTAAACATCTATGACCAAAAAAATACAGGTTCTGTCATCGGCCGAAGGATATAATTTGGCGGCCAAGTATTACGATGAAAAAGAAAAATACCTGAACAGTTTTGAACAGGGAAAATTATTTTCCATGCTCGGCGACGTGTCCGGCCACCACACTAAAAATTTTGGTGTGGTGGCGGGCAAAAAAATTTTGGATGTCGGCGCGGGCACCGGGCGGGCCTCTTTGTATTTGGCCAAGCGGGGAGCGTGCGTGACCGCTTTGGACATCTCGCCCAAGATGCTGGAGATGCTGAAGCGAAAAATTTTGCGACCGGAGATAATGAAACAAATTCAGTATGACATTACGACAGTGGTGGGCGACGCGGAAAATTTGCCGTTTGCAAACGAAACCTTTGACATCGTGCTGGCCGCTTTTCTTATCGCGCACCTAAAAGATCCGCGCCGGTTTTTTGACGAGGTCTATCGCGTGCTCAAAGACGGCGGAATTTTTGTGGTGACCAATATCAACCAAAAAGACCCGCCGCTCGTGAAAACCGGCGGGGTGGAAGTGCTCATTGAATCATATTATCATCGTCCGGAAAAAATCCGCGCGTTCTTGGAAGAGCTATCTTTTGGCGTGGAAAAAGAAATTTTTGTCAAAGAAAACGAACAGTGGGTGAATCAGATTTTATGCGCAAGAAAGTAGTTTCGGCCCTGGTTGGTTGCCTGATAATAATTCTCGGTTTGCTTTTTAATTTGTTTTTTTTCGCGGAAAAAGGTTTTCGCGTTATTTTTTTTGACGTGGGTCAGGGCGACTCGGCGCTGATACAGTTTGATGACGGCGCAAAAATGCTGGTGGATTGCGGACCCAATCGCAAAGTGCTGACTAAACTGGGCAAGTATCTGCCGTTTTACGACCGCACCATTGATTATTTGCTGATTACGCATCCTGACCTGGACCATTACGGCGGCTGTGCGGATGTTTTAAAAAGATACGAGGTAAAAAATATTATCACCAATGGAGCCAAGAAAGAATTTGACGCGTACTGGCAGGTTTGGTACAGATACCAGCAGGAAGAGAGGGCGGTTGCAAGCGTGATAAGCGGCCCGAAAGAGCTGGCGTTCGCCGGTTCAGAGCTGAATTTTTTGGCCCCGGACCCGGCCCTGGGCATAGATACAAAAGATGGGGATTATAACAATCGTTCAATTGTTTTCCGGCTTTCCAGAGCGAGTACGACTATAATGTTTACCGGCGATATGGAGGAACCGCTGGAGCAGGCGTTGCTGGCGAAGTATTGTTCTAGCCAAAATACCCCTCCCCCTGTTCCTCCCCTAATAGGGGAGGGGTGTACAGCGTTGAGGTCCGATATTTTGAAAGTCGGGCATCATGGCAGCGATAGTTCCACCAGCGCCGAGTTTTTGCGAGCCGTAAACGCGGATAAAGCGATAATTTCCGTGGGAAAAAATAGGTACGGTCATCCCTCTTTGCGAGTGTTGAAAAAATTAGAACGTGCGGCCGCGGAAATTTTACGAACGGACGAAATTGGAGATATAATTATGAAATGACAAATTACAAATGTCAAATCAATAATAAAGTTCAAATGTCAAATTTTGACATCGGGAATTGGATATTGAACATTTATTGGAAATTGGTCATTGGTAATTGAAAATTTTATGCGGTACACAATATTAATCATTATATTCTTTATTCTACTGCCCATCTCCACTTTCGCGGCCGTTTTGGATATAGACAAAGACGGCCTGTCCGATGCGCTGGAGACATCTTTGGGCACGGATTTGAACAATCCGGACTCGGACGCCGACGGCTATAAAGACGGACAAGAGGTTTACACCGGACACGACCCGCTGTCGCCGGACAAAGAAAAAACCTCCGCGCGCCGCGTGGAGGTAGATTTGGCCAAACAGCAGTTATATTATTTTTACAATAATGTAAAAATCGGCGCCATGCCGGTTTCCACCGGTCTGGTTAGCATGCCCACGCCCAAGGGCAAATTCACGATAATGCGCAAAGTCCCGGTGGTGAATTATATCGGGCCCGGTTACAACCTGCCCAATACCAAGTGGAATTTGGAATTCAAAAGGCACTATTATCTCCACGGCGCGTATTGGCACAACCAGTTTGGCAAAAAACCCATGAGTCACGGCTGTGTGAACATCGCTTACAAAAACGCGGAAAAATTATATAATTTTTTGGAAGCGGGCGATGAAGTGGTTGTATTTGGCAAAACCCCGCACCATGTGCCGCAAAATATCGCCAAGGCCCTTGACATTTGAATCAGACAGGTGTATGCTTAATTCCAAGGTTTGATTGTTAAGAGAGCGCTTCGGAAGAAGGGCTCTTTAATTTAATATAACTGGATTCCCCCGACTAAGTCGGGGGAATGACAACTATGTCGGAAATCAGCAAGGCCATACAATTTTTGTGCGAGGAAAAAAATCTGCCCTACGAGGCGGTGCTTGAGGCCATAGAAGTGGCGCTGGCCGCGGCTTATCGCAAGGATTTTGGCAACAAACAACAGAACATCAAGGTGAAATTTGACCCCGAGACCGGCGATATGAAAGCGTGGGACGTGAAAATCGTGGTGGAAGATACTGCCGAGGAGGCGCTGGTCGCGGCCCAGGAAGAATTGACCAAGCGGCGTGAAAAGGCCAAAGAGGAAGGCCGCGAGCTCACCGAGGAAGAAGTGGCTGATTTGCCGCGCTTTAATCCCAAGCTGGAAATGATGCTCTCGGAGGCGAAAAAAATCAAAAAAGGCGCCCGGGCCGGCGAGGTGCTGGAAATTGAGCTGGAGGCTGGGGGCGATTTCGGACGCATGGCCGCGCAGACCGCCAAGCAGGTGATAATCCAAAAGGTGCGCGAAGCCGAGCGCAGTATGGTGTTTGACGACTTCAAGGGTCAGGAAGGTCAGGTAATTGTCGGCACGATTCAGCGCGTGGAAGGCAGAAAAACTTTGGTTGATTTGGGCAAAGTTACTGGCATTATGCCCGCGGAACAGCAAAACAGCCGCGATTTTTATCGTTCCGGGAGCAAGCTGAAATTTTTGGTGCAGTCGGTGCAGATGGGGCCGCGCGGACCCGAGATAATTTTATCGCGCGCCGACGCGGGTTTGGTGCGGGAAATTTTCAAGCAGGAAATTCCCGAGCTTAAAGAAGGACTGATTGAAATAAAAGGCATCGCGCGCGAGCCCGGCTACCGTTCCAAGGTGGCTGTGGACGCGAACGACGAGCAGATAGACCCCATCGGTTCGTGCATTGGCCAGCGCGGTGGACGCATCAATACTATAATAGAAGAGCTGGGCGGAGAAAAAATAGATATCATCCGTTATGGCGAAAGTCCGGTCAACTATATTGCCAACGCGCTGTCTCCAGCCAAAGTGGCGGAAGTGGAATTGGACGAAGCCAGCAAAACGGCTTCGGCGTATGTCGCGCCGGACCAGTTTTCTTTGGCCATTGGCCGCGGCGGGCAAAACGTGCGCCTGGCGGCCCAGCTTACGGGCTGGGGCATCAATGTGAAAGAAAAGGGCGGCACTCAGGAAATGTCCAGCGAAGAAGCGGCGGCTGAACCGATTGAGGAAAAGGTTGGGGAAAGCAAAGAAGAGCCAGTAGAAGAAACTAAAGAATAAAAATATGTTTTCCACCCTCTTTCGCACCGTACTTTACCAGCCCATCTTCAATATCTTTGTCGGCCTTTATGATATTCTGCCGGGCCACGACGTCGGTCTGGTGATTTTGGCGATTACGATTTTGGTGCGGCTGGCTTTGTGGCCGCTTACCACTTCATCCATCAGGGCCCAGCGCTCTTTGCAAGAGCTTCAGCCGAGAATGGAGGCCATAAAAAAACAGTACGCCGATGACAAGCAAAAACAGACCCAGGCCATAATGGAATTGTACAAAACCAACAAAGTGAACCCGTTCGCTTCGTGTTTGCCGATTCTTATCCAACTGCCAATTTTAATCGCCTTGTACATGGTTCTGCGCGATGCTTTGGTTTCGGCCAACTTGGGTCAATGGCTTTATCCGTTCGTGTCCAATCCGGGAAAAATCAATCCGATTTCTTTCGGGTTTTTTGATATGGCCAAGCCCAATGTGATTTTGGCGGTATTGGCCGGCGCGGCCCAGTTTTGGCAGGCCAAGACAATGAACAAGGGCAAGAAGCCTCCGGCCGGCGCCGGAGTCGGCAGCAAAGATGAAGCCATGATGAGCATGATGAATAAGCAGATGCTGTATTTTATGCCGCTGATGACCGTGCTTATCGGCATGAGTTTGCCGGCCGGTCTTACTTTGTATTGGTTTTTCAGCACCCTGCTGATGGCTCTTCAACAAGTTTATCTCTTCAAGAAAAATCCACCGGCTTCGCCCAATGTCATCGAAGGAAAGGTGGTTTAAGAAAATTTTATGCTGGAGAGAGGAGAAGGGATTAAAAAATTTGAAAAGGAAAGAGCGCCGGGAAAAGCGGCTGAAACGACTGTGAGCGGCAGTTGGTTCGCGACAGTAGCCGGTCAGAAAATGGATGTTAAGCCCGTAAACCCGAAAGATTACGTTAAACTGCTGGGCCAGATTAGCGGCAAAGTCCAGGAAACCGAACAAAACGTAGTTAATTCCTTCGGCAGATCAAAATTCAGCGTTGAAGAAAAAGGGGAGTTGGCCAAGAAGGCGACATTAAAATCAGCCGAAGCGACAAAGGGCCTGATTGAATTTGAAAATGAAATGTTGAATTTAACCAATCCGTCTGTTTTCAAAAACTCGCAAACGTCAAAAATTTTTGAATTAAAAAATATTTCGGATTTCAATGTTCCGAAATTCAAAGAATTGTTCCAAAATTCCAAACTTAACACAAGCCTATCAGGAAACCCGCAAAATAGGCCGGCAGAACGTTTTTTTGTCACAGATCCGGCTGAGGCGAAAAAAATTGTGGATATGCTGAAGAAAAACGGGCATACCGTCAGTGGTACGATTGAAGGCGTAACACTTGTGGAAATTGGCAACAAGGGCTTGGCAATTTGTGCGGCGGAAATTTCAGACAAAGAGCCCTATGGAAAAAGCTCTTCTTGAAAGTATTCAGAAAACTCTGGCTTATTTTGATTCGGCCGATTATCCTCTGACGCGCGAAGAGGTGTATTCTTTTTTGTGGACGCCCCCCACACCAAATTCTTTGGTGTGGGGGCAGGCGCCGGCGATGGGGTTTGCGCAATTTTTAGAGATCCTGAAGCAAGTTCAGGATGACAGAAAGGTTGAAACAAAATTCAGTTATTATTTTCTTCCCGGGCGAGCGGGGACAGTTGAGGCGCGGCGGGCGCGGCTGGCGGAAACGGAGAAGAAATTAAAAATCGCGCGCCGGGCCGCCAAAAAAATCCGTTCGGCGCCGTTTGTGAAAGCGGTTTTTGTCTGCAACAGCGTGGGTATGGAGCAGGCGAAGGAAGAAAGCGACATTGATTTTTTCATCGTCGCCGCCCCGCGCCGCGTCTGGTTGGCGCGGTTTTTTACCAATTTAATTTTGCGATTGTGGGGTTTGCGCGTGTATGGCCAAAAGCACAAAAATCGCGTCTGTTTGTCGTTTTACGCGGACAGCGAACACTTAAATTTGGAAAATTTACGCGTGGCCGATGATGACATACATTTTGCTTATTGGATACACCAGATGATTCCGATATACGACCCCGGCAATTATTACGCCAATTTTTTGGCCGCGAATTCGTGGACAAAAAAATACTTGCCCAATGCCTTGGCGCGATTTGAAGTTGTTTCGCGCTTGCGTTTGCGCGATTCACGGCTTGGCAAAATTTGGAAAACAATTTGGGAAAAAATGTGGGCCGGAACGTATGGCGATTTGATTGAAGGGCAGGTAAAAGCGCTTCAGATGGCTCGGCTTATGTTCTCTTTGAAAGAAAAAGCCGCCGCGGGCGACAAGAGCGTGGTGATTTCCGACGGCATTTTGAAATTTCACGAGAATGACACCAGGGCGAAATATAGAGAAGAGTGGAAATTAAAAATTACCAATTACCAATGACCAATCAATGTCCAATATTCAATTCCCAATGTCAAATTTAAGCATTTGGATTTTGCCATTCTGTTTATGTTAATTTCACGAATTCGGTATTACCTCTTACTCCTTTTCTTCTTTCTCCTGCCTTGGCAAACCCGTTATATCTGGAAATACGGGGAACTGAACGGGCAATTTTGGGAATATGGAACCGTGAGCTTATACGCCACGGAAATTTTGTTCTGGATTATTTTGCTTTTGTTTTTACTGGAGAAATTTTGGAGCAAGGAAGCGCGACGGGATTTTTTTGCGCGGGCGAAAAATAGAAAACGAGCGCTTTTATATTTAATTATTTTTTTGGCTATTTTGGGAATCGGCGTTTTGAAGAGTTTTGACAAGGGTATTTCTTTTTATTTTGTTTTCAAATTACTTGAGGCCATGGCGCTCGGGGTGGTCGTCGCCTTTACCCCCCCGTCGCCCCCCCTTATTTGCGAAGTGAGCGAGAGAAGAAAAATGAAGTTTTTCTTCCGAGCGAACAAGCAAATACGAAGTATAAAGGGGGGGGCACTGGGCGCGTTATGGCTCGGCGGGGTGGGGCAAGCGATTTTGGGCTTGTATCAATTTTGTGTTCAAGGGGTGTTCGCGAGCAAGTGGCTGGGAATTGCAGGGCACGCGTCTTATGACGTCGGGGCCGGAGTGATTGAGTTTGCCGGCGCGCGTCTTCTGCGTCCGTACGGCAGTTTGGGCGGGCCAAATCCTTTTGGAATTTATTTGGCGGTGATTTTTGTGCTGGGGTTGGTATTGTATTCGCGTATAGAAAAAGGCGGACGCAAAATCCTTTTTTCCATTGGGCAGACGTTTGTTTTGAGCGGATTGATTTTATCGTTTTCGCGCGGGGCGTGGATTGCCGCGGCAGTTGGAATGGTTTTTTGGTTAGTGGTGTTATTTCGACCAGGCCCTGAAGGGGCGCGCGGAAGAATCCCCTCGCTTATTTTTAAGCAAATTACATATAGCTTGCTTGTTATTTTTGCTTTTGTCATCATCTTATGGCCTGTCTTCGCCACCCGCATTCGCGCCAATACCCGGCTGGAAACCCGCTCCATTTCCGAGCGTCAAAATCAATATGAATACGCCTTTGCTTTTATTAAAAAATATCCTTTGTTTGGTGTTGGCCCCGGTTTTTACCCAATCAGGTTGGCGGCGGCCACGCATAGCCTGTACTCTTTGCCGGTCCATAATACTTATGTTTTGGTGTTTGCCGAGCTGGGCTTGTTCGGTTTTATTATTTTTTATTTAATCCACAGAAAACTCTGCCAGTTTGTTTCAGCGAATAATCGCGTCTTCATTCCGGTGTTGGCTACTCTGCTCGCGGCCGCGCTCTTTGAACACTTTTTGTGGTCATTGTACGTGGGACAGGTTTTTTGGTGGGGAGTGTGGGGTTTGGTGGTTGGGCGCAGAAGGTCTTGACATTTTTTGAGAAAATGGTAAGATGAGGTGCACAGTTATCACTCTGGTATTTAGAGTGATAATATGCGTCTTTTTTTTAATTATAACTGGATTCCCCCGACTTAGTCGGGGGAATGACAGAATAATATATGCAGATAAAACCATTAGGCGACCATGTATTGGTCAAACAGACAAAAGAGGAAGAAGTTACTTCCTTTGGTTTGGTTTTAACAAAGACAGAGGAAGAAAGAAAAAAGGCCGAAGGCGATGTGGTAGCTGTGGGCCCGGGCAAGCTGCTTGAATCCGGTGAGCGCTCCAAAATGGAAGTGAAAGTCGGCGACCATGTGATTTTCAAAACCTGGGGCGGCGACAAGGTTGAGCTCGGCAAAGAAGAATATAAAATTTTATCCCAGGAGGACATCTTGGCGATAGTTGAATAAAAATTAATGAACTGGATTCCCCCGACTTAGTCGGGGGAATGACAGCAATATTTTATGGCTAAACAAATTCTCTACAACGAAAATGCCAGACAGGCCCTCTTAAGGGGCGTGAACGCCCTGGCTGACGTGGTAAAAGTAACGCTTGGTCCCAAGGGCCGCAATGTGGTTTTGGAAAAGGGCTTTGGCGCTCCGACTATTACCAAAGACGGCGTAACCGTGGCCAAGGAAGTGGAACTGGAAGACAAATTTGAAAACGCCGGCGCCGAGCTGGTGAAAGAAGTGGCCAGCAAAACCAACGACGACGTGGGCGACGGCACCACCACCGCCACTGTGCTGGCCCAAGCCATTGTGCGCGAAGGCATGAAAAACGTAACCGCCGGCGCCAATGCCGTGGCCCTAAAGCGCGGTTTGGATAAATGCGCGGCCGCTGTCGTCGTTGAATTGCGCGAGAAAATTTCCCGCCCCGTGGCCAAGGAAGAAATCGCCAACGTGGCCAGCATCTCGGCCAATGACAAAGAAATCGGCGAGAAAATCGCCCAGGCCATGAACGAAGTCGGCCAAGACGGCGTGATTACGGTGGAAGAATCCCAGTCGTTCGGCATGCAGATAGAGACCGTCGCCGGTATGCGTTTTGACAAGGGCTATGTTTCCGGCTATATGGTGACTAATGCCGAGCGCATGGAAGCCGAATATAATGACCCGTATATTTTGATTACCGACAAAAAAATCTCTTCGGTGCACGATGTTCTGCCACTGTTGGAAAAAATCGCCCAAAGCGGCAAAAAGGAATTGGTCATTATCGCCGAAGACGTAGACGGCGAGGCCCTGGCCACTTTTGTGGTGAACAAATTGCGCGGCACCTTTAATGTGCTGGCCATAAAAGCCCCGGGTTTTGGCGACCGCAGAAAAGAAATGCTGCAAGACATCGCCGTGCTCACCGGCGGCAAGGTGATTACCGAAGAGGTTGGTTTGAAACTGGAGAGCGCTGGTCTGGATGATTTGGGTTCGGCCCGCAAAGTGATTGCCGCCAAAGACAACACGACCATCGTGGAAGGCAAGGGCGACGAAAAACAAGTAAAAGACCGCGTGGCCCAGATACGCAAGTTTATAGAGCAAAGCGACAGCGAATTTGACAAAGAAAAATTGCAGGAACGGCTGGCCAAACTGTCCGGCGGCGTGGCCGTGATAAAAGTGGGCGCGGCCACCGAGACAGAGATGAAAGAAATAAAACACAGAATTGAAGACGCCGTGGGCGCCACCAAGGCGGCCGTGGAGGAAGGCGTGGTGCCGGGCGGCGGCGTGGCTCTCTTGCGCGCCATAAAAGTTTTGGACGGACTGCAAATGGAAAACGAAGAAGCGGTGGCGGTCGGCATTATGAAGCGCGCTTTGGAAGAGCCTTTGCGCCTGATTGCTTCAAACGCCGGCGTGGATGGCGCCGTGGTGGCCGAGGAAGTAAAAAAGAACAGCGGCAACTATGGTTATAACGCGGCCACGGGCGTGTACGAAGATTTGGTCAAAGCCGGCATCGTTGACCCGACCAAAGTTACCCGTTCGGCTTTGCAGAACGCGGTGTCTATTGCCGGAATGTTTCTCACCACCGAGGCGGTGATTACCGACTTGCCGAAAAAAGAAGAAACCCCGATGCCGCCGATGGGCGGTGGCATGGGCGGAATGTATTAACAAGAGCAGAAAACAAGGCGCTCTTCCCCCCTATCCCTCCCCTAGAAGGGGAGGGATATTTATTTAAAAAAAACGCCTCGCGGGGTGGCGCGAGGCACGAACGATAGAGACTATTCCGGGTCTTGCGGCGAGCGTCCGCTGGCCACGCCCGCACCCAGAATGCCGACAATCCAGGCGCCGATAATCATGGCGCCAACGAAGATGAGCCACCTGTCCTTACACAGAATCAGAAATGGCCCGCCCATCATTATCACCCACAACAGAGTTTTCATATAATCCCTCCTTGGGGGAATGAGCCTTGAGTTTCAAATATAGTATGGCAATCGTTCCTGATTGTCAATATGGATATTTTGATGTATGATGGGTCTGTCGCCATGATTTATGACTCAAGCATTCATCCATTTTTTTTCCTCGTTTCCGCCGGTTCTGGCTACTATCATCATGTCCGCTTTGCCGCTCGTGGAAAGAGTGGCTTTGCCGGTGGCGATAGTCGCGTATCGCTTGCCCGTTTGGGAAGCGATGATTTTGATTATCGCGGGAAATATGATTCCGATTACGGCGATTCTGCTGGTGGCCGACAAATTTCACAAATGGGTTTCGCAGAATTCCGGATTTTTTGGCAAAGCGTGGCTGAAGGCGCTGGCCCATGCGCAAAAAAAATTTGCCCGTTATCAAAAATACGAACTTATAGGCCTTTTGATTTTTATGGCCATTCCTCTGCCGGTAAACGGCGGCTATACGGCTTCGCTCATCGCTTTTATTCTCGGTTTGCCTTTCAAAAAATCATGGCCTTATCTTTTTGTCGGTACGGTTATCGCCAATCTGGTAATCGCGGTTTTGACCGTCGGGCTGGATAAAATTTTTTAAAAAAATTCCGTCAGTTATTCTATGGTTAGTAAAAAATTATCGGAATTAAAAGAAAAAATAGGGCGGACAAAAAAATTGTTGAAACTAAATGAGCTGAAAAAAAAGTCCGAAAAGCTGGCGGCGCAAATGGAGGCGCCGGATTTTTGGCGCGACCAGGAAAACGCCCAGGCCGTGGCGCAGGATTACCAGGACATAAAAAAAGAATTGGAAAAGTGGGAACAGATAGAAAACAAGGCCGATGATTTGCTTGAACTCTCGGCCGATGATTCGCTAACCGAAGAAGTGGAAAAGCAAACCGCGCAGTTGGAAAAAGATTTCACCGAGTATGAATTTTATTTACTGCTCTCCGGCCTTTATGACAAGAACAACGCCATCGTTGCCATACATGCCGGCAGCGGCGGCACCGAGGCCCAGGACTGGGCCGCCATGCTCACGCGCATGCTGCTGCGTTTTTGCGAAAAGCGCGGCTGGAAAACAAAAGTATTGGAAGAATCGCGCGGGGCCGAAGCCGGCTTTAAGTCAGTCATGTTTGAAGTGAAAGGCCGCTACGGCTATGGCTATCTAAAATCCGAACACGGCGTGCACCGGCTGGTGCGCATTTCGCCTTTTGACGCCGAGAAAATGCGCCACACTTCTTTCGCCCTGGTGGAGGTTTTGCCCGAGTTGGACGAGGATGTAAGAATTGCCATTGACCCCAAGGATTTGCGCATTGATACTTTTATGTCCGGCGGGCACGGGGGCCAAAGCGTCAACACCACTTATTCAGCCGTGCGCATTGTGCACGCGCCCACCGGCATCAGCGTGCAGTGCCAGAACGAACGCTCGCAACAACAGAATAAGGAAACGGCCATGAAGGTTTTGAAAGCGAAACTGCACCGGCTGGAGCAGGAGAAGCTGGCGAAAGAAAAACAGGAATTGCGCGGGGAGTATAAATCGGCCGAGTGGGGGAATCAGATACGCTCGTATGTTTTGCACCCCTATCACATGGTAAAAGACCACCGCACCGAGTACGAATCCAGCGACCCTGAGGGGGTGCTGGAAGGGGAGCTGCTGCCGCTCTGCGAGGCGTATTTGAGGTGGATTAAAAAATAAGCGATAAGCGATATGCGATATTTGCTCTTCGCCTATCGCGTATCGCTTATCTAATCGATTATGATAATCTTGAAAAAAAGTGAGATAGAAAAAATTTTTATTGCCTTGAAGAGTGGTCAAATTGTCGTTTTCCCCACCGAGACCTCGTATGGTTTGGGTTGCGACGCGGCGAATCAAAAAGCAGTGGATAAAATTTTTAAGATAAAAAAGCGGCCAAAGAGCAAACCGCTTTTGGTTGTCGCGTCTTCTGTCGCCATGGCGAAAGAATATTTAGTTTGGAACAAGACGATTGGAAAATTGGCAAAACAATATTGGCACGACCCGCTCACGATTGTCGCTTCATTGTCATTCCGAGCGCGGCGAGGAATCCCTTTTCGTCTGGCCGCCGGTGTCGTATCAAACAACACCCTCGCCCTGCGCGTCACGTCGCATCCATTGGCCAAAAAATTATGCGCCGCGCTCGGCCGGCCGCTCGTCGCCACCTCGGCCAATATAGGCGGAGAAGGGGATATATATAATAGTAGCGATATCATAAAAAAGTTCGCCGGCAAAAAATACGCGCCGGATTTTTTGCTGGACGCCGGCAAACTGCCGCGCAGAAAACCAAGTACGATAGTAAGCGTGAAGTTTGAAAAAATTAAAATTATCAGGCAAGGGTGCGTGAAGATAAGCGATAAGCGATAGAAGTATGGTTCAATATCAAAAGTTTTATTAATAGGTATATTTCGGATTGCTGGTTGAAGGGCGGGGCAAAGTGAATATCGCCTATCGCTTATGTCCATCTTATTTGCTACCTCACACTTAAAATATCTCTGCTCCAAGTATCGCCTCACTCCCAGCAAACGATACGGGCAGAATTTTTTGTTGCGCGAAGAGCCAATAGAAAAGATGCTCGCGGCGGCGGAAATTTCCAAAAAAGACACGGTGGTTGAAATCGGCCCGGGTTTTGGCGCGCTCACCTTTGCGCTGGCCGAGCGCGCCGGCAAAGTCATTGCCTATGAAATTGAAAAAAAACTCCAGCCGTATTGGGAAGAGCAAGTGAAGAAACATAAGAACGTGGAAATTGCGTGGGGAAATGTGTTGAAAAATAGAGAATTAGGAATGGGGAATAAAGAATACAAAGTTGTGGCCAATCTGCCGTATCAAATCACTTCCAACGTGTTGCGTAAATTTTTGTCCCGCGGCGAGCGGGATCCCGCTGTTGCGGGAGAAGCGGACAGTCCGTCCGTGATGGTACTCATGGTGCAAAAAGAAGTGGCCGAAAGAATTTGCGCTGGGCCGGGGGATATGTCTTTGCTTGCTGTTTCCGTTCAATATTACGCCGAGCCGGAAATAATAATGAAAGTGCCGAAAACATTTTTTTGGCCCGAACCCAAGGTGGACAGCGCGGTGATAAAATTGTCATTGCGAGGAATGGAGCAACATCGCTGGCTCCATAGTTCCACGGTCGCCGCAGGCGACCGGGATTATGGAGCCGTGATGTCGGCCGGCACTCTGGCTCCACAGCCCCCTTTGGGGGACTATGGAGCCAGCGATGACAGCGATGATGACAATGAACAGTGGTTCTTCAAAGTGGTCAAAGCCGGATTCGCGCAAAAACGCAAATTATTGATAAAGAATTTACAGCCGTTGCTGGATTCCCCCGTACTTAGTCGGGGGAATGACAATGAGGGCGCTAAAGAAAAATTGGAAAAAATTTTTACTGAAATGGGTATTGGCCCAAACATTCGCGCTCAAGAATTATCCGTAGAGCAGTGGAAACAGTTATCCACATTACTGCGAGACAATTTTGTGGTATAATAATGTAAACCATTGTCATCCTGAACTTGTTTCAGGATCCCCAGTGGAGATGCTGAAACAAGTTCAGCATGACAGATGATTACTATGCCGGACGAACAATCGCCGGTAGATTTTCAAAAACACTTATCCAGACACCAAAAGATAGGGTTGTTACTGCTATCTATTTTTGCGCTTCTCGCCGTGGGGCTTGGCTATTTGCAGTTGCGCAATACCATGCTGGCGCCGTTTGCCTTAAACAGCAAAATTCCTCCTTTTCAAGCGCACGACACGATTAGCATAGAAACCCTGCGTTTTCGCGACACAGACAAAGATGGCTTAAACGATTTTGATGAGCTGTATATTTATCAAACCAGCCCGTATTTGGCCGACAGCGATTCCGACGGCGCCAGCGACAAACAAGAGATTGACAAGGGCGCCAATCCAAATTGCGCCGAGGGCAAAGATTGTTCTCTGATGAGCGCCGGCGAGGCCTTGCCGGCCGCGCCCGCGGCTTTGGGGGCCGAACCGCCGGCCACAAGCACGGCTTTGCTTGATATCAACAAGGCCCTAAGCGACCCCAAGCAATTGCGCGAAATGCTGACAGCGGCCGGGATGGACAAAGACATATTGGATAAAATTTCCGACAATGACTTGCTCGCCACAGTGCAAGAAATAATGAATTCCACCACGAGCGCCGCGGCGAGTATGTTAAAACAATAGTGTCATTGCGAGGCCTGAAAGGCCGAAGCAATCCCAGACATAACGCAAGGGATTGCTTCGTCGCTCCACTCCTCGCAATGACAAATGTATGAAAAAAATCAGCGCCACAATACTTGCAGTAATTCTGCTGGCTACCACCCTCGCCGGTTCTTTTTTGTTTCCGCGCACGGCCCAAGCCGCGTGGCCCGCCATTATCACCAAAGACATTCCGGATTTGGCCAAACAAATAAAAGATAAAATAATAAAGGGCACCCAGGTGGCTGTGATGAGCGCGGCCATGCAAGCTACCTCATATTTCATGCGCAAAATTGCTTATGACACGGCTGTGTATCTGGCCGCCGGGGGCAAGGGCCAAAGCGGCCTGGCTTTCAAAGACGGCTGGGGAAGCTATATGAAAAACGTCGGGGGCAACGCGTTTGGCAAGGCCATAGAAGAATTGGGCAAGCCCCTTGGTTTGAATTTGTGCAAAATTCCGGACATAAAAATTGACCTGGCTTTTCGCATCGGGCTGAAATTTCAATATGGCGAACCGGCCAAACCGGCCTGCGATTTCAATTCCTTTGTCAAAAATTGGGGCGGCGAGGCCTGGAAAAGCCGCTACGGCGGTCTGGCCGAGGGCAACTTTGACCAGGTTTTCAACGCCTCGCTTAAAGTGGAAGAAACCGACCTCGGCCTTTACATGGATTCAAGGGCGAAAATAGATAATATAATAATGGAAGAAAAAAATGAAGCTCTTTTGAAGCGCCAGGAGGGTCAGGGTATGAAGGGAGTGGAGTCTTTAATTTCCGGAGCAATAAAAACGCCGGCCCAGGCCACCAAAAAAACAATGGAAAATTTGACCCCATCGGAACAGCAAAAAATGAGCCAGCAAATGGCGGGCCAGGCCATTGGTTCAGGCACTTTCCAAATTATTCCTTCCACCATCTCAATGTTCTTAAACACCCTGGCCGGGGAAATGGTGAAAAATTTTCTGTCCAAGGGCATGTTTCCGTTTGGCATCGGCTACGATGAGGGCGGCGGTGGCGGCGCCGGTCCAAGCGCGGAGAACTTTATCGCGGTGGGCGGGCAAAGCGACCGCCGCCAAGCCGAGACAATGTACAGCGAATTGCTCACGCCCAAAACCACGGTGCAAGAGCGCTACAACATCCTGGCCGAGCTCTCCAGCTGTCCGGAATCTCCGGCGCAAAACAATTGCGCGGCCGACGAGGGCCTGGTGGGCGCGGCCCAGGAGGCCAGCGGCGGCAAGCCCCTCACCATTGCCGAAGCCCTGCAAAGAGGAGCCGGCGGGCCGGGCCTGCACGGCGACTGGAAGCTGATTCCGCCGGATAATTCCTTAGACACGGACCGTGCCTGTTATCAGCAGGCCTACTGCTATTCCAACATCAAAAAACTGCGCAAGGCGCGCGTCCTGCCGCTTGGTTTTGAAATCGCGGCCTTAAACAGCAATCCGGACAAGCCTTGGACATTAAAACAAGTGGTGGACGGGTTTAATGACTGCAATAAAAACAGCTCCGGAGTCATTGACAACGACCCGGTGAATAAGCCTTTTTGCCGTTTGATAGACCCGAACTGGGTGCTGAAAGCGCCGGCCTCGCGCTGTAACGCCCTGGCCAGCGGCCCCAATCTGCTGATGGCCGACGGCCCCGAAAGAATGGAAGAATGCGTGGACTTGTCTGCGTGCGTGGCCTATGACAAAGACGGCAACTGTGCCACCTATGGCTATTGCTCGCGCGAGAAAAATGTCTGGCGTTTTGACGCGGGCCAATGCAAGCCGCAAAACCGCACCTGTCTGGCCTTTACCAACAAAACCACGGGCGCGCAAACAGCCTATTTACAGCGCACCTTGGACACGGGCTATTGTGAAAAAGACAATGTGGGCTGTTCTGCTTATAGCCTGAAAAAAAGCGCAGAGACCCCGGCCGCCTCGTCCACCTGGCTGGCGCAAAACACAGACGACCTAACTATCGGCGAAAATTCCGCGATTTATTTCAATAAAAATTTATCCTCCGGCTCCTCGGGCTGTTCGGCCAATTCAGCCGGCTGTGCCATTTTCAAGACCGTTAGTACCACTGAAAAATTGTCTCTAAAAAAAGCGCCGTACTATTTGAAGTGCTACGATGCCAACCCGGGCACCCCGCCAACAGACTGGCCCGAAACCGTGGCTGACTTGACCAACATCAAACCGGAGAAAGATTGCGTTAACTATGCCCAGGTGTGTTTGCCCAGCGAAGTGGGGTGCGACTGGTATAGCCCGCAAAGCTATTTAGGCGACCGCGTGCCCGGCCAGTTTACGGCCGCTACAATTACCGAGGGCGAAATCACCTGGAACGACCAGTGCGATGCCAAGTGCGTGGGCTATGCCAGCTATCGCGAGATGCCCAGCAATTATTCGGCCGGCCAAGACCTGGCTTATATTATTCCTGCCTCCGGCGCCTCGTGCCCGTCGGCCGCGACCGGGTGCGCTAGTTTTACCAATCTGTCCACCACCACGGCCGGTCTTACCGAGCAGGTGGAATTTTTTTCCTATTTGCGGCCGTGCGTTTTGCCCGAAAAAGACAAGGGCAAGGTTTTCTTTACCTACGAAGGCTCCACCTATGGCGGGTTTCAATTAAAAACCTACACCCTGGTGGAAGATGCGGTCGCGGCCGGGGCGCCAAAGTACTGGTACAAAACCCAGGCCGAATTGACTGGTTATGACGCGAAATGCAGCGAAGCGCTTTACAAGGCCGGCACGGCCGACGCCGACTGCCGTCAATTCAA
The DNA here is from genome assembly GCA_004321885.1 of Patescibacteria group bacterium. Classification (GTDB taxonomy): domain Bacteria; phylum Patescibacteriota; class Patescibacteriia; order Magasanikbacterales; family GWA2-37-8; genus SCQK01. The sequence continues at coordinate 98,177 of SCQK01000007.1, read as the reverse complement.
CGATGACAAGGGCGCGGTCTATTACCGCCTGCTGGCCAAAACCATTCCGGTGGACAAGTCCTGCGCCCCGTATCGCCTAAACGAGCCGGAATTTTACAATGGCGCTAATTGTTTTCAAAACGGCGAATACAAAGACGGCGCCTGCTTTTACTATGGCCTGCCTGGCTCGGCCTACAACACCGCCGGCATCAGCCTATCGTGCCAGGCCCAGCACAACTCCTGCCGCGAGTACAAGGGCAATGCCGGCAACAATACGCGCAATGTGTTTTACGAAGAATTTGAAGCCGGAGTTCAGGCCGCGGCCCTGACTGGCTGGGCGGGGGGCAACAGTTCCATTGCCATTTCTGCCGAGTCAACCAGGCCGGGCGGGCACTCATTGGGATTTTCTGTCTTAAATTCAGGCGGCGGCACAGCCGGCACAGCGGTAAAAGATGTGGCGCTCAAAACCGGCAAGAGTTATGATTTGACTTTCTGGGCCAAGTCCTCGGGCGCGCTTACTCTTGCGGTTGCTTTGGGCAAGACTGCCTCATTCGCGCTGGGCGCGGTGAGCGTCAGCGATGTCTGGCGCTATTATCATCTCGGCCCAGTGGAAGTCAACGAGACAGACGCGGCCAGCCTTACTTTTTCCTTTGCCAACGTCGGCAGCGTATTTTTAGACAACATTTCTTTGAAAGAAGTTACCGACTATATTTATCTGGTCAAAAAAACCCTCAAGGTTGACCAGATTTGCGACAGCGACCCCACGGATAATCTGCCGGGCGAAGCCCTGGGCTGTTCAGCTTACGCCAATTCCCGCAATACGCCGTTTTATCTCACGGGCTTTAGCAATTTGTGCCGCGAAAACGCCATTGGCTGTACTGCGCTGTACGACACATACAACACGCCCGAGGACTCGGGCCCGCGCGCGTACAATGTGTGGCTGTCCGGAGCCGAGGGGACAAAGGTAAAAATTGTCATTCCTGCGCAAGCAGGAATCCAGGCCAGCCAGGAATTTTCCTGTCAGGTTCCAGTCGGAGAAAAGGGCTGTTATGTCAATGTGTTTGGATATGAATTAGCTGACATCAAAACCGCGGGCGGAACAGTCACCGCTTCCACGGTTTTCATTCCCCCCGACACCCGGGCCGACAAGCCCATATATTTGGTGGCGGACAAATCAGCCCACTGCAACGAGATTGACGTCGGCTGTACTTACGCCGGTAAGAAAAAATCCACTCCGTCTGGCGATGCTTACGAAACGGTTCTTGTAAAAAACGACCCCGATGGCTATGACAAAAATCTTTGCCAAAGCGAGGCCGAGGGTTGTGACGAATATAATTCTCCGGACGGCACGGTCTATTTCAAAGACCCGGTTGTTATTGGGCAGAAAATTTGTTCTTATCGCGCTGATGTAACCTTGCCCGGGGGAGCTGGCAATAAAGCGAGCGGCTGGTTTTGGAAAGGTGTGGGCCAGTGCGACGGGAACAGCAAGACCAATCTGGAAAAATATTGCGTCAGCGACAGCGATTGCGCCAAAGGCATCACACTAACTCCGACCGACCCGACCCCGAAATGCGTTGACAAGGATTTGTCGCCCTGCTATCCGGATTATTTGAAAGCCGGGAATCTTTATGACCTGTGGTCTTACGGCGACAAAGGCCGGTACAAAAATTTCGTGGGCGAATGTCCGGCTCAGCAAAGCGGCTGCACCGAGTATGTGGACCACAACGACAGCGACAAGGCCTATTACATCATCAACGATGAAAAATTAAAATCCGCGGCTAAAGAATGCGTTGGACAAGTGAGCGAAAAAGCCGGCTGTGTTTTATTTGACAAAACCGACTGGCCAAACAAGCTCTATGACACGGCCGCCACCTATGCCGACAGCGCGGCCAAAAATTACGCGCTGGTTCAACCCATAGATGTTTCCAAGAAAGGCGGGGTAAACAACGCCAACACCGTGCTCAAAGTGGTGCGCGACCGCGAGTGCGGCGAGTGGCTGCAATGCAAGTCATCGCACCGCGTGTGGAGCGAAAAAGAAAGCAAGTTCAAAGAAGTCTGCGACGGCATTGGCCGGTGCGCCCAGGCCCCGGAAAAAGCCGCGGAAGGCGACATTACCAACTGTAAAAAGTGGGTGGATTTTGACCATGAATACACGGGCCAGGTTTTAAGCGACAACATTTACCGCGGCCGCGACACCTCGTGGAAGGGACTGGACTATTCTGGTTTTAGTTTGCTGGGCTTGTATCCGCCCGAAGAATTGGACCAGCGCAATTTAGGCGACAGCAAAAATCCGGACTGGCGTTTGGTGAAAATGATTCCTTGCGGCGGGCTAAACTGCAAAGACCCGGCCAAGCCAAATGATTATAATTGCGCCCAGGGCGCCAACAACAAACCCTGCGGCAAAAACAGCGCCGGCATTTGCAAAAACAACCTCTGTATGCAAAGCCCGTCTGGCCCGGACAGCAATATCATGGACCAGGCGCCCAACCACACCTGCCGCGCCTATCCGGAAAAAGAATCGCCCTATCCCAACACCGCCAATCTGGTAAAATCCCAGGCCTTTGTCAATGCCAACAAGTGCAATGAGAGCGGCGCTATTGAAACCACGGACACCAAAACCGCTTCTGCCTGCGAATGCGATTACACGAAGGTAAATTACGGAGACAGCACTGTAAAATACTGGGGCTACACCAATCCGAACAAAGGTAATGCCGTGCCCCAGGGCTATTGTCTGGGCGGCTCTTATGACACCAAGCCCTGCGCGACTGACGATGATTGCGCGGGCCAGACATCCGGCACTTGCGAAATCAAGAAAAAAGAAAACCGCTTCATCGGCTGGCGTGGTTTTTGTCTGGAAAAAGATATGTCTCGCCCGATAAATTCCGAGCAGACCAACTTTCAGTGCCTGTCCTGGCTGCCGGTGCAGACCTTGAATGGGGCATTGGACGTGGACAACCAGTTTGACGAAGCCGGCTACAAGCCCGCGGCCTATGGACGGTATTATTGCGCCAGAGAAGCGGGGAATAGGGGCGATTACAGCGCTTATCCGACTTTTTTTGGAAGGTTTTGTAGCAAGGAAAAGATTCAAAGATGCGCCACTATTTATAAAAGTGTAGTAGGCCAAATAGTCGCCTTTTATTCCAACGACCTTACAATCAATAGCACTGTGAATCCAAAAATCGGAGAGTCGCTCTATAATCAAGTCCCCGGCAGCGACCAACAGCCGCGTCAATATTTTACAAATAGCGATGACGCACATTATTTTTGCGACCCGTCAGAATGCTATGGCGTGTCTCTTTTGCCATTGATGCCGTCTCCGTTTAGCAGAACACTCGTGCCCCAGGGCATTGTTTATTCATTGAAGGCAGAGACGATAATCAAACCAGGTTCTGTTTCATCAAAAATGGTCGGTTATACGCCGTTCGCCAAAGCAGATGACCCGCAGGAGTTTAATTTTCCCGGCCATAAAGACCCCAATCCCGCGTCTTGGAAATATGGCAGTCTATTTAACAGAGTTACTTTTTCACAAGTGGCTGATTACGACATTCATTTGTATGATATAGACCAGGTGGAAATTGAGGCCGACATGTTCATAAATATCGGCGGTGACAATAATGTGGTGCGCGGCACATATATTATCCGTAATGGCGCCAAGAGCGATATTACGAAACGGGTCAGAACATTGTACGGAAAAAATTACATTGACCAGGCGGGCAAATCAGGATGCGTGGTGGCGGAAGAAAACGCGGATGGTTCGCTGAAAGGAGACGCTTACAACTCAACCGAACTGTGTGATACGGAAAAAGAACATTCTTTAATATTTGAGAAACCCATCAACACGCGGCCGCCGCTGGCGGAAACGCGCATCAAACAATTTAACGATTACACCATAATGAGATTTTTCTCCGATAACCGGGACGCGGGAGCCGGGGTTCTGCAACGCGACTACATTAAAGACCAGTCCGGATTTTTTCCCGAATACGGAGATAGTTTGAAAGACAGTGTTATGCAGGTGACCGCCAAAGACGCCGGCGATTTGTGCGATAACGGCAAAGAAGACAGACAGCAATCTTTGGAAGTGGTTTTGGTGTTTGACAAAGACAAAAAGCTGATTAAAGTCGGTGTGGCAAAATGTTTGGCCGGCGGCGGTCCTGGCTGGTGGCCAAATGAGGAGCAGTCGGGCCAATCTTATTTTCCAATAAATATAAAAGTGACGGCGCGATTAAGAGAATACTGCGACCAAATCGCCGATGTTGCCGACAGGCAGAGCACGGCCTGGACCAACCGGATTTGGGAGGGAAGCAAATATTCCGTCTCTTTTTCCGGCTCTGGCTCGGATTACATCTTCAAAACTCTCACCGAACCATTTGGCTCTCTCAACATCAACAATCCTCCTTCTTTGGAAAAAGAAGACCTGCGGTTACTTTATGGCCCGCGCCAGCAGAATGCCATCCAGAGCATTGTGGGCGCTCCGTATGGCGCGAAAAGCAGCACAGGTGCGGGCGGCTATGTCAACAGAACAATTAGTGGCAATCCGGACGGCACTCTTGATTTCACCAAACCAGCCCCCGCGGGTTTGCCGGCAGGCATAAATTCCGTGTCGCGTCTTGACAGTCTATTCGCCAAAGTCAACAATTTATTTGCTCTAGATAATCTCGGTATATATAAGCGATATAATTCAGATGCATACGAAGTCAAAGGAATTAACCGCACCGAGACATTAAGTAATTTTCTCAAAGCCCCCAAAGTCCTGTCTGTCAACTGTCAGGGCGGCATTTGCACCGAAGGGCCAGCCGGCATCACCCTCAACGACAAAACCAGCGCTGACGTAAAAATACCGGTCTCTCCCTCCCGCGTTACCCTCAAATTTTACGGCTATGCCGATATGAACCAAATGCCCATCAGGAATGTAAAGATAGACTGGAACGATGGCTCGGCGCCGGTTGTCCTTGATGGATACTTCCGCAATCACCGAGGGAAGGTGGATGGCAAATGTGAGAGTGTACCCAATCCGCTTAATCAGGATGTGAAAGAAAATCGCTGCACCATTGTAACCGACGCCTATGTGCAGCCGGAAGATAAACACGAGATAAGGAGGCCCATGACGAAAACCTGCCAGACAGTCGGTTCTGATACCGACTGCAAAAACATCGACCAATGCCTGCCGGAAAACATCGCCCCCAACTTTGGCCAGATTGTGGACAAAACCTGCGACAACGCCTACTTCCGAGCTGATTATTCCTACCAGTGCGTCAAAGACAGTGCTAACTTTGTCCCGGCTTCTCAATGCCCGTCCGACCTCGCTTTCAAAGAAGGTTGTTGCAAATACACCCCCAAGGTGCAGGTCAAGGATAACTGGGGGTGGTGTAACGGGAGTTGTCCGGGTGGGAAGGACGGGGGGTGTTATCAGGGTTTTTGGAATGGAGGAAAAGATGAGTGTACAGATGATACTGGTGCATTTACTTCTTTCTCCAAATCCATCATCGTGGCTCCCAAATAAAAAAACATCGTCACTTATCACATCTTTTCTTGACGAGTTCACTCCGCCATGCGACAATACCCTTGACCCTGCCGGAGGCGGGGCCTCTTGGCGAGGTTGACAAAACCCCAGTTTTGTGGTATAAGGTGTGGTTCTTTCACAAAGTGCTAAGTAGGCCAGTATATGGCCTGGTTAGCCACAAAAAGAAGGTTTGGGTAATGGGTGTCATTGCGAGAAGGGAGCGTAAGCGACCGACGCCTGTCCGCCTCTGGCGGAAAGCAATCCAAGTCAATTACGAAAAGCCTGCCTGTCGACAGGCAGGGATTGCCGCGTCGCTCACTACGTTCGCTCCTCGCAATGACAAACAACGAAACCCCCGCTTCGGTGGGGAAGGAGAAGGAACATGCTGAAGAAATTGAACGCTATCCTCCTTTGCGCGACGCTCGTCGCGTTCGCGACGCTCGCCGCGTCCTGCGGCGATGACACCGGCTCCGCCCCCCCGTCCGACGCGCGCATTGCGGACACTCTCCGCGCCGACGGGCTCGTCGGCGACTCGTTTCCTACCTGCGTCGTCTCGGCGCAGGGGAAGTGCGACAAGGGAACGCCCACGCCGGACACCACGTCTGGGAAGTGCCCGAAAGGTGGTACGTGGGTGTGCACCGGATCAGAAATCCGTCAATGTTCTCCAGATGGGACAGAGAACAAAGACGGCTCTGGCTGTCGTTTCCCTTGTACGAACGGGGGGGGGGCGGTTGCTCCCTGTGCTTCGGCACAGTCGACATCTTGTCAAACAGCTGACAAGTATGTCACCTGCACCAAGCAGTGACGTCGCCCCACCTCGCCCACCCATCCTAACCTTCTCACGCATCGCCTCGCGGTGCGTTCCCTTGAGCAGAGAATCCCTTCTCTTTTCAAGAGAATACGCAATACTACTTTAAGAAAATTTATGCAAATCGCGGACGCGGCTTACAGGGCCAATACGGCCAAAACAAACAGAATTTGGGAAGGCGGAAATTTTACTGTTAATTTGCATACCTCGCCGACAGGTGTGGATAAATTGGCCGACTATATTTTCAAAACCCTGATGTCTCCGTTTGGCAGTCTAAATATCACTAATCCTCCTTTAACGGATAAGGAAGATATTAAATTACTGTACGGCCCTCGCCAGCAAAACACCAGCCAAACTGTGACCGGCGCGCCTTACAGTTCCAAAAATATCAATCCAGGCGGGCAGACGAACAAGACCGCGAGCGGCGCCGTGGACGGCACGCTTGATTTTTCCAGGCCGGCGCCTCCGCTGCTAAGCCAGCTTTCGGACAGCCAGATAGAAAAAGGGATGTTTAACGATTTGAATTATTTGTTTGCCAAATTAAACAATGTATACAGCTTGGATGAGGCTGGAGTTTATCAGGCGCGCGTTTCTTCGCAAAATAATCTTTTCAATGCGACCGAGCAATCTTCTGCGGCTTTGGCTCCGAAAATTTTAGCGGTAAATTGCCGGAATGGCATTTGTTTTGAGGGCACCGAAGGCCTCACCATCAACGACAAAACCAGTGATGACGTGAAAATACCGGTCTCTCCCTCCCGCGTTACCCTCAAATTTTACGCTTATGCCGACATGAACCAGATGCCCATACGAGATGTAAAAATTGACTGGGGCGATGGTTCGTCTCCCATTCAGCTCTCGGGCTACTTCCGCAATCACCGAGGCAAAACCACAGGCACGAAATGCGATTTCCAATCCGTTGGCGGGGAATTTAACGCCAAGAAATATTGCTATATAAAAACAGCTTCTTATAATACCGTGACGCACAAAGAAGTGTATGGTACTGAGAAACCAACAAACAAAGAGTGCCAGTCAGTGAATGACTGCAAAAACATAGACCAATGCCTGCCGGAAAACATCGCCCCCAACTTCGGCCAGATTGTGGACAAAACCTGCGACAACGCGTACTTCCGCGCCGACTATTCCTATCAGTGCGTCAAAGACAGCGCCAACTTTGTTCCGGCTTCTCAATGCCCGTCCGACCTCGCTTTCAAAGAAGGCTGTTGCAAATACACCCCCAAGGTACAGGTCAAGGATAATTGGGGGTGGTGTAATGGGGTGTGCGGTGACGCGAATAGCCCGGGGAAGACGGGGTGTTATGATAGAAGACAAATCACCGGGAATACTTACGATGATGAATGTTTTCCTTTAGATAGTGGTGCCTGGACCCCCTTCGGCGGCTCCTCTCCCAAATCCATCATTGTAGCTCCGAAATGATATGATATATTCTGAAACGCAAATCCTTCAGGCACTGCGCAGAATGAATTGGCCTCGCGGTCTGGTTTGTCCTGATTGTTTCTCAAAGAGAGTTTACACCATTAGAGATAAAAGGAAAATAAAAAAATACACTTGTCAAAATTGTTTAAGGAGATTTTCCGACATCTCCGAGGTAGTATTCCACAAGACAAGAATACCTTTGGTAAAATGGTTATCCGCGTTTGAAAATTATTTAAGCGATTCAAATTACACCGCCCGTCAATTAAAAAATGACTTTCAAATCAGCTATGCCGCCGCTCGCAGGATGAAAAAAAAGTTTATAGAAGAGGAAAAAGAATTAAAAAATCTTTTAAAGTTCGTCTTGTAAGTTTCTTCTTTTTAGGTTCTTCTTTTAAAGAATACAATTTTTACTGCACCGAACGTCTTGCTCAGTGCAGTTTTTGAAGGTTAGAGGCCGCAGTCAGCGCGGCGCCACCACCCGTTACAACCAGGGTCGGTGTTGCACGCGCACCACACGTCGACACAGCCACCAGGTTTCCACTTTGTCAGTGTGCAACTGACGACAGTGGTTTTGCCCAATTTGCACGCAACCTCCTCCTTCGGCAGTGTGGGGCACACACCCGTATCCGGCGTGGGTTTCTTCGTGTCTGGCACAAGCCCGTCGGCGAGCACGCACTCGCCGGACACGTTGTCCCTTTTTCGTCCGGGCGGACAACCGTCCGCGCGGAGTTCGGGCGAGACCCGCGCGTCGGACGGGGGCGGGGTCTTGCCATCATCGCCGCAGGACGCGGCGAGCATCGCGAACGCGACGCAGAGGAGGGTGGCGATCAATTTCTTCAGCATGGACTTTCTCCTTCCCCGCCGAAGCGGGGAAAAACGTTGTTTGTCATTGCGAGGAGCGAACGCAGTGAGCGACGCGGCAATCCCTGCCTGCCGACAGGCAGGCCTTTCGTAATTGACTGGGATTGCTTTCCGCCAGAGGCGGACAGGCGTCGGTCGCTTACGCTCCCTTCTCGCAATGACACTCTTTACCCAAACCTTCTTTTGTGGCTAACCAGGCCATATACTGGCCTACTTAGCACTTTGTGAAAGAACCATACAACATAACACAAAAACACCCTTTTGTCAAGGGTATTGTCGCATTTTTAGCCAAGCGGTGTCAAGAAAAAAGAGTGGATAAGTTTTTTAATGAGTTTCACAACTTATCTCATCGCACAAAATATCCTTCGCGCATGATTCTCTTTAAGGATAACGATTCAACTTTGTCCATGTCCCTAAATTCTTTGATTGTGTATCCAACCACGTCCATCGCAATCTTGTCGGCGCAGCACGCGCTGGCCCGCGACAATAATTGCAACCGTTTCATGAAGTCCATTTTGTCGAAATTGTTGGAAATGACAATTAAATCCAAGTCACTGTCTCTGGTCATTTCGCCTCTGGCAGCGCTGCCAAAAATAAAAATATTATCCACTTTGATTTTTTTGGATAATTCATTTTCAAATTTTGTTAGTATCTTTCTAACTTGCTTTTTAGACATACTACAATTTTTTCGGCGGAATTAATTATTTTTTTCGCGTTCTTTTCGTTGTGGGTAAAACTAAATTTTGGTTTGAATTCCAAATCAGGATAACGAGGTATAAGATAATGCGGATTTAAATCCTCAATTTGACACTTGATATACTGCGGTATGTGGAGTTCCGTCAAAAATAAAAGTCTGACGAGGTTGTGAATTTTGGGAGTATCTTAGCCTATACATAATTTCGGTGGATAAATTTCCACAGATGATTGAGGAAGCAGCCGTCAAGTTGAACCGGTGTCGAGCCGTCGCCCCTGCCAATCATTACCTGGCGCAAGAATTGTTGATTCATACCTTATCGCCGATATTTACGCCAGTACGACGTACCTCGCTAATTAAAGGTGAATTACTAAATCTAAAATCTTTATAGCTAAATCCAATCGGTTCTAAAGAATAATCGTGTAAAACTACGCGCTTAGACCATAAATAATTCTGCGGCTCTTTAATTTTTGTCCCAAAATTTTTTGAAACGACACAAACATCTATGTCGCTCCATTTGTGCGCATTCCCTTTCGCATACGAGCCATACACAAATATACTGTGCACTTTTATGCCGTCCGCTTCAATAGATTTTTTTAATTTACCGACTTTTTCCATTACTTCTCGCCCGATTTTTTTTCCAGCCATAAAATTAATTCTTGTGTTATTTCCAAATATTTTTTTGCGAATAATTTGGTAGCTTTTTTGTAAAAAGCCAATTTTATATCATCGTAACGGGCTTGGATATTAAATTTCGTTATTTCATTAAGCTGTTCTTGTTGTGTGAGAGAAACATTTAACCCCGCGATTTGCGCTAAACGATTTAAATCGTGAATCGGCGGTGGTACTTTTTTCAATAGGTAGACAATAATAGCTTTAAGTTTTTTCTCTAAAGTCAAATGACAGCAAAATAAGCACATGTCATAATGGCCTAATTTATACAGAGAAAGTGCGGTCTGCCAATTTTTTGAGGCCGACGAAAGCCAAAATTCCAGTTGCCTGGCTAAATCAGTCATAAAATTTTAACAGTAATTATACTATACATTATTTTTTCAAAAAAGCAAATCCGATCGTGACATCATCACCGGTATTTGTAGAAACAACCTCTGCGTGCAAAGCCAGTGCCAGGTGGAAAAAGGGTTGTTTAACGATTTGAATTATTTGTTTGCCAAATTAAACAATGTATACAGCTTGGATGCGGTAAATTGCCGGAACGGCATCTGTTTTGAGGGCGCCGAAGGCCTCACCATCAACGACAAAACCAGCGCTGACGTAACAATACCCGTCTCTCCCTCCCGCGTTACCCTCAAATTTTACGCTTATGCCGACATGAACCAGATGCCCATACGAGATGTAAAGATTGACTGGAACGACGGCTCGTCTCCCATTCAGCTCTCGGGCTGCTTCCCGTGTATTTTTATCCCCAGCTTCGTTGTTACGGAGCTTTTTTTGTGGTATAATATAGTCGCATAATAATCACACTGGAATGCTTGTCTCCCTTTGGAAAAAGGCGAGTAAAGTTTGCGTAAAAGCGCGCGCGGCCGCGAGCGCTGTTTTGCGATTTTTGAAACCCAGCAGGAAGTTGGGCATGGTTTCGTTTGTGATGGTGGCCACGACTGTTTTGTTGATGTGGGTGATGGGCGCCGAAGTGGCGCAGGCTGATGGATTTTTTGATGCCATAATGAGCGCCGGCACTACTTTTACCATGTGGATGGCGGCGTTGTTCATGAAGATTACAATTTTCATTCTGCGTTTTACCATTCAAATTGGGGGATACAATGGATTTATAGATTCAACGGCGGTAACTACTGGGTGGGTGTTGGTGCGCGATGTTACCAACATGTTTTTTGTAATTATCCTGCTCGTTATCGCCTTTGGCACAATTTTGGGCATAGAGCAATATGAATACAAAAAATTACTGGTGAAATTATTGTTTGCCGCGATACTTGTAAATTTCAGCCGCACCATTGCCGGGTTGATTATAGACCTGGCCCAGGTGGTGATGATAACTTTTATCAATGGCGTGGCGGCCACGGCCGGCGGCAATCTTATAAACGCCTTCAATTTTAATGATATACAAAGATTTGCCGGCGGCACGCAACCGGAGAATTACAAGATGTCCGGCATATTTATGGCTTCGGTTGCCGCAGTCGCTTTTGCGGGGATGGCTATGGTGACCATGGGTGTTTATCTGGTGATTCTTTTGGCGCGTATGATTGTGCTTTGGGTGCTTATCATTTTATCCCCTTTGGCTTTTGTTTTGAATGTCATACCGCAAACGCAAAAATACGCCAGCCAGTGGTGGACCGAGTTTGGCAATCACGTGATTGTCGGGCCGATTTTGGCGTTTTTTCTTTGGTTGTCTTTTGCCGTGGTGGGGTCCGGGACAGTAAGCAAAGAGATAGCTGACCCCAGCAATAATTCGGTTCCGGTTCAAATTACCGATGAGGGCATTGAATCAGCGGGCGCGTCAAACATTAAAGTTGGCGGCCAGAGCGCCGGAATTACGGCGGCAATGACATGGCCGGCCATGGCCAACTTCGCCATTGCCATTGGCATGCTTTTGATTGGGGCGAAAGTGACCCAGGCGCTGGGCGTAACCGGCGGGGCCATGATGGGCAAAGTGACGGACTTCGGCAAGAAGGTGGCGGCGGTGGCGAGCGGGTACACCGCGGCGCGCTGGGCGGCGAAAAAGGGGGTTGAGGGGGCTAAGAAAGCGGGGATTGGTTTGGCAAAATTAACAGGAAAAGGATTGTATCAGGGTTTATTGGCTAATAGAGTTGAAAGAATCAAAGGCGATTTGCAAAGGTCAATTGTGGAGGGCTGGCGAGCCTGGCGTGCCGGCGGGCCGCGGTTGGAAACGAAGGAGGAAGAATTGAACATTAAATCCAGGTTGTCCAGAAATGAAGAATTGATGGGTTATAAGATGGAATATGACGAAAAAAGCAAAGCATGGCATAAAGTTAAGCGTGACGAGAATAATAAAATAGTAGATTCTAAAGACGCTTTGACCGAAGATGAACAAAATGCTCGTGTAACAGCCGATGAGAGCGGAAAATTATATGATGAGAATGGTAAGGCGATAACGCAGATGAAGTATGATTTTAAGAAGAAAAAAAATCTTATTACCGACAAAAGCGGAGTAGCCGTGGCGACAGAAGAGGAGGCGAAAAAAGCGGCCGCGGCCGATATTAAAAAAGGCGCGAAGCTTGTGCGAGAGGGGGATGAATGGTACACAGAGCAGGTCGTTGACGAGGGTCGCGGTCCGTTTCAGCGTTTCTTCCATGGGAGGCACGAAAAGCTTTTGCGCAGCCGGAAACAATTGAAGAGAGTGCAGGAGTTCGCCAAGGTGCGCGAAGAATTGATGGACAAAAGAATCAGCGCCGATCCAAAATATTTATTTCAGGCCTTTGAAGGGCCGTCCATTAACGCGTTGGATCGCATAGAAAAGGGCATGCTTGAGGCAGAACAAGCGCGTTCGGAAGAAAAAACCACCGAATACAAGGCATACGGCCGCCGCGCGGTGAAAGGCAATGCGCGATTTAAGAACGGCGAATTCCAAATTGGTGAAAAAGACAAATATGGTTTGGGAACAGTCAGCGAACAAATTCAGGCGCATAAAGCGCGGGCCGAGGCGGAAATCGGGTTGGAAGAAATGGGAGCGAAGAGAAATAGGGCGGCGTTTTTCCAAAGATTTCGGCACACAGTGGAAGCTAAAAAAATGGGCGAACTGGGCGGGCAAATTGCCGAGGAGCTGATTAAATTTATTGAAGCGAGCGTTAGGGGCGGGCTGATAAATACCAGTCAGGGCGAACAATATGTTAGCGCCTTGGCGCGCAGTAAGTCTGAACAAGAAGGATTAAGTTCGGAAGAGGAGAAGAATCTTTTGGCCGCGCAAAGCGCGTTAAATGAAAAAGGGAAGGGAAAGCTGGAAGCGGAATCGGCTCCCATCGAAACGCGAATTCAATCTTTGCAGGGCGTGGCTTCCGCGTTGGCGGCCGGGGAAAAAGCTGAAGGAATGAGAACTGGTCTGGATTCTAAAAAGAGTGCATTAGAAGAAATGAAAAGAGAGTATGGTGTATTGAATAATAAAGCGAATCCGACGGACGATGAAACTGAAAGAGGGGTTAGGCTGGCTGACGAGATTGGAAATTTAGAATCTGAAATAGAAGCTGATGAAAATAAATTGAAGGGGATGGAAAGCGCGGCCGGTATTTTTAGCGGCGGCGCCAATCAACAAAAAATACAGGAATTGGCCGCGAGTTTGGAAACTCTGACAAAGGCAATGGAAAAAATTAAAGTCGGCGGCAAAATTGACGCAACAGCCGCGCAAGCATTTCTTAGTTCAACGAAAGGTACCGCTCTTGAAAATAATTTTAAGGTCCTTTTTGGCAAACAGCAAATGGATGAAAATTTTTTAGCCAAAACCGAAATCAATGTATTACAGCAAATATTGGGCCAGCTCCGGCAAGCCGGATCGGCGGCTAATGTCGAAGAAATCGGCAAGTCTTTGTCGGGATCGCTCACCCAGTCGCGCGGACAATTAAGCGCGGTTTGGGGAAAAGCTGGCGCGGCCAACCCCGCTCTTTACGCGGCTCATCAGCTGGCCTTGCGCGATCATCAATACACTTTGTATCGCGGCACGCGCCAGGACATGATTTCTAAGGCCGGGCAAGCGAATATTTGGGGCAATATGGGCATTGATGTGCCAAACACCGCCGCCGAAGAAGCCGTGGTGGAAGGATTTTTCAAGAATTTCAAGGACATGAATTACGACCAGTTGCTCCAGGCGCATCGCGGGCATATGAACCATGTTACACTTAAAGGGAAAGGCAAGCAGACCTGGGAAGATAAAATGGTGGCCCAGACAATTTTGAAAGGCTTATTTGAACAAAGTTGGATTGATGACGCCACAATGAATATGCTGGCGCAGGAAGTCGCTACTACTTTTGGTGGAGAAGCGCAACAAGTAATTGAAAGCGTGCGCAAAACAATGCGGGCCAGCGCTACGTTGCTTAATAACGAACAAGCCGCCGCCATTAAAGGTTTCTTGCAAAAATATAATCTTGGGGCCGAGGCGGTCAGGCATATTAAAGAATTTAATGTGACGGAGTCCAGTAAAATTGAACTTCAGCACCGTAATAACGCCCAAAACGATCAGGGGCTAAGGGATCAGGGAATCAAGAACATTCAGGAGCTATTCAAGCTAATTAGAGGATTGGACAGCGAACAATTGAAAAAATTAACATAATATGGCTAGCGAAATACATAACCCAGAAGTTGAAAAAAAACAGCGCCCGGCATCGGAAGGGAAAACCGGTTCCATCATGGACCATATTTATCATAAGTTGGGCGAAAAAATAGGCTGGAAAAACGCCACCTCGGATACGGCGAAAGTGGCTGATGTTGAATTATTATCAATGACCGGCTATGATTCGGATTTTTTGGTGGAGCACCATCGCATGCGCGACTTTTTAGAAGCGAACGAAATCTGGCGCGGCGGCTACAACCCCGCGGATATATATCAAGGCATTGCCGACAAAGCTGAAATGACGGTAAAGATTGAGGTCGCGGGCAAAAAGCTAAAAGCAGACCTGCGCCAATTGGCCCAGCTTGCGTGCATAAGAGAAATGAATAGAATGCTTGGACTGAACAAGATTAACGACCAGACGCTAATAGAAAAATATTTTAACGGTGAAGAGCTCGTCGTGCAATCAAAAAAAGGGCCGATTGACCTGCGCGAAAAATGTCCGCTTGACACTTTGGTTGATTTTGATACACAGGGGTATCTGGATAAAATCAGGGCAAATCAGATTGGCTTTCAGTACATTGGCGGCTTGCGCGATAGCGCTTTGGATAAGCACCACATTGAAAATGCTTCGCATACGTTATTTCTTGCCAGCGGAGAAACCAAGGTGAACGGAGCGGCTGAATTTTTATGGCTGCCGGTTTGCGAGACCATGTCCAAAAATGATGCTCGGACCGATCTTAGAAAAAAAGGCATTCCATTTTTGGCCGAAGGCCACGTGCACGAGATAGGGAAATTTAACGAATATACCGGCACCACGGTGGAATTTGAATTGCCATTATTGCAAATGCACAGGAAAAATATTTCCAACGAAAGACAGCATGAGAGAACCCTCGCCCGCACTCAGAACGCGGCCGTGGCCCTGGGGCCAAAGGAAAATTTTGTCGTTTATACGCAAAAATTGGAAAGGCCGAAGGAAGACGGGACAAACGGCCCGAAAGAAGATTATCGTATCATTGACATTGGAAATAATCGTCGCGGTCAGATTTATCAAGGCCTGCACAGCACGTATGACGAAGCCTTAAGAGATATAAGGGGCTATGGTCTTGAGCAGGATGAAGCCGATGATAAAATATTTACGGATATTATCGCGCCTTTTTTATACAATAATCCGCGCGATTGGCTGATGTGCTTGGCCAAGGCCGCTGGCACTGATTTTTTCACTGCTGGCGAAGCGATCAACGAGAGATTTGACTGGGGGAATAAAAAAATATGCTTAAAGATAAGATGCAGGAATTTGAAAAAAGAAAGAGAAGGCTTTCCGGTGGAAGAACAATATTTTTATAACATTAAAGAGCTCGTCGCCTATTTAAACGCGAGGGTAAAAATGGGAGATATTAAGGACGCGGCGGCCATGGTGGAACATAAGGGCGCCACTGATGAGGAGCAGGCCAGAGAGGCGTTGGAGGAGGGAGAAGAAGGCGAGGAACAGGCAGGCGAAGAAGAAATTAAAAGTTTATCCCATGAGCTGCTAACAAATTTTACCGGGCTATTCAATAAGCTATTCGGCGATGATGCGGCGCAAGCGGCCGAGATTTATTTTGAAAAAGGAGTGGCCGGGGAAATTACCATAGACAACCAGCGTTATGTTTTGGAAGAATACCTGGAAAAATTATTGGGCAAGGCCGACGACAGTTTAATACTGCGCGTATCGCAATTGAGCCCGCCGGAGGGCATTGGTGCAATTATTAAGATGTTAAAATTATTTTCCGCGGAAGCCAAGAGGCAATTGTTAGATAATATTAAAGTTCAAACGCCTCCTAAAAAGCCGAAATCGCGAAAGAGAAAATAATTAATTTATGGCTAAAATTGTCAGAGAAAATTTTACGCTGTCTTCCTTTGTTAGTTTGCTTAATATTTCAGCGAAAGACAAGAGCGAATTTGAGCAACTAATCAAAGGTTTTGATTTACTTCCCTGGGAAGAAGCTTTGGCGTATCAGTTTTATCCGCTGACCTCCACGACGAAAAAGGAAAATTTTGGCGATTGTGAAAATCTGGTAAAAACAATGCGCGGCCGAAATCCCGCGGTCGGTGAATTGACATTGGAAGAAATAAAAAAATTCAAACCGACCGACACGAAGGATTCGCTTCAGCGCGATAAATTAATTCGCACGGTTTATGTAGCGATAAATTTCGGCAAGCAGAATGAGGTTTTGATTTTATTACGCCAGCTGGCAAAAAATTCCGCAGCCGGGTTATTTTTTGAAGGAATAGATGCGGAACTGGCCGCGTTCTTGCGGCGGATTTATGTCGTTTTATGCTGTTATTTTTTTGGCCGGCTTAATTCTACGGAACAAGATTATTTTTTACATAGCAGTTTGATCGTCTTGGCGATTGAAATCGGGTTTGATATTGAAGCGATTTTGGCGGACATGCTTAAGAGCGACTCCAGTTTGTTTGATGTTCGAACCAAACGCAGTTTGGAATTAGCTGGTTTTCTGTTGGACAATCAGACAATAATCGGTCCGCAGAATGAAATGGATTTATATACGATTCATTTTTGGATTACCATCTTTGTTAATTTTGCACAGTCGGATTTGAACGAAATGCAACTTTTAGATTTTTTGAGTAATGATAAATATTTTAATTTGACCAGCGAAGCGGACGGCCTGATAATCGGAATTATCTTGAAGTTATATTTGCATATAATGAACGGAAGCATTATTGGGATTGACATAAATAACATTGATATAACAAAATCAAATCTGACTGCGGACATAACGTATGCCATTTTGCATGTTCCCCTTACGGATGAAGACACGCGGAATTTAAAGAAATGGTTCGCGAAGGTGTCAGCCGAACAGGCGGCGGCCTACATTAAATCCGTTATTAAATTGGACGGAACGGATTACCACAGCGAACCTTTATTTTCAAATTTGCTGCAAGTGAATGATATTTATATGGATTATTATAAATCCGGAGAGCCATTATTATATTTTGACGAAAAGAAGAAAGATTTTATTTTTAGTAATTTCGCGCAACCACTTGCTTGAAAGTTATAGATGAAAAATAATTATGACTATCGATACAAAAGAAAATGAAGGGTATTTTAAATCAGAGCTCAAAAAAAATACAACTAAGGATGTTTTTAGAATGTTATGCGCGCGTGTAGCCCCGAATAGTAATGAAAGATACATATATGATAATTTGAAGGCGCCGACGGAACTGGTCGTTAAAGAACTGGAGAGTCGAAATTTGACATCAAGGCAACAACAAGATTTGCATTCTGTTTTAGAATTTAATAAAAAGAGTGCAGAAGAAAGAAGGCGTCTTGATTTGTCAGAGTTGGTTGAAAATTTTTTTGATAAATCTGACGAAGGAGAGGAATAAAATTGCTTTATGTTCACCCTCGGCAGGCGCAAAGTATGCGAGTTTAGAAGGTGTTCGTGGCAGGATGTTCGCGAGGCGTTTTTGGAATTGGAAAAAGCCAAAGCGGATTTGATTGCCAAGGGCGCAAACGAGAAAATGTTTGATTACGCTTCGCAAATTGGCGCGCGAGCGACTAAGGAAGAGTTATCCGGAGCAATGGACGTGATTGAAAAAGAAATAATTTTGTTTTTGGATTCCGAATTGGTCGCCGAATTTATGGATAAGCCAGACGATAGCGAAATCGCCGGCGCATTGGCGCTACAGCTATCGTTTATTTCAGCGGCTCTGGGTTTGGGCGCTGGCGTCAAGCCATACGAAAAAGAAGAATTGAAAATTATTTTGAAAGGCGAAGGCGGATTTTATAATGATTTGGTTTTTGTGGCGACGCTCGGGGATTTTTTGCGAAATGGCGCGGATAAAGAAATCGGCGAAATGTTTGTGCGCACACTACCCGCTGTTTCGAAATCAGAAGATATTAAAAAACAATATTTTTGGGATGACGCTTTTATTTTTTCCATGCTCTTGCAGGCGGTGTGGAAGATGTTTGGCCAGTTTGGCGCGAATGAAAGACAATTTTTATTGCAGAATTATTTTTATAGCGCCATCGTGACCGGCGTGCCGGCGCGATTTTATCTGGGGGAATTTTTGGGCGGCAAGAGCGACGCGGATTTTGACGCCATGAGCCGGAACATCATACAATCGTTGGAGCAAAGCAACGAGAGCGTGCCGACGAGCGATGCCGGAGATGAAAGCAGAAAATTATCGGTTTTGCTCAAAGATTTTTCCGGCCGTGGCTACAATCAGGACACGGCAAT
This sequence comes from Patescibacteria group bacterium, assembly GCA_004321885.1. Lineage (GTDB taxonomy): Bacteria > Patescibacteriota > Patescibacteriia > Magasanikbacterales > GWA2-37-8 > SCQK01. The sequence goes on along the minus strand of SCQK01000007.1, from coordinate 79,409 downwards.
TTTGGAGGCGGAAAAATTCTTGCAGAATATTTATCGCGGACAAGAGGAGCGCGAGGCTTATGCCTCTTGGCTGCGCGAGGCGCTGGCGATAGTGTTGCATTTGAAAAAAGGGGATATAGAAACTGTTAACGTAGTGTAAGGGATTCCTCGCTCCGCTCAGAATGACAGTGGGGCGGGGAGGGAAACGAAGTATGAAAGAAAACAATTTCGCGTTTATAGACAGTCAGAATCTATATTTCAGTATGCAGCGCATTGGTTGGAAGCTGGATTATTTTCGTTTTCGCAGGTATTTGAAAGACAAATATAGCGTCGCGAAGGCGTTTATGTTCATTGGTTTTTTATTTGGCAATGAGGAGTTGTATAAATTTCTTCAGGAGGTTGGTTACATTTTGATATTTAAACCAACTCTAATATTGAAAGACGGTGAAGTAAAAGGGAATTGTGACGCCGAATTGGTTTTACACACGATGATAGAATATCAGAATTATGATCAGGCCGTAATTGTCAGCGGCGATGGTGATTTTCATTGTTTAGTTGACTATTTGCGAAAACAAAATAAGTTTTGCCACTTGATCGCGCCCGCGCCGTCCAGTTGCTCGTACTTATTGCGGAAAGTGGCCGGCGGCAAAATTAGTTTTGTTAGTGATTTGAGGAATAAAGTTGAGTATAAAAAAAGCACCCCGTAAGCACGTATCTTCTTACGAGGGTCTTTTCATCGTTACTATCCGAATCTAATATATCAAGAAAAGAGTTTTTTGTCAAGGCGTTTTGTCCACAGTTTTTATTCACAATCATTATTAATGTGTGAGACAACGCGCCTCGTGGCTGTGCGAGGCGCTGGCGATTGTGTTGCATTTGAAGAAGGGGGATATAGAAACTGTTAACGTAGTATAAGGGATTCCTCGCTCCGCTCGGAATGACAGTGGGGTGACGAAGAAAGCGAAGATGCTGAAACAACCGCCAGCTGGTGGTTCAGCATGACAAATGATTATGAAAAAAAATAGCGTGATTATCGGGGCAATGGCCGTGGCGCTGGCCGCTCTGCTGTGGAGTTTGGACGGCACTTTTTTGCGACCCCGTTTGTATTCCTTGCAACCGGCCTTGCTGGTGTTTTTGGAGCACCTGCTCGGTTTTGTCGCCTTGTTGCCGTTTTTGGTTGTTTACCGCGCCCAGTTAAAACTGATAAAACGCAAAGAGTGGGTCGCAATTTTTTGGGTGGCCTTGTTTGGCGGGGCTTTGGGCACGATTTTTATCACCAAGGCCTTGTTTGCCACGGGCTTCAAAGATATTTCCGTAGTGATTCTTTTGCAAAAATTTCAGCCGATTTTCGCGATTATCTTGGCCGCCATATTTTTACGCGAGCGATTTCCGCGCTCGTTTTATTTTTACGCCCCGCTCGCGCTGGTCGCGGGATATTTTGTTACTTTCAAAAATCCGTTCGCGGTTTCTAGCGCGATGTCGGCTGTTCCCATTGCCGCCGGTTTTTCCATGCTGGCCGCGTTTGCCTGGGGTTCGGCCACCACCTTTGGAAAATATTCCCTAAAAAATATCAGCTATGGCCTGCTGGCGGCTTTGCGCTTTGGGCTCACGGTTTTGATTATGGCGATTCCGGCGGCGCGCTATTTTTCCTCTCTGCCGTCGGTGGGCGCGGCCCAGTGGACGACTTTAATCATTATAGTTTTTACATCCGGAGCCGCGGCCATGTTTTTGTACTATTTCGGCCTGAAAAAAATCACCGCTTCGGTGGCGACTTTGTGCGAGCTGTCCTGGCCCGTGTCCGCCATTATTTTGGATTATTATTTAAATGGCAACGCGTTATCGGCCACGCAAATTTTGGGAGCGGCGGCGCTGGCGGCGGCCGTAACCAGAATTGTGTTTTTACACCGTTCGCGCGTGGTGGCCGGCGCGGTTTTGCCCGGCTATGGACAAGGGGATAAAGTAGGGATTCACACGGCCAACTTGGACGTGGCGCTGGCCAAAAATTTGCCCAGGGGATTGTATACGTGCTCCGTCGCTTTCATTGCGAATACCCCCTCCTTTGTCCTCCCCCTAAAAAGGGGAGGAACCACCGATAGCCACCCTCCCCTTTTAGGGGAGGGGCAGGGGAAGGGGTATTCCGGCTTGCTATATTATGGATATAATTCTTTAACAAAAAAAGACTGCCTGGAAGTTCATGTTTTGAATTTTGCGGGCGATTTGTATGGAAAAAAAATAGAAGCGCGCACCGAACGTTATTTGCGCCTGCCCAAAAAATTTGACAGCGTGGAATCCTTGGCCGCGCAGGTGGCGAAAGACTTAAAATTAGTTAGTGAATAATACCCCCTCCTGTCCCCCCCTTTATTTAAGGGGGAGGGAGGCAGGGGTAAATAATATGCCAAACGAACCAACAATTTTGGTAAAAAAGGCCGACGGCAGTTTTGTGCGCATGCCTTTGTCGCAGGTAAGACAAGCGGCGCACAATACCCCACTCCCTGCCCCTCCCCTAAAAGGGGAGGGAGTGAAAGTAGCGCCAAAACGACCGCCGTATCCCACGGCGCCGATGATGGGAACGAAGAAAGCGAATAATGATTTTCGGTCGCCTTTGGAAGAGCCGGCGCCGGCCAAGGGCGACGCGCCGAAATTGAGCGAGCCGCGCCTAAGCCAGGTGGACCAGGCGCTCAAAAAAATAAATTTTCCAGTGCCGCCCAACTTTATCAATCGCTTGCGCAGTATTATTCAGTTGCGCCTCAAAGACGTGCGCTCGCCCGAAGAAACGAAAAATATTTTATTGCGTTCCATAAAAGACGGTGGCATGGGTTTTACGGCCAATCAGGCCGAGAAAGCGGCGGGAGCGTGCGAAGAGGTATTGTTGCCGGCGACAGCAACTCCGTTTAACCCGTTTGAACATTCAGAAAAGGTCAAGACCACCCCCTTGCCCCCTCCTTCTAAAGGAGGGGGGGGACCAACTGTGCCCGAGAGCAAGAAAAAAGCCAACGAGCTTTTGCACGCGCTTTTGGCGCCTGAAGAGAAGCCGGTTGCGACTGCCCCTCCCTCGCCACCACACCAAAAATTTTGGTGTGGTGGCGAGCCCTCCCCTTATCAAGGGGAGGGGAAGATGACGGTTTCCCTAAGAGGGGAGGGGGCTACACAATCCTCGTCGTTCAAGTTAGGAAGCGCGCCGGTAAAACAGAGCATGCGGGATATTTCCGCTCCGCCTGTTGAAATGGGACCCATAGATGAGGTAAAATATATTAGTCTGACGGATTTTCGCCGTTTGGCGCAAAACTGCGCCGAGGCGGGCCAGCGCCTGAAACAAAAATTCATCAACCTGCGCGACGAATCCTACCTATTATATATGGACGCGCAGGCCGCCTGGAAACAGAGCCCTCTTTATTTGGAATACATGGACGCGGTGTGCGGCGCGTTGGCCGACAGAAAAACCCTGGCGCAGACAGCGACGGAAAAAGGCGGGATAAAGATAGAAGAAATAAAAGCGATAGTGGCGATGGAGAAAGAATTATAGTATGGATCAATTCACGGTGCCGCAATTCATAGACGTGGAAGACAAAATTTTTGGGCCCATCACCACCAGGCAGTTTATCATTTTGCTCGCAGGCAGTCTGTTGATATTTTTGTCTTTCAAATTGGCCGACATGGCTTTGTTTATTTTCCTCACCGCGCTTTTCGGCGGCTTGTCGCTGACCTTCGCTTTTGTCAAAATCAACGGCCAGCCGTTTCATTATTTTATCCTAAATATCGCCGGCACCGCGCGCCGGCCCAGCCTGCGCATCTGGCAGAAAAAATATTCCAACGCCGATTTGAAAAAATTGCGCGAAGCGAACGCGGAGAAAAAAATAGAAGAAGCGGCCAAGGCCATGCCGCGATTGTCGTATAACAGAATCAGGGATTTGTCTTTGATTGTGAATACCGGGGGATATTACAAACCCGAGTAAGACCCCTCCCTAACCCTCCCCTTCGCAAGGGGAGGGAAAAACATATGCAAAATAAAAAAACGCTGGCCAAAAAAAGAGCTATTCCGTCCGCGCAGAATCATCTGCCTTTTTCTGAAATCAAATCAGACACTGTTGTCATGAAAGACGGCACCCTGCGCGCCCTGCTGATGGTTTCCAGCGTTAATTTCGCGCTCAAAAGCGAGGAAGAGCAAAACGCGCTGGTGTCGTCGTATGTTTCTTTTTTGAACTCCCTGGATTTTCCCCTGCAGGTGGTGGTGCAATCGCGTCAGTTATATATCAAGCCCTATCTGGAAAAATTACTAACCAAAGAGCGCGAGCAAAGCAACGAGCTTTTACGCGCGCAGACGGCCGATTACCGCTCGTTTATCACCGAGCTGGTGTCGCTCGGCAAAATCATGAGCAAACAGTTTTTCGTGATTGTGCCCTACGACCCGCTTTCTAACAAAAAACGCGGCTTTTGGCCGCGCGCGATGGAGACGATTAATCCGGCTACTATCATCACTCTCAAAGAAGACCGGTTTTTGCAGAGAAAAAAAGATTTAGACGCGCGCGTGCGCCAGGTGGAAGGGGGTTTGGCTTCAATGAACCTGGAAGTGGCGCGCCTGGACACGCAATCCCTGATAGAATTATTTTATTCAACGTATAATCCGGACGTGGCGTTTAGCCAATACCTGGCGCCGGCGAATCAGATGCAGGTAGAATAATACCTATGGCTTTTGCACCAAAAATCGTAAAACCAACCGGCCAGCCCGACGAGAGCCGCCTGCGCAAAGAAGAAGAGGCGGTAAAAAAGAAAGCCGCGGCCGAGACCATGATTTTGGCCGAAGAGCGGGCTTATCGCGAGGGCACGGTTTCCATTAAGGACATCATCGCGCCCTCGGCTTTCAACGTGGAGACCGGCTTCGTGAAGCTGGGCGATATTTTTTGCCGCACCATTTTTGTCATCACCTATCCGCGCTATATTTCGGTGGGCTGGAGTTCGCCCATTCTTAATATGTCCGTGACCATGGACATCGGCATGTTTTTTTATCCGGTCAAGTCAGCTATAATTTTGAAGCAGTTGCGCAATAAAGTCGGCGCCCTGGAAGCGCAGATAAACGCCGACGCGGAAAAAGGCGCGCCGCGCGACCCGATTCGCGAAACCGCCCTGCGCGACATAGAAGAACTGCGCGACAATCTCACCCAGGGCACCGAGCATTTTTTTCAGTTTGCGTTTTATGTTACGGTTTACGCCAAAACCAAAGAAGAGCTGGACCAGACCTGCGAAGACATTGAAAATGTTTTTGGCGGCAAGCTCATTTATTCGCGCAAGGTTTTTTATCAGTCCGAGCAGGGTTTTAATTCCACCCTGCCCTTATGCAACGATGAAATCGCGGTCGCTTTCAACATGAACTCCAGCCCCATCGCGGCCAGTTTTCCGTTTATTTCCGCCGAGCTCACCTCGGATGACGGTATCTTGTACGGCATCAACCGACACAACAATAGCCTGATTTTGTTTGACCGCTTTTCTTTGCAAAACGCCAATATGGTGGTGTTCGCCACTTCCGGCGCCGGCAAGAGTTATGCCATCAAGCTGGAAATTTTGCGCACCATGATGATGGGCACGGACATTATCGTGATTGACCCGGAAATGGAATACAAGCATTTGTGCGATGCCGTGGGCGGCACCTATATAAATATTTCTTTATCTTCGGAAAGCAAGGTGAACCCCTTTGATTTGCCGCGGCCCGTGGGTCAGGAAATTTCCGTGGATGATATTATCCGCGGGGCGGTCATTACCGTGAAGGGGCTGTTGCGCATCATGCTGGGCGGGCTTACCACCGAGCAGGATTCCATCATTGACCGCGCGCTCATAGAAACTTACGCCAAAAAAGATATCACGCCGGACGCGGATTTGACCAAGGTGACGCCGCCCATTATGCAGGATTTGGAGGAAATTTTGGAGGGCATGGAAGGGTCAAACGAGCTGGTCTTGAAATTGAAAAAATTTACCGAGGGCACGTTTAGCGGTCTGTTTAATTCGCCCACCAACGTGGACGTGAAAAATCAGCTGGTGGTTTTTTCGGTGCGCGATTTGGAAGACGAGTTGCGCCCCCTGGCCATTTACGCCATCGTCAACTATATTTGGAACGTTGTGCGTTCGGAGCGCAAGAAAAGGATTCTGGCCATAGACGAGGCCTGGTGGCTGATGCAGCACGAGGACAGCGCTCGCTTTATTTTCGCCCTGGTCAAGCGCTGCCGCAAATATTTTTTGGGCGTTACCACCATCACGCAGGATGTGAATGATTTTTTGCGCTCGCAATACGGTCAGGCGATTGTGACGAACTCGGCCCTGCAACTTTTGTTGCGTCAGTCGCCGGCGGCCATTGATTTGGTGCAAAAAGTGTTTATTTTAACCGAGGGCGAAAAATATCTGCTTTTGGAAAGCGCTGTGGGTGAGGGGATTTTTTTCGCCGGCAACAAGCACGCGGCCATTAAAGTGGTGGCCTCCTACACCGAAGACCAGATTGTGACCACCAATCCCCAGCAGTTGCTGGACATTGAAGCGGCCAAAAAAGAATTTGAAAAAGAAAATCAGTGATAATAAATTTTGTATATGCCTCTACGCGCCAGAATTTTCATTTTCGTCGGAGCGATAGTTATCATAATTATCGGTGTCAGCGTTTTTTTAACGTATGCCGGAAAGAAAAAATCGGAGACAGCGCCGCCGGCCGAAGAAAACAAAACTGAAAATGTTTTACCCGCGGCTTACACGGACGGCACGCCGGCGGGAGTGCAAAATCCCTTGGCCACCACCACGCCGCTGGTGGTGAAAAAACCGACGTCGCTGGAAGCGCAAAAAAACGGGGTGAGGCAGATAGCCAAAATTTTCGTGGAGCGCTATGGCACATATTCCACCGACAATAATTATGACAATATTCGCGAGCTGGAAAATTTGGTAACTGATGTTTTGTGGCAAAAAATCAGCGCGCCTCTTAAAAATACAAAACCGGCCGTGGAATTTTTGGGCGTTACAACCAAGGTCATCGCTTCGTCGCTTAGCGACTGGGACGGCGCCAGCGCCGGGGTGGCTTTGCAGGCCACGCGCGTAGAGGAAAAAGCGGGCGCCACGTCTTCCAAACAGGTTTCCTATAAAGTAAATTTGCTTAAAATCGGCAATGAGTGGCTGGTCGGCGCCGTGAGCTGGCAATAGTATGCTGGCCGCCTCCGCGCGCTGGTTCAAAGATATTCTTTTCCCGGTCTCGTGCGTGGATTGCGGCGTGGAAGGGGAGTGGTGGTGCAAGCTTTGCCGGGCCAAACACCAAAATGAGTGCGCGCTTTGGCCCGCGGACGCGCACCTGGACCGAGGTGCGTCTTTTTTTGTTTATGAAGAAAACGGGCCCGTGGGCAGGCTGATAAAACAATTCAAATACGGCTTTGCCAAAGACATTAAAAATGTTTTTGAAAAAATAATAAGTGAGAAAAAGGGGTTCCTCCGTTCGCTCTGCTCGGTCGGAACGATAATTAGCGTGGCTGGCTCCATAGTCCCCGACTTAGTCGGGGCTGTGGAGCCAATATGCTGGTCAGTTCTTCCAGTTCCCCTGCACCCGCGCCGCGAACGCGAGCGCGGCTTTAACCAGGCGAAAGTGTTGGCAAAAATTTTTTTGGACTCTTTGAATACCCCTCCCTGTATCCCTCCCCCTGAAACAAGTTCAGGGCAGGCTCTAAAAGGGGAGGGACTCACACAGAACCCTCCCCCTATTAGGGGGAGGATAGAGGAGGGGGTATTAGTTCGCACCCGCTACACTCCTCATCAAGCCAGGTTAAGCAAAGAGGAAAGGACGCAAAACGTGGCCGGCGCGTTCGCGTGGAAGGGACCGGCTCCGGCGCCCGCATACGTTCTGCTGGTTGATGATGTCTACACCACCGGCGCCACCATGCAGGAATGCGCGCGCGTGCTGAAAGCGGCCGGCGCGCAAAAAATTTACTGGCTCACTTTGGCCAGGGGTTAGCCGCGATTGTCATTCCGGGCTTGAGCCGGAATTCATGTCCGCGGTTCTTTTCCAAATGTTCGTCATCTCGTCGCTGTAAATCAGTTTCCAATCACTGCTTTTCGTCAGGTCGGTTTCAAGCAACGGCGGCTTGCGCTCCATTATTTTTGCCAAGTTTTCTTTTTTGAAAAACAGTTTGTCGCTCCAGCCGGGCGGCGGCAGGGCCAGCCTGTTTTTTTCCAGCAAAATATATTCAGCCGGAGTTTTGCTTAATTCGGGCAACTGTTTTTTTTCGCCAAGGTAGCGCAGATATTTTTTAAGCATGAATTCGCCATTGGCGTCGCGCCAGGTGGCCGCGCCCCGTCCGTCAAAATACATTTTTACTTGCGGCGTTTGCCAGATAAAAAAACCGCCCCAGCCGAATTCGTTGAAAATTTTCGCTCCGGCCGGTAGTTTTTTTACAAAATCAACGGCTTTGACCGGAAAGCCGTGCCGGGTCAAAAAATTTTTGTCCTGCCAGACGTCATTTTGCGCCCGCAGGCGGGGAAGGTAATAAACGGCTGAGACGGCGAAGAGGACAATCGCCGTTGTCATTCCGAGCGGAGCGAGGAATCCCTTAAACTTACTCGTAAGGCGAAGGGATTCCTCACCCTTCGGGTTCGGAATGGCAATTGAGAGTAGTTTCTTCTTTGTTTCTTCCAAAGCTATTGCGAAAATCGGCGCGCAAACGAGCGTCAGCAAAATATTGTTGCGCTTGTATTGCATGGCGGCTAAAAATATGGCCAAAAATAACAATACGTGGGTCAAAGACGCTTTTTTGTTTTTCCACCCCAGGTAAAGCAAAACGCCGGCCGCTCCCGCGATAATTATGGGCCACCAGCGAATGGGGTAACTGTAGCTTGGCAGCCATTCAATAATCAGCCGCTTGTAGTCGCTGTATATAAAATAGGAGAGCACCTCGCGCCAGAGTTTTATGCCGTACGGATTGAGAAGAATCGCGGCCGCGGAAATGATTTGCCAGCAGAGCTTCTTGCCAACTCCACCTTTTGTCCCTCCCCCTGAAACAAGTTCAGGGCAGGCTCTAATAGTGGAGGGAATTATTTCTCCAACCAAATAAATGTTTATTAAAATAAATCCCAGTATCCAACTACCATGCAGAAAAGACCACGCCCAGAATAAAATCGGCCACAGGAAAAAATATTTTTTTCTTTCCAGCGAAAACCAGAGCAAAACAAAAAACAGCGGCGCCGCCATGGAGACGCGCGTGACAAAAGTAAAGCCCGCGGCCAGGGCCATGAGCAGCGAAATCGCGAGAGCGCCTAAACTGAAACGCGCAAAAATAAGAGGCGCCAGCACAAATGCCGCCCAGATTACCGTGCCGATGAGAAGCGCCAGGGCGAAGTAGCCGACGCGGCTGTAAATAATCCAAAATAAAATATCGGCCCCCCATTCGTGGTTTACCCACTCGCGCCCGGCAAAGCCCCAGGTATAACTGTCGGTGTACTGAAAATCGCCGCTTAGGGCGTCTTGGCCAAAGCGCAAATGCCAGCCCAGGTCGTTGTCAAACGAATTGGAAACAATGGAAACGACGATAAGCCAGCCGGCCAGAAGAAGAAAAATTTTTGCAACTGCGCGCATGCGGGGATTCTGGGACGTCCTTCGTACCCGGTTGTTTCCTTCCGGTTGTCCGACTCCCAGCGTGTTATCCGCATGTAGTAACATAAAAACACTTCAATTATAGTGGTTTCTCTTTTGGTTGTAAAGCAGCTCGGGCGCTGCGACCATAGGTGGAGTTACTCTTAACCCCTCTCCTATGTCAGCAGTCATTTTGTACGCTCGCGTCTCCACCACTCGGCAGGCGGAACGCGAGCTTTCCATCGCGGCTCAGTTTCGGCTGATGCAGCGATACGCCGAGGAACGTGGTTTGATCGTGGCCGCCAGGTACCAGGACGTCAGCTCGGGCAGGCAGTTGCGCGGGCGTCCGGGGCTCATGGCCGCCATCGGCCACGTCAAACGGGACAAGTCCATCAGTGGCCTCGTCGTCCACAAGATCGACCGGCTGTCCCGCAACGTCTTTAATCATCTCATCTTGAAGGGCCAGCTCAAGGAATATGGAGTAAAGCTGTTTTCGGTGGTGGAATCCTTTGAAGCGACCCCTATGGGTGAGTTTCTGGAAAACATTATGGCAGCACAAGCAGAGTTCTACAGCGCGAACCTCTCGGCCGAGGTTCGCAAGGGCCTCGAAGAGCGCCTTCTTCGGGGCAAATGGTTCGGCCGCCCTTGTCTGGGCTATTTGATGCAAAATGATCGTGTGGTGCTGGATCCGGCGAGGGCAACGAGGGTGAGAGAAGCGTTTGAACTGTGGGCTACGGGAAAGCTGACAGCCAGCCAGCTGGCGGACACGATCTACAGCAGCGGCCTGGTGGGTGTCCACGGCAAGAAAGTACCGGTTAACCAATGGTGCCGGCTGCTCAAGAATCCGTTCTACATCGGCGTGATGATGAGCAGGGGCAGGAGCTACCCGGGCAGTCATCCACCTTTGGTTTCCAAAGAGCTCTTCGACCGGTGCCAGGAGGTCTTTCGGCAAAAAGCCGGAGGCAGTGTGCGAGGCGGCCGGAAGCATCTGGTCTTCGTCCTGGCCGGCAAGGTCAGATGCCCGAGGTGCGCCGCGACGCTGACCGGCGAGCGACACATCAAGAAGTCTGGCAGAATCCACGACTACTACCGTTGCCACCAGCAGGGTTGTAGCTTCTGCACCCGAGCGGCCGACCTTGACAATGAGATCTGCGCCAACCTGCTGGCAATGGACTTGCCTGCCACCATGGTCCCTGTCCTGCGCCGGGCGGAGCGCCAGGCACGCCGGACCAGAAGCAAGGAGCAGGGCGAGCGGATTCGCCTGCTCAGGCAGCAACGGCGCGAGCTCGACGAGAAGCTGAAGGATCTGGCTCGTCAGTACGCCAGGGGCCTGGTCGACGACAGCCAGTACGATCAGGAGCGCGGCGCAGTCCTCCAGCAGATCCGGGCAACCGAGTGGTTCTTGGTGAACAGACCGGAGAACCTGTTGGATGACGAGCGAGGAGCCACCATGCTTGAGGTGGTGGAATCCATGAACGCCAAGCTGGCCAGCGACGACCCGGTGACACGGCGCTCAGTGATCGAGGCGGTGGTCGCCAAGGTGGAGCTCAGCACCGGATCGCCGCAGATCACGTTGGCGCCGGGGTATGATCAGTCGCTCCGCTCCGAAGCCGGCCAGTTCAACGTGTCCCCGACAACACGGGCATACATAGCCCGCTCTGATCACTTTGACGTACACAGAAGCTGAACTGCCGCATGATGTCCGCTAGGTCTCGCTCTTCCGGTGTCTCTATCAGAAACAGGAGGCTCACCGTTCCGAGTCGAAACGGTTCAACGACAAAACCCAATAACGGTGTGACGGCGTACACGCGCAGATTCGCCTTGGTATTTGTGATGCGCGCCTCGAGGTATTTGAGCGATCGCGGCGAGAGAGAATGCACAACTCCCGATACGTTGATGAGATAGTAATGTTTTGTAGCATCCGCCTGCCAGCCAGCATCTCCCAGCCAAGCGGCCATGTCCTCCGCTGAGACATCATCGGCGGCTCGGATGTCCCTGTTGTCGACCACCATGAAACCGGGTCCTGCCACGAACAGAACAACGAACCCGAGCAGGATGCAGACGAAGACGATACCGATGCGACGACGAAATGTCATAGAATATGTGCGACTTACAAACAATGACGACGGGCAGGTGGAATAGGGCTTCGGGGCGGGCGTTGTTGCCGCTTTGCTAGTCAAACCTGTTGAGACGATAGTAGCTCGTGTTCCCGTAGTTGGCTGCGATGGAGGCCAGCGGCTTGTCAACGACATCGTAGCCGTTGGGACCGGTGTGATAGGTGCAATAGATCTCGCCGGTGCTGTCCTTCTTGGTCACGACCATCGAGTGAAACAGGGTGCCGCTGGAAGCCAACTGCAGCTGAATGATGTCGCCCGGACGAGCTGCAGACCGCAAGGAGTTCAGGTTGCCAAGGTAGTAGAGGCCAGTCGATGCGTTACGCTTGTTCTGCACGTGGTACTGGTAAAACTCAGAGACCCTGACCCACGTGGTGGAAACGGCCCACTTCTTGAGACACCACCAAGCCAAGGAGAACTGGGAGTACCACTCCCAGGTCGTCTCCTCATAGCCGCACGAGCCGCTACCAATTGCCGGGACTCCACCGGCCTTGATCGCCTGACTGGCGAAATTCGTGCAGTCATTGTCGAAACTGACGTAAGCACCGTTTCTTTTCTTGCCGCCGTTGCTCGCCCAAGCATATGCATAGTTCACCACGGCGTTGCGGTTGAAGCCGCTGGTGAGGGCGGAAGTCTGTGACTGGATGGTCGGCCTCGGAGCTTGTTCATCATCCAATAGCGGCGCTACAGCATTGCTAATATACGCCGCGGCGAACTCGCCAATCTTCGTCCCGCGACTGTGATTCAAGAGGTCGGGGTGCAAACCCCACAGGATGTCCTTAAGGAAGACCATGTACTCCGGCGACCCTCGCGTGATGCCCGGATCGTGATCCCGGAGATATTGAAGCACGACCTGTTCGACGTCCTGGTCATCGCTCCCGCCGAGCGGTTCGCCACAACCAGCGGCGAACGTTCCCATAAACACCCCGAAGATCGCGACCTTGCCGACCATGACTCCTCCGTTTGGTTGTTTGTATTACCGTACCGGAACCGCATTGGATGTGTCAAGAACATTTTCGAACATGCGCGTTCCATTTCCTCCCCCACAAGGGAGCACATCGCGCACCGGTGTGACAAATATGCTTGACTCCGGTACTTCTTGGAACTACGATCGAGAGATCTACATAACTCTAGGAGAAGTCTTTGCCCATGAAGACTGACAAGAAGGCAATAGATCTTCACCTTCGGCTCAAACAGAACGAGGCTGAAGAACTCACACATTCCGGAGAAAAACCGCTCACACAGGGCGTCTACGACGCTGTGCGGGTCTATCGTTGGATGTTGAAAAGGAAGCGTGAAGGGTGGCGCGTCGGCGCGATCAGCCCAGACGGTGGACAGATAGAGGTGCCATTCCTCGATGAAGTGCCCTGATCACCTCGTGGGTTCGAAGTCCCAGTCTCTATTCAATCAGTGACGCTGAAAGTGCAGGAAAGAGCGCATAAACGCGCATTCCAAGCACTGTTCTCAAACGTTCAATTCCATCTCATTGAGCGGAGAGGGTGGGATTTGAACCCACGGTAGGATTTTAAGGCCCTACAACAGGTTAGCAACCTGCCGCCTTCAGCCAACTCGGCCACCTCTCCATCGGCGATATTATAGCAAAAATTGGGCGATAGTCAATGAAAGCGGGAAACATTTACTCTTTTTTGCTTCTGTGATAAGATACAATCATATGCAAAAAAAGACCATCATATTTTGTGTCGCGTTGTTAGCCGCCGGCGTTTTGGGGATTTTGTATTTTTCTTTCGTGCTGCAGCCCAAACCGGCCAACGGCGCGGTTGCCGTCGCCGCCACCGGAAAGACGTACTATGTTTCGCCCGGCGGGAAAAATTCCAATCCAGGCACCAAGACCAAACCTTGGAAAACTATTTCGTACGCCGCGAAAAAGCTAAAAGCCGGCGACACTGTCCTCATCAGAAAAGGTACGTATAAAGAAAGGGTTTTGCCGCAAAATTCCGGAACAGCCGATAAGTATATCACTTATAAGCCGTACCCGGGAGAAAAAGTTACCATAGACGGCGCCTCCATCACCCTGCCCTCGGACCAGCACGGATTGTTTGAGATTGTGGACAAGTCATATATCAAAGTTTCTGGCCTGCGAATAATAAACGCCAAAGGCGACGACGAGAGCAACGGTATTTTTGTCAGCCGTTCCGCGCATGTCATCATTGAAAAAAATTATACCTATAATACTCGCTCCTCGGGTATCGGGGTTTGGTGGGATAGCCAGGACATCACTATCAGCGGCAATGAAGTGGTAAGACCAAATGTCGGGCCCATGCAGGAAGCGATTTCTCTAAGCGGCGCTGATGGGTTCGCGATTTTTAATAATAAGGTGCACGATTCTCCGGCTGCGACAGATAAAGAGGGAATCACTGTAAAGGATGGTTCGCGCAACGGCAAGATTTATAAAAACGTGATTTATAATATACCGGCCGCGGGTATATATATAGACGCCTGGGAGAAGCATACCTACAATATTAAAGTGTACGGCAATGTCGTTTATAATATTTCCAACAGCGACGGCTATCAAGTGGCTTCGGAAATGGGCGGACTTTTGGAAAATATAAATTTTAACAACAACATCGGCTACGGCAATAAATTCCGCGGCCTGACCGTGACGAACAACGGCGACGAGGGCGGGCCCCACCCGATGAAAGACATCATTGTCGCGAACAACACTTTTTACAACAACGGCGGCGAGTGGGGCGGGTGCATCGCGATGGACAACGCCGAGGCTGATGGTGTGCGCATTAGAAACAATATATGCAGTCAAAACCGGTCGTTTGAAATATCCGTGCTGAGCGCCGCGGCGCAGAAAACTATCGTGGAAAATAATTTAATCCACGAGTACAAAGCCGACACCGAAGACAACGAGGTGAGGGGCGCCGGTTATGTTGAAGGCGACCCGCTGTTTGTGAACGCGGCCGCGGCGGATTTTCGTTTGCTTGCGGGCTCGCCGGCTATAGACAAGGGAGCGGCCGCAGACGCGCCGCCGGTTGATTTTGCCGGCAAAGCGCGTCCGGCCGGCGCCGGGTTTGACGTCGGGGCGTTTGAATATTAAATTATTTTGACATCAAAGTAATTTTCGCGTTAGAGAGGGTTCCTTCAATGTCAGCCAGCCAGGGGTCGGTGGTGTAGAAAACCAGGTACACCGCGTCCCGGCCCGCAACATCAACCTCAAAGTCGCAGCTTTTGCTCGTGCCGCATTTGGGCACGCCGCAATGTGTTATCGCCGTTGGATGAATATAATTGACGGCGCATTTCGGCCAATCCGCGTCTGACACGACGCGATTGCATTCCGCGCTCAATGTCGCGTTGGGGTCTGAATTGACAATTATCAAATCAACATAATTATCATACTTCACTCCGTGGCCGTCGCATTCGCTAAAAAACGAAGTGTGGTCGTCCAAAACCAGGTCGGCCTTTACTTGCAGTTTGTCAAAGCCGGACACGTTGATTTTTTTAACCCAATGCACGCGCCAATGAGCCGAAGAGTTTCCGCATCTCAAACTCACTTGGCTCGAAGAGATGTTGTTTTTATAGGAAGAGCAGGAATTGGCCAGTTTGCTGTATGTATAAGTTGAATAATCGTCGGATAGATTCAAAATAGAAGTGACCGGCGATGGCGGAGAAGCGGGGGTTTGGAAAATAGGAGTGTCGGCTTTCGACTCTGTCGCGACCGGTTTTGGCGCGATTCTTCTTAATTGTTCGTCTTTCCACGTTTCGGCGTTACTGACGACGCTCACGTCTCTTGCTTGCCAATAATCCCGTTCGGCCTCAAGCTTTTCTATCAATTTGTCCAGCGCCGCCATTCCGGCCGCATAGTCCTTTTTGCTTATTTTTGTGATTAAAGTCGGATAATTATTGACTTTGTCCAGCGCGTCGCGCAGGTTGGCCATTGCCTCGGCTTCATTGCTGAATACTGCAGATAAATTATGGACCGCCAGCGCCGCTTTCAAGGTTTCAATTTTGCCGCTGGTTGAATGCATGACGTTCCACGCGTCAGTCAATCCGGCGCACGCCTTAGCGGCTTTTTCCGCGCTGTCGTACGCTTTCTGAGCCGCGTCCAACGCCGCTCGGGAATCAGCCGGAACAAAATACGAAACAATCGCGTCCTGCACCTCGCTTTTGGCTAGGTCCTTGACTAAGGCCGCCAAACCGGCCGGCACGTTTTTAACCAAAGAAACGGCGTCAAAAGATAGTTTGGTTCCCTGGTAAAGAACGCCTACGACATTGCCGGAATAAACTATTTCTCCGAGTTTTATTTTTTCGCGCGTGACAATGCCGCAATATTGCCTGACCGCCGTTGTTTTGCTTTTGGCCGCGGCGTCAAATTTTTTGAACGTAGTGGCGAATTCCATCACCAATGCCGGGTACTTGAACAATTCTTTTAAAATCAATTCATTGGTTACGGGGTTGGCTTTATTGTCCAGCATGATGCCGGGAAATTCCAAACTAATTTTGCCGTTTACTTGTATCGGCACGTAATAATAAAAGGCCTTTCCGTATCTGATATTAATCGGATTGGCCGACTTGTCGCCGCTTTCCAGATATTGGTTGGCCGCTGCCCTGAATTCGGCCGCGCTTTTCGCGTTGGCGCCGTATGTCAGAAATCTGGTCGCGATGGCCGCCGCCGCGATTAAAGCCACTGCCAGACAGCTCAAAATAACAATTTTTTTGTAATTATCAAACGCCCCGTGTTTTTTCCTCCCCATAGTATTGATATTTTAATATGTTGAAATAAATATGTTAAAATGAGCGGCTATAATATACCACAAAATTCGCCTTTTGCCTATTTTTTCTTTTAATGGTAAGATATAAGATATATACAAAATATATGCAGACAATCATAATTTTATCCGTATTTTTCGCGGCGGCATTCGCGCCCGGTCTGGCGTCTGCCATTACCCTCGCGCCCAAGGCGCCTTCGCTGGTTCCGATACGAGCTCAAATCAAAGCCGCGGCCAAGTTAGCGGCGCCGGTAGCGGCGGTTCAAGCCCCCAGGCCGGCGTTATTGCTTTCCCAGAATAAAAATGTGTTTTACGAAATGACAGTGTCAAAAAACAACGGGCAAACAAGCGCGCGATTTAATGTTGCCGGCAAAGAAGCGGGGGTATTGATTGACGGAACAGCGGCCATAGAAAAAGGCAAGCTTTATTTAACCAAAGACGGCAAGAAAATGGCGGTGAAACTCGCGCCGCCGGAATTTTACGCCCGGGCTTTGGCCGTAGCCAGACAAGCCAAAGCCGAGGTGGCCAGCCTGTCTTTGGCCGCGCAAAACGGCAAACCGGTTTACAAAGTGGCGCTCAAAGAACCTTTTAAGCTGTTTTATTTTATTCCTTGGAGCGTCAAGACAGAATACGCGGTGAGCGCGGACAGCGGCAAGATTTTAAGCCAGAAATCGCCGTGGTACGCGGCCCTTGGCGCGCGCCTTTCCTCCGCCGCCGCGGTTTATGATAAAGATGATAAAGACGGGGCCGTTTTCATGATTGCGGTCGCGCCGCAGGAATACAGTTTGCCGGATTATCCGGTGCCGACCATAGCGTCTTTTTCCGCCAGTCCCGAGCGGTTGGAGCGTGAATACGGGCCGGTGCGCTTGTCTTGGGAAGTGAGAGACGCGCAAAGCATAGCCGTAGAAGAAGACCGGCTTGGGGATGCCGGCGAAGCGAGAGAGGTGTATTCGTCTTCATCGGCGACTTCCGGCACAGGCAATACAGAAGTCAGTCCCAGCCACAGCGGATATTATCGCCTATTCGCCAAAAATTTTTACGGCCAGACCGTCACCCGTCAAATTTACGTCAGCGTGCTTTTGCCGGATATTATTATTGACCGCCTGGAGCCGGATAATCCGGGCACGTTTAGCGGGCAGAGGGGATACGGCAATGTAAAAATGATTTTGCGTAATGCGGGCGGGGCCGACTTTTTGGGCGTGATAGACATTGATGGCGGGTGCGGCGATTGCTATTATTACGACGCCACTTTCGCGGCCAGAATAAACCGCCTTTCAACCAAGTCTTTTTTCTTTTATCGCGGCCGGTCCTCTTCAGGCGCGCCACGCGTCATTGACCCGTTTGTTTCCGGGCAGACCTACCATTTTGATATAGAAGTGACGACCGACAAACAGCCGTATTTTGAATACGGACCGAACAATATTTGGTCTGGCGACATTACGATTCCATAGCTATTAATTTTTTAACTTAAATTTTTATGATAGGAAAAAGATTTACACCCGAAGGTATGAGAAGGATAAGGTTAAAAGACGCTGCCTGGCATGAGCCGGAAGAACAAGGACATAAGGAAGAGAAGCCCGAGACAGCGATTGATAGACAAATGAGAGTTGAAGGTCAAGAGCGTTTGCGGAGAGCACAACAAGAAATGCAGGAGCAAAGTGGAGAAAAAGTAGCTTAACTTTTATTTATGCCCATACTCGTTTCCGGGTCGTTGGTTTACGATAACATCATGAATTTTCCGGACAGCTTTAAGAACCACATCATGCCGGACAACATTCATATTTTGAATGTTTGTTTTGTGGTGGATAGGTTGGAACGTAGCTGGGGAGGCACGGCCGGTAACATTGCTTACACCATGAAATTGCTCGGCGCGGAACCGTTGGTGGTGTCGGCTGTCGGCGCCGACGGTAGTGATTATTTGGATTATTTGAAAAAAAACGGTATTGACGCGGCCAATATTAAAATTGATAAAAAACAATCCACGGCTTCGGCCTATATCACCACTGACGCCGACGACAACCAGATTACTGCTTTTTACAACGGCCCACTGGCCAACGTGGATTCGCTGGAAGCGGTGAAAGAAAAGTTTGAGCTGGCCATCGTGTCGCCCACGCAAAAAGAAGCCATGCAAAAGCACATGCACGAATGCGCCACTTTCGGCGCCAAGGCCATGTTTGACCCGGGTCAGCAAATCACGGCCTTTACCGGCGAAGAATTGCAAAAAATGCTCAGCCAGGCGCATTTCGTGATTGGCAATGACTATGAAATAAAATTATTGGAAGAGCGCACGGGCTGGGACGCGAACGAGATTTTGAAAAACGCCAAGGTGCTGATTGTCACTTTGGGCGAGCGCGGGTCTATCATCAAGACAGCCGAAGGCGAGGAGGTGAAAGTAGGTTCTTGCCCGCCGTTGTCGTTTGACGACCCGACCGGCGCCGGCGATGCTTATCGCGCCGGATTTTTAGTCGGATTTGAGCGCGGCTACAACTGGAAAATGTGCGGTCAGATGGGGGCCGTGGCCGCCAGCTACGCCATAGAAACCTTCGGCACCCAGGCGCATAATTTTACCAAAAAAGAATTTTGCGAGCGTTACAAAAAAGCGTTTGGGGAGGAGTTAAAATTAGAATAAAATTTCGTATGTCCGATTACAAAGTAAAAGATATTTCGTTGGCCGAGTGGGGGAGAAAGGAAATTGAAATGGCGGAAAAAGAAATGCCCGGGCTGATGGCCATTCGCGAGAAATATTCGGCGAGTAAGCCGCTCGCGAACGCGCGCATTGCCGGTTCTTTGCACATGACCATCCAAACCGCTGTGCTGATTGAAACCCTACGAGCGCTGGGTGCCGAGGTACGCTGGGCCAGCTGTAATATTTTTTCCACCCAAGACCACGCGGCCGCGGCTATGGCCGAGGCGGGCGTGCCGGTATTTGCCTGGAAAGGTGAAACCGAGGATGAATATTGGTGGTGCACCGAGCAGACGTTGAAATTTACCGGCGGCAAAGGGCCGAGTTTGCTTTTAGATGATGGGGGCGATGTGACATTGCTTGTGCACGAAAAACACCCTGAACTCGCGAAAGAAATAAAAGGCGTGTCTGAAGAAACCACCACGGGCGTGCACCGTTTGTATCAGCGCTTTGAGCAAGGCAAGTTGCTTTTCCCGGCTATTAATGTCAACGACTCTGTTACTAAAAGCAAATTTGATAATATTTACGGCTGTCGTCATTCTTTGATAGACGGCATCAACCGCGCCACTGACGTGATGATCGGCGGTAAAGTGGCGGTGGTGTGTGGTTTCGGCGAAGTGGGCAAGGGCAGCGCCCAGGCCTTGCGAGGGCAGGGGTGCCGAGTGATTGTGACCGAGATTGACCCAATTTGCGCTTTGCAGGCGGCCATGGAGGGTTATGAAGTGGCGACCGTGGAAGACACGCTCGGCCGCGCCGACATTTATGTTACGGCCACGGGCAATCGCGATGTCATCACCCTGGAGCATATTAAAAAAATGAAAGACCAGGCCATTGTGTGCAACATCGGCCATTTTGATAATGAAATACAAATGGCGGAACTGAACGCTTCGGACGCGAAAAAAATCAACATCAAACCCCAGGTAGACAGGTATGATTTTCCGCCAAAGGCGGGCGGGCCAGGTCATTCCATATATATATTGGCCGAAGGCCGGCTGGTGAATTTGGGTTGCGCCACGGGCCATCCCAGCTTTGTGATGAGCAATTCTTTTTCCAACCAGGTTTTGGCGCAAATAGAACTCTGGACTAAAAAATATGAAATCGGCGTGCACATGCTGCCAAAGGAAATGGACGAGGAAGTGGCGCGTTTGCATTTGGAAAAAATCGGTGTCAAACTCACTAAAATGACGAAAGAGCAGGCCGATTATCTGGGCGTGCCGCTGGACGGGCCGTATAAGCCCGGCCATTACCGGTATTGATTACCCCTCCCCAACCCTCCCCTTATCAAGGGGAGGGATAAAACTTATCCACAGGGTCATCCGACCCTGCATGCAGGCCGCGGGAAAGTGTGGTATAATATATCCGTTCGCTTTTCGCGAACGCGTATTTATTTAACTTATTGAAATATGCACAATGGCATCAGGAAGCGATTTTTTTTAATATCGCTAAGTTTTATTTTGTCAGCGCTTTTTTTGGTCGGGGTAGTTTTGGCCCAAACCGACACCTCCACAAACAGCGGTACCACCACGAGCCCGGAAACCACCTGTACCACGGGCAATGGTAAATGGTGCAAGAATTCCGACGGCGTTACTGGCTGGTGTTCATATTCCACCAGTCCGTGCCCGGCTTATGACGCGGCTTCGTGCACGGCCCAAAGCGGCGAATGGTGCACGTACAGCGGCGGGGCCACGGGCGGCTGGTGTTCCACCGGCGGCTATGGGTGCCCGATAAACGACGAAGCGACCTGCGTGGCTAAAAGCAGAAAATGGTGCACGAGCTCTTACGGCGGTTCGGGCTGGTGCGCGAATACCGGCGAAAATTGTCCGGCCAATGATGAAGCGTCCTGCAAGGCTCAAAACGGGGAGTGGTGCGCGAGCACCAGCGGCGGCACTGGCTGGTGCGCCACAAACAATACCACCTGTCCTATTTATGACCAGGCCACCTGCACGGCCAAGGGCCGAAGTTGGTGTACAAGTTCTTATGGCGGGGGCTGGTGTCAAACCGCGGGCAGTTCTTGTCCGGACAACAGTTATACTTGCTCCGACGGCACCAAGGTAACCGACAGCTCTAAATGCCCGGCAACTACCATGACTTGTTCCGATGGAGTTACCAAAGTGACAGACTGGTCCAAATGCCCCACGAATTACGAAACAATGACCTGGCCCAGCAATGAATCTGACTGTACAAAATTTCAGGGGGTTTGGTGCAAATCAAATTATTCCGGTTCCATGAGTTCAGGCGGCTACTGCAATCCAAAAGGTAGTACTTGCGCGCCTGCCGCGCCCAGCGGCAAAGTTACCTGCTGGGACAACAGCTTTGCCGATAGCTGGGGGGCTTGCCCGATGACGCCGTCTAATTCCACGGACTGCAAGGCCAAGGGCGCCACTTGGTGCGAATTTACCGGTACCTATAGTAGTACGGCCATGAGCGGCTGGTGCATGAGCGCCGGCAGTGTTTGCATGAAAGCCGCGCCAACGGGCCAAATGATCTGTCCGGATAACTTCACTGCGGTAACTAAATTATCCGCCTGTCCGACCGCGAGTCTTCAAATCATTCCGGTCATCACTTACAAGACTTGTCCGGATGGTTCTTCGGTGGAAAGCACGGCTGTCTGTCCCAAGCCCGTTACCTATATTATTTGTTCCGATGGCTCAAAGGTAACCGAAGGCACGGCCTGCCCGGTAAAAACCGAAGACCCCATCGCGGTTTGCGCGGCCAAGGGCGGCACCTGGTGTCTGGATAAAACCGAGGGCAGTACGGGCTATTGCTCGTCTTCGGGCGTGTGCAAGACTGTGGTTGAGGTAAAAGAACTATTAACCGAGCATCAAATTAAAACCATAGAGCAAAAGAAGAAATCATTAAACAGAACATTGGATTCCTTGTGGGGCACGTTCAAAAAATTGAGCGACTCCGCGTCCATGGATAAAATCACGGGCTTGCGCGAAAAAATACAGAATACGCCCCTGGATATGACGGCCTTTGACACTTTGGAAGCGATTAGCGACGATGTGCAGATTTTGCGCGACCTGAAGAACGAGCTGATTTCCAACAACGACACCGACATGTCCGAGCGCGACAGAGAAATGCAGGAGAAGGCCTTGAAGCAATTGAAGCGCAAGATGGCCGAGGTGTCGCGGCAATTCATATCGCTTAAAAATCGCGCCACACTCTTGGAAAAGCGCGGCTACAGCCTGCCGCAATCTTTGAAAGAATTGCTGGACAGCGGCCAGAAATTGGTGGAGCAGATAAAAGAAGCCAAAACCTTTGAAGAGGCGCGCGATGCCGGCGAAGCATTGGCTGATATTTTTGACGGCCTGAACGAATGGCTGGTGCGGCTGGAACAGCTTAGCCGTTTGCTGAAAGTGGCCCCGATGATTACGCAAAATATCGCGCGGCGCGAGAAAGAATACAAGCGCGTGGTTGTTTTGATGGAAAAATTAAACGTGGACGCCGAGGCCCAGCTTAAAGTCATCGGCGATAAAATCGCCGAGGCGCGCACGGCCTATGACAAATTAAAAACCAACGACTATCTGGAGCAAGAGCCGTTTGATTTTGTGCAGGAGCAGATTATTGACAAGCTGCAAGAGGCCGACGCGTCTATGTCCGGCTTGCGCGGCATGACCAGTTTGAAGGCTTCGGTGAATAAATTGGCGGCCGCCATCAAGCGCTATGAGGCGAGAATTAACCGCCTGGCCAAGAGCAAAAAAGACGTCAGCGAGCTGAAAGCCCTGCTTGAGGATTTGAAAGACCGGACTGAAAATTTAAGGGAAGCGGCCAAGGTGAGGCTTGACGAAATGAACGCGAGCGATGTGATGGATAATTGGGACGCGGCCGCGAACCTGCAGGAGCAGATAGAAGATTCGCTCAAGATAAGCGTGCCATCGGATTTGGAAAAGCAGCTCCGCAGCGGTTTGAACAAGGCGAATTTGAAAAAGTTTGACGTGCCGGCCGTGGAGGAGCAGGTACTGCGCGCTTATCGCGTGGCCAGTTTCTTCCGCCGGCCTGCGTCGCAGTTGGCGCTGTTTCAAAGCGTGATTACGACGAGCAAAGCCAAGTCCAGCGTGTGGAGGAGTTATCTGGTGAAAGATTGGTAAACTAAAAGAAAAACTGGTCGCCGCAGGCGACCAGTTTTTCTTTACGGCAGAAACAATATTTGATATTATATAGTTATCGGGAATACATGAGTTTGCTCGCCAAACTTATAGTCAGAAAAAATATGCCCGAACTGCCCGAAGTGGAAACAATACGCAAGGGTCTGGAAAAGAGTATTTTGAACAAGAAAATCGTGCAGATTGAGATTGCAAAAAAAAGTCCGGTAAAAGGAAATGCGGAAAAGTTTGTTTCTGAAATTAAAGGGAAAAAATTTGTAAGAATAGAGCGGCTGGGAAAGCTGTTGGTATTTAGCCTGTCGGCCAAAAAATATTTGCTGGTTCACTTGAAAATGACTGGACAGCTAATCTACGCGGCAGGGAAGAAAGTAGTAGCCGGCGGGCCCCCACACCAAAAATTTTGGTGTGGGGGCGGGCATAATTTGCCGGTAATTAATCCGGACACTTTGCCAACGGCTTACACGCGCGCCGCGTTTGTGTTTTCCGACGACTCCAAGTTGTATTTTAATGACATGAGACGTTTCGGCTATTTGCGCTTGGCGGGTGAAGCCGAGAAAAATAAAGTTGAGCGCGCCTACGGAATTGAGCCGTTTTCAAAAAAGTTTAATTTAGCGGAATTTAAGAGGATTCTGGCCGGCCGGGAAAAATCCCTGCTCAAAGCCGCGCTTTTGGACCAGGCGCTTATCGCCGGCATCGGAAACATTTACGCCGATGAGATATGTTTTAGCGCCGGTGTTTTGCCAGGAAGGCCGGCGGCGAGTTTGACGGAAAAAGAAAAGGCCGCGCTGTTTAGGGCGATAAAATCGGTTTTGCGCCAGGCCCTTAAATACGGTGGCACGACATTCAGGAATTACGCGAACGCGCGCGGGCAAAAAGGCAAGTTTACCGAGTTTCTTAAAGTCTACGGCCGCCAGGGCATGAAGTGCCTGCGGTGCAAAAAGGGTATAATTCAAAAAAGGAAAATTGCGGGCCGGGGAACGAGTTTTTGTGGAAACTGCCAAAAATAATATGTTTGAAAAAAAACAATTGCCGATTAGCGCCGAGGGTGACGACCTGTCCATCCTTTCTCTTTTGCGTCCGCCAGACAGCGGCGCCTGGGAAGAGCAGGACAGCGAGGGCCAGTTGGTCTTGGACGTGGCGCAAACAGACGACGAGCTGGTAATAATAGCGACCATGGCCGGCACCGAGCCGGGCGACATAGAGTTGCATTTGCACAATGATTTGCTTACTATACGCGGCTGGCGGCGCGACCCGTCTCCGGCCGGTTCCGAGCATTTTTGCCGCGAGTGCTATTGGGGAAAATTTTCGCGCACCATTGTTTTGCCAGTGGACGTGAAGGCGGAACTGACCAAAGCCGAATACAAAAACGGCGTTTTGACAGTGCGCCTGCCCAAGGCCGGCGCCAAGCGCGAAATCCCTATTTTGGTGATAGGGGAATAGTATGGTTGAAAAAAATCCTCCCGCAGAAAAGAAAAATTCCATGCTCAAAAGCGCGCTGTTCGCACTCATTGCGCTGGTTGGTTTGGCGCTCTTTGCGGTTGCCTCGGCTTTTGCCTATCAGCAGATTTATAAAAATAAAGTTTATCCGGGCGTTTACATCGGCCAATATCACTTGGGCGGCCTAAGCGCGGAAAAGGCGACAGAATTTTTGGAAATTTACAACGACAAAATCGCCAAAGACGGCATTGATTTTTTTTATTATCATCCCAAAAGCGGCGAGAAAATTGATTTAAAAATAGACGCGGTGCCGGCCGGCGATTCTTCGGTGGAGCTGGCCAGCGTCAAAAGCGCCGAAACCGCCGCCTTGGCGTTCGGCGCCGGGCGGGGCGGGCCGTGGTGGAAAGACCTTTTATTGCCGCCTTCTTTTTTGATTTTTAAGGAAAAAATTCAGGCGCAAATTCAGACGGATAATAAATTAGTTGAACAGCTTAAAAGCGATTTGGCCCCGGCGGCCGAAAATCCGCGCGACGCCAACGTGAAAGTTACGAGTCTGTCGCCGCTCGCCTATGAAATTGTTCCGGCCAAAAAAGGCGCCATTTTTGAAATAGCCAAAGCGCGCGCGGAAATGGAGCAAAAAATGGCCGCTCTGACCCTGGCGCCGATTGAAATAAAACAAAGCGGTTTTTCTCCCTCGGTGAATAAAGCGGACGTGGAATCCATACTGGCAAAATTACCGGCGGTTTTGACAGCCGGAGATTTGAATTTGAACTATATTGATTCGCGCACCAAGGAGCGGCGCGATTGGAACATAAAAAACAACGTTTACGCCGATTGGCTGGAAACGCGCGCGGCTGACAATGAGTTTGTGTTTGCCTTGAATAAAGAAAGGGTTTTTGCCTATTTGGAGAATTTTGTGAAGCCCGCGGTGGATGTGGCCGCCAAAAACGCAAAATTTTTGATGGAGGACGGCAAAGTGAAAGAATTTCAGGCCAGTCAGTCGGGCGTCAGTCTGGATATGGAAAAAACCTACGCCGAACTTGACGCTATTTTCCGCGCCCGCAATTACGAAGGGGCAGGCCGGGCCCAGACCCTGACATTATCGGTCAGTATCATGGAGCCGGATATAAAAGTTTCCGACGCCAACAATTTGGGCATCACCGACAGGCTCGGCGCCGGCGTCTCCACTTTTCGCGACAGCCACACCAACCGGATAAAAAATATCGCCTTGGCAGTGCGGCGGCTAAACGGGGTTATCATCGCGCCCGGCGAAGAATTTTCCGCCATTAAATTCGCCGGGCCGTTCACGGCCGCGGTCGGTTTTTTGCCCGAGGCCGTGATAAAAGGCAAAGAAATAAAAAACGAAATCGGCGGCGGCATGTGCCAAATAGGCACCACGCTTTTTAGAATGGCCATGAACTCGGGCATGCCGATAACGCAAAGGCGCAACCATTCCCTGGTGGTGGGTTATTACGCGGACCCGGTCAACGGCAATCCGGGCACGGACGCCACGCTTTACGAGCCGGATATTGATTTTCGGTTCTTAAACGACACGGGTGGCTACCTGCTTTTGCAAACCGAAATTGACTATGTGAAACAGCGTCTGGTTTTTACTTTGTGGGGCAAGAGCGACGGGCGCAAGGGCTGGTATGACCACCCCAAGGTAAGCAAGTGGATTCCGGCCGGCGAGCCGCAAACAGTTGAGAGCGACAAGCTGAAACCAGGCGAGAAAAAATGCCAGAACGCGTTCCGCGGGGCAGTGGCCAGTTTTACTTACACGCGCGTCACCTCGTCTTCGGAACAGATTGAGCGGGTGTTTGACAGCTATTACCGGCCCTTGCCCCAGATTTGCATGGTGGGGCCGGATCCGCCGGCTGGCGGAGCCACCAGTACGATTGATGGAACGACAGCCGCTGGCTCCATAGTCCCCGACTTAGTCGGGGCTGTGGAGCCATAGTGCGCGAAAACAAACCCCGTTGCCAATTAAGGCAACGGGGTTTTAATAGTTTTTGGGGGAGTGAAACCCCCCCTTAGAAACCGCATCCAAGAAGATGTGTTAAAGAAGCAGACGAGCTTGCGCCAGTGCCACCCTCTAACACACCTCCATGCTTGTCGTGGATACGGGTTGATACATACTATATGGGTCTGGAACAACTGGATAGCATGCATAAATCCGTGTCCGACTGTGTTGGCGGGGCAATTCATATACCCGCCTTTTCATTGTACGTAACAAAACAGTATAGCACAAATGGCTATTTTTGTCAAGGGGGCAGGGCAGAAATGCTTAAATTTTGCTAATTTTAGCTAAAAATTCGTTTCTATTCAATCACCTTATCAATCAAGCCGTAGTTTAAGGCCTCTTGGGCCGTCATAAAGTAGTCGCGGTCCGTATCTTTTTCAATTTGCTGTATGGTTTTGCCGGTGTGGCTGGCCAAAATTTGGTTTAGCCGGTCCTTGATGCGCAAAATGCGCTCGGAACGGATTTTGATGTCGCTGGCCTGGCCTTCCATGCCGCCCATTACCTGGTGCATCATAATTTCGGCGTTGGGCAGGGCAAAGCGCTTGCCTTTGTCGCCGGCGGCCAAAATCACCGAGGCCATGCTGGCGGCCAGGCCAATGCAAATGGTGGAAACCTCGGCTTTGATATAGCGAATCGTATCGTAGATGGCCATGCCGGCGGTCACCGAGCCGCCCGGGGAATTGATATAGAGCTTGATGTCTTTTTCCGGGCTTTGATTGTCCAAAAACAAGAGCTGGGCAATGACCGTGTTGGCCACGCCGTCGTCTATGGGCGTGCCCAAAAAAACAATGCGGTCTTGCAAGAGCCGCGAATAGATGTCGTAGGCCCGCTCGCCGTAGTGGGTTTTTTCTATGACCGTGGGGATAAGATATTGGGATTTTGGTTCCATATAATTGTCATTCTCCCGACTTAGTCGGGGGAATCCGTTAGTTTAGTTTAGCAGATTTTTATCACATCGTCAAAATTTTGTTGAGCACGTCTTCTATGGTGCCTTCAGTCGTAAAACCGGCCGCCTTGGCATGCCCGCCGCCGCCCAGTTTTTTGGCCAGCGCCGAAACGTCGGTATTGTCCGAGGTGGTTCTAAAACTGCCTTTGATTTTGCCGTCCATGGTTTCGCGGATAAGCAGGGAGATTTGCACCCCGCCCAGCTTGTTCAGCAAATTGGCAATGCCTTCGGCCCCTAGCTCGGTGATGCCATAGCGCAAGTAATCTTCGTTGGTGATATAGGTGTAGGCCAGATTTTTTTCCTCAATTTTTTCCAGCCGCTCCAGCACAATGCCCCAGAGTTTGAGCAGATTGAGCGAGGAATTTTTTATCACCCATCTGTGCACCAGCGGCAGATTGGCCCCCGAGCGCAAGAGGTGGCCGGCGGCTTCCAGAGACGCGGGCGTGGTGCCGCCGTTGGTAAAGTTGTCCGTATCGCAAACCAGGCCGGTGAGTAGCGCCGTGGCCATGGCCGGTGAAATCGCCACGCGCTCACTGCGAAAAAAATCATAAACTATCTGCGCCGTGGCCGAGGCCTGGCTGTCCGTGATATTCAAAAATCCGAATTGCTCGTTGCTGATGTGGTGGTCAATGTTAATGATTTTTGGATTGTCATTCCCCCCTCCCTTTCTGTCATTCCGGCCCAGGAGCCGGAATCCATCGCGGGAATCCAGACCGGCGTAGCGCAAATCGCCTGAGTCCATTACCACGATTAAATTAGCCAAGCTTAAAACCGCGGCCTCCGCGGTAATGGCATTGACGTGGGATAAAAATTTGAAATTTTCCGGGTGCGCGGTGGCGCAATATATGGAGAAATTTTTTCCTTTGTCAGAGAGATACTCGGCCAGGGCCGCGGCCGAACCCAAAGCATCGCCGTCCGGATTTTGGTGAATGGCGATAACTATGTTTTCAGCTTTAAGGAGTAGATTGTTTAGTTCTTGAAATTTCGCCTGCATAGTTTGTCGTTTGTCTCCCCCTTGATAAGGGGGAGATTAAGAGGGGGTAAAGTCAATCAGAATTTTTCATTATATTACGCTTGGCGCGGGATGTCAAGGGTGATTTAGTTAATAAAAGACAGCCACAGTTGCTTGTGGCTGTCTTTTGAACGATTGTTTACAAGCCACCCTTGCGGGGACCGTATCCATCATCAGGCCGCGGTGTTGCGCGGCGGGGTTTGATTTTTTTAGGAACTTTAAGGGCGGCTTCTTGAGTTGGCCGCGTAGAGGGTACTTCAACGTTAGCTTCTTTCAGCGCTTTCAAATCCGCCTCTTGCTTGGATTTTTCGACTACTTCCCTTTCTTGTTTTATTCCTGCTTTAATTCCTTCCTGAAATCCTTGCTGATGGGCAGCATCTACTCTATGTCGATGTAGTTCCGCTCCGCCAATTGCTCCTGCTGCTCCTGCCGCCGCTATCCCCGCCGCGATTAGTGGTTTTTTCCAAGGATTCTTTTTGTCATCACCTTTTTTGGTTATCATTGTTTCTTCTCCTGGCAAACCGTCGGATTCACGACCTCTCATATAAAATTAAGTTAGAGATATAGTGTTTTGTATGGCAAAACATTGTTTATATTATATCACAAGACCTTTTTATCAGCAAGCATTTATGGTATAATAAAACGCGTTATGTATCTGAAACGTCTGGAAATTAAAGGTTTTAAGTCTTTCGCCGACAAGGCTGTTTTTGAATTTATGGCGCCCACTGGCGCCACTTTTGGGGAGCCTGCGCGAAACAACGTTACAGCTATCGTGGGCCCCAACGGCGCCGGCAAGTCCAATGTCTCCGACGCCTTGCGCTGGGTGATGGGCGAACAGAGTTTGAAAAATTTGCGCGGCAAAAAAAATGAAGACATAATTTTCGGCGGTTCGGAAGCCAAAGGCCAGTTATCCGCGGCCGAGGTTACCATGGTTTTGGATAACAGCGACGGCAAAGTATTGTCCGAGTATCCGGAAATCGCCATCACGCGCCGGATGTTTCGTTCGGGCGAGGGCGAGTATCTGATAAACAACCGCCCCGCGCGCTTGCTGGACGTGCATTTGCTTTTGGCCAAAGCCCAGTTCGCCCAGCATTCTTACAGCATCATCGGCCAGGGGATGATAGACCGCTTGCTTACCGTGGGGCCGGCCGAGCGCAAGGATTTTTTGGACGAAGCCTCGGGCATAAAAGAATTTCAAATCAAACAGCACCAGGCCGAACTTAAATTGGCGCGCACGCGCGAGAACATAGAACAGGCCGGGCGCTTGATGCAAGAGGTGGAGCCGCGCTTGAAAATTTTGTCCAGACAGGTGAAGAAACTGGAGAAGAGGCAGGAAGTGGAGCGCTCTTTGCGCGAGTGGCAGGAACGGTATTACAGCTCGGCTTATCTGGCGAATAAAAAAGAACTTGACCGGCTGGCCGCTTCGTTGGTCGGGGTTGAAAGCGAATACCGCCGGGCTTTTGGTGAATTGGAAACAGCGCAAACCGAACTGGCGTCTTTGGCGCACACCAAATCACGTCAGGAAGTTTTTGGCGAATTGCAATCCGGCTACGAAATGGTTCTCAAAGAAAAAAATGATTTGGAGCGCCAGCGCGCCATCAAGGAAGGCCAGATGCAGGCGCAATACAACCTGGCTGGCAAGCAGAACGTGGGTTGGTTGCGGAACAAGCTGGCCGAACTGAAATTGAAAAAAGATTTTTTGACCAAGGACTTGGCCGCCATTCGCGGCGAGTCGGCCGCGGCCCTGCGGGCGCTTTTGCAAAAACAAAAACAACTGGACGCGCTGGCGCAAGAGCGCGCGGATACCCAGATGGAAGTGACGCGGCTGGAAAAACAAGCGCTGGACGACCAGTCGGAAAAACACTACCGGCAGTTCACCGGCCTCTTGGCTGTGCAGGCGGTTTTGGAAAATAAAAATAAATTCGGCAAGGTGTACGGGCTAATTTCTGAATTGGGCGGCGCCGAGGAAAAATACCGTCCGGCTTTGGAGGTGGCCGCGGGTTCGTATCTCTCGGCCATTGTAGTGGAAGACGAAGAGACCGCGCGCCAGGCCATAGAATTTTTGCGCGCCAACCGGCTGGGCGTGGCCACTTTTTTGCCTTTGACAAAAATATCCGGCAGGGAAGCGCCGCCGGATGATAAGATTTTGCGAGAAGCCGGCGTTTTGGGACTGGCCAGCGAATTGGTGAGATACGAAGCGAAATTCGCCGAAATTTTTTCTTTTGTTTTCGGACAGACCATTATTGTGAATGATTTGGCAACGGCCAACCACGTGGGCGTGGGCCGGGCGCGTATGGCGACTTTGGATGGCGATTTGGTGGAAAAAAGCGGCGTGATGAAGGGCGGCTGGCGCCAGCAGAAAAGGGCCGGGCTGGGTTTTTCGCGCAAGTTTTACATGGGGCCGGACAGATTCGCGGAATATCAATTGGAAATAAAAATGGCCAAAGAAAAAATGGTTGAGCTGGAAACGCGGCTAGAAAGCGAACGGGCCGAGGCGCTCAAATCGCAGACAAAAAAAGACGCGGCCGACGGCCGCGCCGCTCTTTTGGCCGCGGAAACCAACGCCGCGGAGGCGGAAATCGCGGGCTTGGAACAAGAATTGGCCCTGCAAGAAGCCGACCCGAAAGAATATGGCGAGATTGTTTCCGGATTGTCTCTGGAAAAATCCGCTTTGGATAAGCAAATCAGCGCCAAACAGGATGAGATAGACAAATTGGCGGAAAAAATTTCTAAATTTAACGCGAGCGAAGAAGAGAAAAAACAACGCGTCTTTTCTTTGCAGGAAGAAATGCAAAAAAAGCAGAATACCCTTAACGGTATTTTGACAACCCGTAATGATTTGAAAATAGAACAGGCCAAACTGGACACGCGCCAGGATGCCATTGTTGCCGAGGCGCGCGCCGAAATGAACGCGTCGGTGGAGGCGTTGATTGAGCGCCGTCCGCCAGAGATTGAGCCGGAAAAAATGGGTGAGGCGCTGGCCGAGATACAAAAATTAAAATACCAATTAAGTTTGATAGGCGGCATAGATGAGGAAGTGGTGAAAGAGCACGCCGACACCAAGGAAAAGTTTGACTTTTTGGACGGCCAGATTACTGATTTGCGCGCGGCTATTGAAGATTTGGAAAAAATGATAGAGGAACTGGACGACATCATGAAAAAGAAACGCGCCGCCGCGTTTAAGAAAATAAGAAAAGAATTTGAGCGTTACGTGAAGCTCTTGTTCGGAGGAGGCAGCGCTGATATGAAAGAAGTGTATGGCGAGGAAGAAAATAATGCAGACGTAGTTGAAGTAGGGCAAGTTGAGTCCGACCCAACATTGTCATTCCCGCGAAACTTGTCCCTGGCTCCGAACAGGGAGCAGGAATCCAGCGTGAAAAAAGTTCTTACTGGTATAGATATCACGATTAATCCACCTGGTAAAAAAATCCGCAATATCAACGCTTTGTCGGGCGGCGAACGCACCCTGGCCTCCATCGCCCTCATTTGCGCGGTGCTCAATTTCAATCCGGCGCCATTTGTGGTACTGGACGAAGTGGAGGCGGCTTTGGACGAAACCAACACTCGCCGTTTCGCGCAGATTATGGCTGAACTGTCGTCGCAGTCGCAGTTTATTATCATCACTCACAACCGCGTGACCATGCACGCGGCCGACGCGCTTTACGGCGTGGTGATGGGCAGCGACGGCGTTTCCAAACTGCTTAGCGTGAAAATGGAAGAAGCCGAGCAATACGATACCCCTCCCGCCCCCTCCCCTTGATAAGGGGAGGGTAAGGGAGGGGTAAGTTGACAAACAAGCGGCTTTGTAATAAGATAGTCACGCTCTCAAATTCCGTCTGTCATTCCGGCCGCAGAGCCGGAATCCATATCTTTATTTATGTTAACAATCCGTTTACAACGAGTGGGAAAGAAAAACTTCGCGACATACCGCCTGATAATTTCCGAAAAGGCCCGCGACACGCAGGGCAGAATTTTGGAGAATTTGGGCGACTTTAATCCGCACAAAGAGGATGGTTTTGTCGTCAAAGCCGACAGGATAAAATACTGGCTCGGCCAGGGCGCGCAGACCTCGGACACCGTGCATAATTTATTTTTGAGCAAGGGGATAATCACAGCCGCTCCGAAGAAAAAAGCCGTGTATATTTCCAAGAAGCGTGCGGCCAAATTGGCGGAAAAGAAAAAGGCCAACGAACCAAAAGCCGCTCCCGCCTCCGCTGAAGCTCCGGCGGGCGAGCCGGCCGCTTAAACCAAGATTGACTGATAAAGAATTTTTGTGTTAATATTTTATACAGTAGCACTGGTGGCCGCCTAAGGCGACCACATGTCGACAGGCTGCGAATTATAAAGATATACCGATACACTATGGAAACCGACCAACAGTTTGTGGAGACAATCGTGAAAGCGATAGTCAACAATCCTGGTGACGTCAAGACCACGAGAACCATAGACGAACGGGGAGTCCTGATAACTCTGGACATCAACCAAGCCGATATGGGATACGTGATCGGACGCCAAGGACAGACGGCTCGTTCCATCCGCACGTTGCTCAAGATCGTGGGGGCCAAGAACAACGCCCGCGTGAACTTGAAAATCAACGAACCGGAAGGCGGCCGCATGTCGCGCAACCCCGTTTCTCAAACGGTGGACACCAGCTCTGTGGACAGCTTGAACATCTAAGCTGAAGCAATAGACATTTAGACCGGTCGCCTCAGGCGGCCGGTTTTGTTAGAAAGATATGAAATTTGACGTGCTCACAATTTTTCCGGAAATAATAAACGACTACTGCTCGCGGAGTATTTTAGGGCGGGCGCAAAAAGCGGGCGCGATTTCGGTGCGGGCGCGTAATTTTCGCGACCATACTTTGGATAAGCACGGCCACGTGGACGATTCTCCCTATGGCGGCGGCGCGGGAATGGTTTTACAGGTTCAGCCGATTTTTGATTGTCTGAAAGCGATTGGCGCATTGTCATTGCGAGGCCTGAAAGGCCGAAGCAAACCCATGGGATTGCCGCGTCGCTCCGCTCCTCGCAATGACACGCGGATTATCGTTTTAGATCCAGCAGGAAAAAAATTTGACCAGCGGATGGCCGAGAAATTTTCCAAACTTGACCGCCTGATTTTGATTTGTGGGCGCTACGAGGGATTTGACGAACGCGTCTATAAACTCGCGGACGAAAAAATTTCCGTGGGGGACTATGTTTTGGCCGGCGGCGAGTTGGCCGCGCTGGCAG
Source organism: Patescibacteria group bacterium (assembly GCA_004321885.1). Taxonomy (GTDB): domain Bacteria; phylum Patescibacteriota; class Patescibacteriia; order Magasanikbacterales; family GWA2-37-8; genus SCQK01. The sequence continues at coordinate 45,568 of SCQK01000007.1, read as the reverse complement.
TGGTGGAAGCGACCGCGCGTTTGACGCCGGGAGTTTTGGGGAACAAAGATTCTCTCAAGGAAGAAACTTTTGTTAAAGGAGTGATTGAATACCCGCAGTACACCAGACCCGAAGATTTCAACGGCTGGAAAGTGCCGAAAATTCTTCTCTCCGGCGCTCATAAAAAAATCGCCGAGTGGCGAAAGAGACATTCTTCTTAAAAAAAATCCGCCGGGCGAGGAATCGCTTGCGGCGGGGGGACAGCACACATAGGAGTATGGGGAGTGGCGCGGCGTTACTATAGCATGCGGAGTTTTTGGAGCTTGCGCACGCCGAGGTGGGTGGGGACGACGGCCGCGATGTCGTAGGTGTCCCCTCTGTCGATGATATCTAGCCAATCCGACAAGGGTACCAGGACGACCTTGAGCAGTTCGTTGTCGTCCAGCCGCGATGGCCGGCGCTCCACCGGGTCTTTTAGGATTCCCAGGAAGGAGTAGATTCCCGCGGTGTACTGGCGGACGCTCGCTCCCTGTTCCTTACCACTTGCGAGGGCGATAATCCGCGCCAGCTTGAAGCCGGTCTCTTCCTCAAACTCACGTTTGGCCGCGCGAGGCCATGAACCGCGATCCTTCTGGGAGATGTTTCCGCTGGGCGGTACCAGCACGACCTTCCCGAAGCCGTGCTTGAACTCCACGGTGACGACGACCAACGGCTCGGGGTCCCACGGCACCAGCGCGAAGACCGTGAGCCACGGATCCCCCACATTGCAGAAGCCAGTGAAGGGCTCCTCGGTCGCGGGGTTCTTGTAGAACCGAACCACGTCTGGTTTTGGCGCGAAGCGCAGTTCCGCCCTCTGCTTATCGTTCAGATCGCGCTTCGCGTATTCTTCCAGTGTCGTGTCCGGGGCCGTTTTTTCCCACGGTTTGATGCCAAGCTTCTTGAGAATCAGGTGAATGTTGCGGGTGGTTACGATTGGGTAGCCGTATGCAGTTTTCAAAGAAGTTCTCCTGTTTGTGTGTTTTGGGCCGCTCAAGCGGCTAATCGTGGGCCACTTTAGCGGACCGATAAACATACATCAAAATAGCGCAGATGTCAATACAGAGCAGGTTTTTATTGTTTTTTTATCCACATTCTGCCCACACCCACCCCCTTGACAAAATTTTGGTATATGATAAAATGCGAAAGCTAAGATTTAATATAAATCCTTCAGCAAAAGCACCTCCGACAATTCAGCTTGTCTTCTAAGTCCGCCTTCGGTGGATACTGGTAAGAGAAAAGAGGAATCAAGATTTGATTACTCTTTTTTCTTACTCTGCGAACAGGGTAAGAAGTTCATTGACAACACAAACGTGACAAAAACCACAAAATAAAGTCTATTCGAAACTCGGCTGCCGAAGAGGCGACCGAGTATAAATAAATAAATCCGTATATATTAACTCGTTCATCTTACCCGATGTAGCTTTGGCGAAGTCGGGTAGAACGAGATCAACTCTTTTTAAGAGTTTGATCCTAGCTCAGGATGAACGCTGGCGGCGTGTTTAAGGCATGCAAGTCGAGCGACGTGTTCCCGCAAGGGAATTACGAGCGGCAAACGGGTGAGTAACACATTGGTAACCTACCTCCGAGACGGGGATAGCTCGCCGAAAGGCGAATTAAAACCCGATGGCAATGCGGGGACAAAAGTCATTCGCATTTAAAAGCGCAAGCTGCTTGGAGAGGGGCCTATGTCTGATTAGCTAGTTGGTGAGGTAATGGCTCACCAAGGCGATGATCAGTAGCAGGCGTGAGAGCGTGACCTGCCTCACTGGGACTGAGACACTGCCCAGACTCCTACGGGAGGCTGCAGTCGAGAATATTCCACAATGGGCGAAAGCCTGATGGAGCGACGCCGCGTGCGGGATGAAGGCCTTCGGGTCGTAAACCGCTTTTACGAGGGAAGAATTCGTGACGGTACTTCGTGAATAAGAGGTTACTAACTCTGTGCCAGCAGTAGCGGTAATACAGAGACCTCAAGCGTTATCCGGATTTATTGGGCGTAAAGCGTCCGCAGGTGGTTTGGCGGGTCAGGGGTCAAAACTTAGAGCTTAACTCTAAGATTGCCTTTGAAACTACCAAACTTGAGGACGGAAGAGGCAAGCGGAATTGCGGGTGTAGTCGTAATAAGCGTTGATATCCGCAAGAACACCAAAGGCGAAGGCAGCTTGCTGGTACGTTTCTGACACTCATGGACGAAAGCGTGGGGAGCGAACAGGATTAGATAGATCCTTTGTCGCTTGTTCGCCTAAGGCGGAACAAGTCGGCATAAACGGTGTCCCTCTCAACAGCAATGTTGAGATGAGCATTCAGCTATATCGGGGAAACTCCAAACAAAAAAATACTACCATCAGTTTGGACAATCCCGAGGGAAGTCGTCCGCCAAATGCGGTTCGACCCCGTAGAGACTATGAAGTTGATGAAAGATAGTTGGCGCATTTAATTATCATTCATAAATTATGAATAATTATTCTAATGTGCCTTTGTCAAATGGCGTGAAAGAAATAATCCTCGGCTCTTTGTTGGGCGACGGGTCGTTAAAAATCCATCGGCCATACAAAAACGCCAGATTTTCTTTCAGGCACTCCGTCATTCAGAAAGCCTACTTTGACTGGAAGGTCAGGCAGCTGTCCGAGATATCCTCGGATAAGTCGGTCTGGCTTCAAGAACAAGATAACGGGTTTAGCAAACAAGCAAAACTTCGTTATCAAAGCAAGGCCCTGGAAGCATTGACGGAAATGCACAATCTGACCTGTAAAAACAACAGATTGGAAATACGAAGAAAGTGGTTAAATTTCATGAGCCCATTATCACTGGCAATCTGGTGGTTTGACGACGGTTCTATCATTTCAAATGGTAGAAAAGGCGTCATCTGCACCGATGGCTTTGATGAAAAAGCCGTGCAAGTTTTAGCCAAATATCTTCAAACAGTCTGGAAAATCAAGGTCAGAGTGGCATCCATTACAAAGGTTAATGGAAAAAAAGAAAAATACTTCAGAATTTGGTTGCGTTCCACCGAGGAACTAAAAAAACTTCTTCGCATTATTCTGCCTTATACGAAGGTTGAAGAAGTTTTGCCCAAAGTGATTCTGATGTATAACGATGTTCAACTTCAAGAACGCTGGATTTCTGAAATAGCGAAAAACACGGGCTTTTCTTTGGAAAAAATACGAGAGTATGTCAATCTCAAGAAAAGCAAGTGGAAAGCTTACAGAAAATGATATAGTCCAATCTTTACAGAAATGTAAAGTGAAATGACCCTGGTAGTCCACGCCCTAAACTATGCGCACTAGGTATTGGCAGTATCGACCCTGTCAGTGCCGTTCAAAAAAGCTAACGCGTTAAGTGCGCCGCCTGGGGAGTACGGCCGCAAGGTTAAAACTCAAAGGAATAGACGGGGACCCGCACAAGCGGTGGAGCATGTGGTTTAATTCGACGACAAACGAGGAACCTTACCTGGGCTCAACTACTAGCTGCAAGCTGCCGGAAACGGCCGCCGCCTTCGAGGGTGCTAGATAGGTGCTGCATGGTTGCCGTCAGCTCGTGCCGTGAACATCTCGCGGCCTATCTCTGAAAAGAGATATGAGAAATCTGGCTCATATCGGAGAACCTCATTATCAAATTCATGTAAAAATGGTAAAATATACCATATGAATTTGGGAACTCCGAGGGAAGTCGCCCCGATTTTAAATAAAATCGTGGGTTGACCCTGTAACGACTAAGGCATTTTGCCAAGAGCGGAATTCATGGATGTGATTGAATTTATAGTTCCGCTAATACGCCAGCCCCTCATGCCGACTTAGTCGGCAAAGGGTGAAGGAATAGTCTGCGTGAAGATAATAATCCGGAGGTGTACCATTAAGTTGGGAAACGAGCGCAACCCACGTCGCGTGTTAAATATTCACGCGAGACCGCCCGGCCCTTTGGGCGTTTGCGAAAGCAAGCGAACAGCGGGCCGGGAGGAAGGGGTGGACGACGTCAAATCAGCATGGCTCTTACGTCCAGGGCTACACACATGCTACAATGGCCGGTACAATGGGTCGCTAAGCCGCGAGGCGGAGCCAATCCCATCAAAACCGGCCCCAGTTCAGATTGAAGGCTGCAACTCGCCTTCATGAAGTCGGAATCGCTAGTAAACGCGCATCAGCCACGGCGCGTTGAATACGTTCTCGGGTCTTGTACTCACCGCCCGTCATACCACGGGAGCTGGCAATGCCCAAAGTTTCCTTCGGGGAATTAAGGCAGGGTCAGTGACTAGGGTAAAGTCGTAAACAAATTGCGACTCTTAGCGAGTAATCGCTAAAAACAAATTCGGCTGTTTGCTGGAAACACTGTGTATCCGAAACTACTTGTGCTACACTATAGCAGTATGAGTGAAAAAGTTTTCGGTGCAGTCAATCAGCAGGGAAGTCGTCCCGACTTAGTCGGGATTGACCCCTCAGAGACTACACGCCGAACCCCGTTAAGGGGAGAAATAAAAGCATATCTTTTAGGAGCATTGCACGACGGCACATTTAGCAGTAACCGCAGATTCCGTTTTTCACAAAAGGGAACCGGTTGGCTAAAAACGCTAAAGCGACTTCTAAAAAAGATTGGCTATTCGTCTTGGATGTATCGCGAAGGAAAAGACAGAGATGTCCATGTTCTTGAAACATTAGCGTCATTTCTGGATTTCCGTTTTGATCCATTGCGGCTAAAAAGTCGCGAAGAACAAAAAGCGTATATTCGAGGATTCTTTGACGCCGAAGGCGGCGTTCCGCACCACATTACAGCGCGGCTGTATATACAATTGGTGCAAAAGGATAAAGCCAAGATATGCAAGCTTAAACAGATGTTGAAAAAAATGAGCATCGTTTGCGGGAAAGTTCACAATCCCAGCAAGCGAGTTGACCCGGATTATTGGCGCATATTCGTGAGAGCGAATTCGCTCCAAGATTTTATCCGAGTTATCGGCTCATGGCATCCGGCTAAGCAAAAAATTCTCTCAAAACGGGTGATGATATAGTCCGTGCCTTATGGCGACATAGGGAGAAACATGAACAAGGCATCCGTAGCGGAAGCTGTGGATGGATCACCTCCTTTCTGGAGATACTCAGTGGAAACACTGTGATACTCTGTCGATTGGCAAATTGTCCACGCTGTCATTCCTGCGCAAGCAGGAATCCATCGCGGTAACAGTCGCCAAAGATGAAGGAATAGACATTGTGCGTTTTTTTGATAACGACCAAAATTTAAGAGCGCAAGCGAAATAAATTTTGTGTCAGTTATCAATCCGCCTCTGGCGGAGTCACATTTGTGAAGTCAATGATTTTTTAACAAAAAGCCGTCTGTAAAGGCGGTTTTTTGTTGCAAAAACACTGCTACGAAGGTATACTATTTGCGTACCGCAATTGTGGCGCGCGAAATGAAAAAGCCCTGCGTCATTGGCACCAAAATCGCCACGCAGGTTTTTAAGGACGGGGACCTCGTTGAAGTTGATGCGAACAAGGGTATAGTGAAGAGAATAGAACAGTAATGGTGGAAGCATGCCCCGCACCAAATGAGCGAAGCGAGTTTTGGCGCTGGGGTGGATGCGGAGAAGGGAGTGGTGAGGAAAATACTAAATTAATTTAATCATCCCCCATATGGACTATCAAGGATTGGAAATCAAAAAAGTATTTCACGCGGCAGTAAAAATTAAAGGGGGAGGAGTGACCATATTTTTTGACCCGTTCAATTTGCCCGAGTCGGAAATAGAAAAAGCGGATTATATTTTTATCACCCATGAACATCAAGATCACTGCAGTCCTGATGAAATTAAAAAGATTTGCGACGAAGAAACCACTGTTATCGCTTCCGCGCAATGTGAAGAGAAGTTAGTCGGTCTCGAGGTAAAAGAAATAAAATACGTCAAGCCCGGGGATTTTTTATCCTTGGGTAAAATTAAAATAGAGACTGTGCCGGCGTATAATATTGATAAATTTCGCTCTCCGGGTGTGCCATTTCATCCGCCCCAGGAAAATAAAGTCGGTTACGTTGTTGAATTGGATGGAAAACGAATTTACGTGGCCGGGGATACTGATAAAATACCGGAGATGGCCAATCTAAAAAACATTGACGTGGCCATGCTGCCGATTTCGGGCGTTTTTACGATGACGGCCGAGGAAGCGGCCGAAGCCGTGGCCATGATAAATCCAAAAATGGCGATGCCAATTCATTATGGAGATTTTGTTTACAATGATAAAGTAATAGGTGCCAAAGAAGAAGGCGAGAAATTTCAGAATCTGGCAACCGTGCCAGTGGAAATAATCTAAAAAATATGCAGTGGAAAAAATTCATGTCCGCCGGAATTAGAATGCCTTTTTACATGAGCATTTTTGTTAAGGGCTTTCGCGAGCAAGGATTGAGAGTTGGTTTAAAGTTAGACGGATGGGTGTCAATTACGGACAAGCAGTTGACATCAATTTATTATCATCCAAAAAATGATTTGGCCGCGAAGAATTGGATTGCGCGGCTGTTAAAAAAGACTTCAATTCCACGTATTCTCGCGGTAATTAAAGGTGCCGACTCCCTACTCCTTAAGTTTTGTCATTCAGTTCGTTTCCGGGATTGCTTCCAAGCTGACAAAAATGTTTTGAGCCGGTTGCTTAATAAATTTGTCGCGCTATTGTCGGCAAAATTCGGGCTATATCCTTTTCCGAAAATTATGGATGGCGCGATTAGTGCACTATTGCCGACCATACTAAAGTGCGCGGTACCGGCCGATGACATGTCAATTTTGATTTCTTCCACCGAGCTCGGAGAATACAATCGCGAGCGGATTGCTTTATTAAATATTGCCAAGAAAGTTCGTCAACATGAATTAGAATCTTTGTTCAAAAAAACCGACGAAGAAGTTATAGAACAGTTGGGACGTTTTCACCCCGCTTTGTATTGCCAAATTGAAAATTACGTTAGAAATTTTGATTGGGTTCCGGTCAGCCACCATGTTCAACCCTTAAATTTGAACCTGGCTATCGCCGGGGTTAGAAAAACATTTTCAGACAATAATTTTTCCGTTGAATTGAAAAATCTTTTGAATGGTCCGGGTGAAATTTCGCGGGCAAGACAAAAATTGTTAAAAAAATACAAATTTTCGCGCGCCGAACTTAATATCTTAGAATATTTACGAGGAATCAATATATCAAACGACGGCAGAAAGGCGGCAATGAGCCGCGCGATTCTTTGGTCCTATCCTTTGTTTCAGGCGATTGCCGACCGAGTTGGAATGGATGTTATATCTTTGCGGCAGTTAAATTATCGTCAGATGGGAGATTATCTGATGAATGAAAAAAGTAGACCGCGGTTGAAAAAAGTAATCAATGAACGGTTCGGCTATTATTATTGCCTTCTTAGTAGGGGAAAAATAGTTGATGGCAGCGGAGATAAGGCGAGAAAATTTGTTGATAAGTTTCTGGGACTTGGACATGAAGAAGTTAAGGAAGTGAAAGGAGCTGTGGCTTATCGCGGAAAAGTAAAAGGCAGGGTGAGAGTGATAAAAATGGAATACCAAGCGCAGAATTTGTTGGAAGGAGAAATTTTGGTCAGTTCCATGACTGATCCGGATATGGTGCCGGCGATGAAAAGGGCGGCCGCCATTGTGACGGACGAAGGCGGTCTCATTTGTCACGCGGCCATTGTGGCTCGCGAGATGAAAAAGCCGTGCGTTATTGCTACAAAAATAGCTACAAAGATTTTCAAAGACGGGGATATGGTGGAAGTGGACGCGGAGAAGGGGATTGTGAGAAAAATATGAAACCGCGAACGGAGATGCTGAAACAAGTTCAGCATGACAAGTTTGACACGGTTTTTGGTGAATGATACAATACGACCATATGACCGACGCTATAATGCAAAAACTCAACGAGCTCGGAGGCAATCTTGAAAAAGTGAATCAGAAACTCGTTGAGCATGATGGAAATTTTGGAAAAATTAACCAAAAATTCATTGAGCATGATGCCAAATTCAAAGAGCACGATGAGAGGTTTGATAAGATTGATAAAAAACTCGCGGATCATGAGGAGCGGCTTGATTTAATCGCGCGCACGGTTGTTGACCATACGGAACGGTTGGAACGTATGGAAGAGACAATGGCGACCAAGAATGACATTGGCAAGTTATCAAATTCACTGGATAAGATTGTTGGTCTGATGGAAAAGAAAGACCAAGAGCTTACTTTAACCGTCCACGCGACCACGAAACTGGAAGAGCGTGTTGAAAAATTGGAAGTGGACGTAAGCAAAATGAAGCCGGCTTTGGGATTAAGCTGAATTGATAGATAATTTTTTAAAAAAACAAAGCGCCCGCGGGAAACCGTGGGCGCGTTGCACTTTGAGTTTTGGGAAATGGGCCGCCGGGCGGGGCCGGCGAGGGAGGGAGACGTCCGCTGTCAGCAGTTGGCCTTGCCGGCCAGCGAGGACAACACCCGCTCTATGGTCAGGATTTTGCTGTCCTCTATGTGGTAGGCCACAGCTTCGGCCTCGCCGATGCCGTAGGGCATGGTCGCCGGGTCGAGTGCGGCGAGCTCCAACCACGGCGAGTGACTGACGGCCAGCACCACGTCGTCGTCCTTCATCGTGCTGGCGAGCTTGAAGAGTGTGTCCGTCATAACCACTCGGCCCTGGCGCGCGTACTCGCTGTGTTCCAATGCGTCGGCGACGGTGAGGGCGGACTTGCCGAGTCGCTCCTTGATGGCGGCCGTCTCGGCCTTGAACGCCGCGGGGGCGTCCTTGCCGTAGACGTTCGTGAATGTCGGTTCGAAGTGGAAGCCGCGGCTCTCTTTGAGCCAGCGGCCATCGCCACCGAGCGCGGCCAAGGTCACCATCGCTGCCTGCCAGGCGCGGTTCGCGCCCGACCACAGGATCTGGGTAATCTTCGGGAACATGGCGCCGAGCGCCAGCGCGGTCGCGAAGGCCTGCATGGCACCGAGTGCCGTGATCTTGTCTCCGTCCTTCTCGGGATGCCTCACAACGATGATTGTCTTCACTTCTCTCTCCTTGTCAGTGGTGTCCGGCTCCTTGCCGGACTAATCGGGGTTCCTATCCTCCTGAAAAGCATCCTGACTGGATTCCTGCTCACGGGCAAGAATGACAATCAAAATGCTTTTCAAGAGTACTTTTCCCTTTTCAAAGTGCTCTTGTTTAGGGAAAGTTAGCCAAGATTGGCTAATATTCTAACGCAGTTCCCCGGGCGTAAGCCCGTGGTGTTTCATTCACACAAAACAAGCAGTTTTTTATAGCACAAATTCGCGTTTTTGTCAAATTTAGCAGGGTGGTGTATATTATCGGCATATGGCCGTTGATTTTGGCCAACTAAAAAGATTGATTCAAAAGCATAAATTGAGGCCTGCCACTCAAAGATGCATGTCGTTGTTTTCATTAAGCGCCGTTGGGCTTGGTTACACGAAGCTGTTAAGAAAGCAGATAAAAATATCGTATGGCGCCGTGGCGGGCAAGGGGCGCGTGAATTTTTGGCATTCCATGTATGATGAGCAGAAAGTAATCAACCGCACCAAAAAATTTGCGCAAAAGAATTTTGACAAATTAACTAAAATGGCTTTTGAACCCGCAGAAAGAATTTTTGCCAGATGCCAAAACGAAATTTTGAAGCACAGGCGATATATTTCTTCACGGCCGGAAAAATTTCTTAAAGCGTTGACCGCGCAGTATCCGAATTTTATGGCCGCTATCGGCATTATCAATTGTTTTTGGCGTTTTGTCGGGAATAACGAAAAGGCCCTGCCGAAATATATAAAAACTATTAGTCGTAACCGCGAAAAAATGGCTCAATTTTATCCTGAAATAGAAAAAATGCTGGCGGACGCGGCGAATAATGTGGGGCGGCGAAAGAAGTTTAGCGGCGATTTGCTGGCTTTGCTTTCTGTCGCGGAAATGAAAAAATTTTTAGATAAAGAGCGATTGAGCGCGGGCGAACTGAATGAGCTGAATAAACGGCGCAACGGATTTTTTTATTTATTTGTAGAGCGGGGCGAGCGCGAACTTATTATTTCAAATCCGGCGATGGTAAAAAAAATTGACGATGAATTTTTTAAGATAAAAGAAGCGCCGAAGTTGATTAAAGGGTATCCGGCCTGCGCCGGGAAAGCCGCAGGCAAGGTTCTGCTTTTGGAGAACAACACCGGAAAAATCGCAATAAATAATTATATTCTGGTTGCCAGCTCTACCAATCCTCAACTGATGGAAATAGTGAAAAACAGCGCGGCAGTAGTAACGGACGAGGGAGGCGTGTTGTCGCACGCGGCGGTTCTGTCGCGCGAACTCGGCATTCCCTGCGTCATCGGCACCAAAATCGCCACGCAGGTTTTCAAAGACGGCGATATGGTGGAGGTGGACGCGGAGAAGGGAGTTGTGAGAAAAATAAATTGACTGGATTCCGGCTCTTGGGCCGGAATGACAATGTGTTATGATTAAGATAGATAAAAACTGGTTGAAAAAATTGTACCAGCCGCCGCGAAAGAGCCGCAAGGGCGAGAACGGGATTGTTTTGATTGCCGCCGGCTCGGAAAAATATCACGGCTCTCTAATTTTGTGCGCGACGATGGCGGCCAAGTTAGTTGATTTGGTGTATGTGTATGCGAGTAAAGAAAATTTTGCGTTGATAAAAAAATTGCGCGAGGGGTTGGCGGAGTTTATTCGTGTTGAAGAAAGGGATCCCGACTCAGTCGGGATGACAGTGTGGAACAGTGATGCGATACTGCTGGGGCCCGGGCTGATGCCAAACGAGAAAACAAAAAAATTGGTCAATGGAATTTTGCGCGCTTTTCCGGAAAAGAAAATTGTGCTGGACGCCGGCGCTTTACGCGTGGTGGATTTGAAATTGCTGCACAAAAATTGCGTGCTTGCCCCGCATGCCGGAGAATTTCAGGCAATGTTTAAGAAAAAAGCGACCGCCCAAAACGCGCGGCTGATTTCCAAAAAATATCCCGGCGTCATCGTACTAAAAGGCTGGCAAAGCTATGTTTGCCAAAATGGCAAGGTTTGGTGTAATGTTATCGGCAACCAAGGAATGACCAAAGGCGGAACTGGCGATGTGCTCTCCGGACTCATCGTGGGACTATTGGCAAAAAACGAGCCGCTACTCGCCGCCGGCGCCGGGCTTTACGCAAATGGCGCGGCCGGCGACGCGCTCTGGAAAAAGTTCGGATTTAATTACAGCGCCTCGGAGTTGGTTGATGAAGTACGGAAGGTATTGGCGCAGAGTTTCTAACATATTAGAAATGAGTCAGTTTTTGGTAATTAAAAAGAGAAACGAGATATGTCCAATGAAACACGGATAAATTTGAAGCACCTCTTGGAAGACATCCGCGACAGCTATAGTTCGCCGATAGAAGAAGTGATTATCACCGAGTTAGTGGCCAACGCCCTGGATTCGGGCGCCACGCGGGTGGATTTTTTTACCGACCTGGGGCAGGCGCGCGTTACCTGCGTGGACAACGGGCGCGGCATGAGCCGGCCGCAGTTTCGCGAATATCACAACATCGCTTCTTCGGACAAAGTGCGCGGCGAAGGCATCGGCTTTGCCGGCGTGGGGGCCAAACTGTCTTTGATTTTAGCCGACAGCGTGGTGACGGAAACGCGCGGTCCCCATGGCGGCCGCTGCGCCTCGGAGTGGCGGCTGTCGGGTCTGTTTCGCGCGCCGTGGAAGTTTGTTCCCTCCAGCGATACTATTCCGCACCCGCGCGGCTCCAGCGTGAGCATTGTTTTACCTGCTCGTCCGGCCGGCGGGCGTTCGCCGACGGAAAAGATTTTGGGCGAAGGGTTCATAGAACGCGCCATCATCAAACATTTTTATCCCCTGCTCAACCATGGGATGAATGAAAAAATTTTGCGGCACGTTTACAAAAAAGGCGTGGAGTTTTTCGTGAACGGCCGGCGCGTGGTTTTGCCCGATGACATCGGCCGCCATAATGACAAATGGTTTGAAGTGCGCCTGCCCAAACAAAGAAGACCAATCGGGTATGGATTTATCGCCTTCAAAGACCGCGAGGCGGGCTGGCTGGATAAAATCACCGGCGGCAAGCCGGCGCCGCTTTCCCTGGCTTCGGGTCTGGCCGTTTCCACCTACGGCAAAGTGATTAAAACCGGCTGGGAATGGGCGGGCGTATCTCCCAAGTCAGCCTATCAGTTGGTGGGGCTGGTGGAAATTCCGGCTTTGTCCACGTTGCTTACCACCAACAAGGACGGTTTTTTGACCGACGCGGCCAGTTTGAAAAAATACTATCGCTTCCGTAAAGCGATTCAGGGAGCGATTTTACCTATCCTTAAAATGTTTGGTGAAGACAGCGCGACCGAGGCCGCGGTGAAAGCGCCGGCGAACATGAAACCCCTAGCCAGGCGCATTGAAGATGTTTTGGGAAATCTGGCCGGTGATTTTCCGGAGCTGGAAGACGTCATCGGTGTGAGGCGCTTAACGGTAAAAGCGGCGGCTGGGGCTGATGCTTCAAAGGCGAAAAAAAAAGGAAAAGAAGAAACGCTGCGTTTGGGTTTGGGCGATGCGGCACAAAAAAATAGCGAGCGGGAAAAAAATTCAGTCCTAAAATCCGACCCCGATGGCGAGCGGCAAAAGCGGGTAAGCAAGCCCGGCCTGAAGCTGGCGCTGGAGCCGTTTACCGGCGCTGATAAAGACCAGCTCGGCCGAATTTTTGAAGACACGGCCTATATCAACACCAGCCATCCGGCCTGGACGCGCGCGCGAGAACAGCGCTGGGAAGAGCTTCACGCGGCCATGGTGGTGGCGCTTCTGCTATACGATTTCGTGGCGCTTGGCCGCAGTCCCCAGGAATTTGTGGGCCGGTTTTTGTCCGAGCTTAGCAAACAGCGGGCCGAGCGAACGTTGTTTTGAATGGTTGATGGATTCCCCCGACTAAGTCGGGGGAATGACAATTGTATGTTTACCGGCATTATTGAAACAGTCGGCGTAGTAAAAGAAATTTCCAACCATATCTTTACGATTACCGTGAAGAATTTTTTGGCGGATATAAAAATCGGCGACAGCATCGCGGTAAACGGGGTGTGTACGACAGTAATCGCGTTAGACGGCGACAGTTTTCAAATAGAAATCATGCCCGAGACCTTTCGCGTGACCAATTTTTCCGCGCTGAAAGTTGGAGATGACGTAAATCTGGAAAAGTCGCTAAAAGTCGGCGAGCGGCTGGACGGGCATTTTGTGCTGGGGCATGTGGACGGCGTGGGCGCGGTGGAAGAAATTAAAACAGTCGGCGAGTACGCCGAGTTGGTGATAAGTTCGCCGCCGGAATTGCGCGTTTACTTGGCGCGCAAGGGCACGGTGGCGATAAACGGCATCAGTTTGACTATTGCCGAGGACATGGGCGAGCGGTTTCGCGTGGCGCTCATTAGCCACACGCGCGAGATAACGAATTTGAAAAATATAAAAGTCCGGGATAGGGTGAATATTGAGGTGGACGTGATAGCCAGATATTTAGAAAAATTATGCGAAACAAAAAAATAAGGAAAAAACTATACGGCGCCAAGTACAAAATCGCCATTGCCAAGGCGAATTTTAACGGGGAAATCACCAGCGGCCTGCTGGCCGGCTGTTTGCGCGCGCTGAAAGAGTGCGCGGTTTCAGATAAGAATATTAAAATTTTGGAAGTGCCCGGGTCTTTTGAGTTGCCCTTGGCGGCGCAAAAATTAGCCGCGGCCAACCCGCATGGCGGGCGGGTAAAAAAATACGACGCTGTCATTTGCCTGGGCGCGGTTATCAAAGGCGAGACCAAGCACGACGAATATATTTCCAGCGCCTGCTCTATGGGTCTCGTGAACGTGGCGTTAAAATTCAATCTGCCGGTGCTTTTCGCCGTGCTTACCACCCCGAATTTGGAGCTGGCCAAGGCGCGCGCCGGCGATGACGACTTTAATAAAGGCTACGAAGCCGGTCTGGCCGCGGTGGAGATACTGGATAACTTGGCCAAAATTTAACAAGTTTGTCTTTTGGCAAGAGGGTCCCCACTCTTGTTTTTTTGTTTTTTGTTTGCTATACTGGCGATGTGTCTTTGTTAAAATTTGGGCAATTAGCTCAGTTGGTTAGAGCGCGGCATTGACATTGCCGAGGTCAGAGGTTCAACTCCTCTATTGCCCACGTGAGTTCGTTCATTGACCTTATTAAGACACTTCACCGCCTCTTTGAGGGGGCAGGAGAAAAAAATGAGCCTGTTGTGGATAAATGGCAAGGCCCTGGAGTTTGATTGTGAAGCGCACAATCACGATCTGGTGAGAGAGATTCTCACGTCGTTTGTGGTTGATGTGTTGCCGGCACAGTGGACAAGGCGCTGGCGCTGGTGGCCGCCCGGCTTTGAAAGGGTTCTCACAATTCCTCACGGAGATGGCTGGCATTATTTCTTCGCCAACACCGCAGAGGGCGCCGGGGTGTGGTTCGTCTGCGACAAGAGAGACAGGGCGCCGGTGGAGCTGTTGGGGGAAACCGCCTGCTTTATCAGAGTCAGAGAAGCGGCTTCGTCGCCGGAGATTTTCCGGAAAGCCCATCGGAGAACTCGCGGCAACAAAATCACGCCGCCTACCGGCCATCCCACAGGGTAGAAAGGAGAAATAGAATGGAGAGGGTAGCGGAAATCCAGACCGTCGGCGGGCAGGTGGTGGACTATCTGTGTCCACCAGACGAGAGTGATGTGATACAAATGGCCTGCGCCCTCGCGCTGGTCAAGTGTATTCATCTTATCTCTCAATGTCGCACCTTTCCGCTCGCCGGAGGGCGCGGGTACACGGTCGGCTATGCCACCACCAAGAGGTGGGGGCAGAAGCTATTCTTCGTCTGCCGGATAGGGGACGAAGACGTGGTGCGCGGCTTGTTAGTGCAGGCGGTTGGCATTTTTCAGCCAGAGCCCATGAAACCGCCACAGCGAGCGGCCGTGCCCATGGAGTCGGTTCCCACGAGAATCCGCTTCGGGCCGTGGCCGTGAACAACGGCCGTGCATAACAAGGGGGAAGGAGGAAACAGACGCGAAGTCGTGGCTTTCGCGTCTTTCCCAAAAGCAAACCTTGAAATTTTAGTAATAATAATGTAAAATGGAAAAATCACCGGGCGATTAGCTCAGATGGTTAGAGCGCGTCACTGATAATGACGAGGTCTGAGGTTCGATTCCTCAATCGCCCACGGGTATGACCGATGCACCCAAAGAAAACAAACCAAAAATCGGCCGCAAAATTTTAACCTGGCTGGGCGCCGTTGGTTTGTTTTTGCTGGAATTGATAAAGGTGCTGGTGTTAGCCGGAGTGACTATCGTCCTGGTGCGCTATTTTCTCTTCAAGCCGTTTTACGTGAAGGGCGCTTCCATGGAACCCAATTTTTACGACCATGAGTATCTTATCATAGACGAGCTCACTTATCGTTTTAGGCCGCCGGAAAGGGGAGAGGTGATTGTGTTCAAGTACCCGGAAAATCCCAAGGATTTTTTTCTGAAACGGATAGTGGGCCTGCCGGGCGAGCGCGTGAAAGTGGCCGAGGGCAAGATTACGATATACAATCAGGAATTTCCCGAGGGCAAAATTTTGGACGAGCCGTATCTGGTGGGCGATATCACGGTCGGGGAAAAGAGCACCAATCTCGGGCCCGAGCAATATTTCGTGCTGGGCGACAATCGCGCCAACAGTTATGACTCGCGCCGGTTTGGCGCCATAGACAAGAGTTTGATTGTGGGCCGGTCTTTGTTCAGGGGCTGGCCCTTGAATAGAATAGAGTTTTTCAAAGCGCCGACATATTAAATTTTTGAAACGGATTCCCCCGACTTAGTCGGGGGAATGACAAGCAATATGCCAAAAAAACAAAAGACAAAAAAACACCCGTTAAAAAAATTTATCCGCCGCGCCAAACCGCGCGCGCCCAGGCCGGCGGCGGAAAGCGCGGAAAAGCCAAAGCGCACTTTTAATCTGCTTCGCGGCATGCACGATGTTTTGCCGCGCGAAGAAAAATACCGCAAGCCGCTTTATCAGTCGGCCCTGGAGCTGGCTGATTTTTTTCAGTTTAGCCGGATAGAAACGCCGATAATGGAAGAGGCGGGGCTGTTTATTCGCTCCATCGGCCGCGGCACTGATATTGTGGACAAAGAAATGTATGTTTTTGAAGACCGCGATGGCAACAAAATCTGCCTGCGCCCGGAAAATACCGCCGCCATCGCGCGCGCCTATATCATGCACGGGATGTGGAACATGCCCCTGCCCACGAAGCTGTGGTATTGGGGCCCCATGTTTCGCTATGATCGCCCGCAGGCCGGGCGCTATAGGCAGTTTTATCAGGTAGGCTATGAAACCCTGGGCGACGGCGGCCCGGCCGTGGACGCCGAACTCATACTAATCGCGTATAATTTTTGTCAAGACGCCGGCGTGCCCGTGGAAATTCACCTTAATTCCATCGGCACGCCCGAGGAAAGAAAAAATTACAAAACCGCGTTGGTGGATTATTACCGCGCCAAGCGCGGCTATCTGTGCGACGACTGCAAGGCGCGTCTGCACAAAAACCCGCTGCGCCTGCTGGATTGCAAAAACGAAAAATGCCAGCCCGTAAAAGACGAAGCCCCGCAAATCACCGACTGGCTGGGCGAGGAATCCAAGAGCCACTTTATGAAAGTGCTGGAATATCTGGATGAACTAACCGTGCCCTATACCTTGCGCCACACATTAGTGCGCGGGCTGGACTATTATACCCGCACGGTTTTTGAAATTTATCCCTCGCTTACCGGCGAGGCCGGCGCCCAAAGCGCCCTGGGCGGCGGCGGCCGCTATGATTTGCTGGTGGAGGAAATGGGCGGCAAGCCTACGCCGGCGGCCGGATTTTCCATCGGCATTGAGCGCATGGTGGCGGCCATCCGCGCTTTCAACGAAGCCAACGGCCTGCGTCCGCCGGCCCCCAAATACGACTTGTATCTGGCCCAGCTCGGCGATTCGGCCCGCCAGAGCGCTTTGCGCCTTCTAAACGTTCTACGCAAATCAGGCCTGAAAGTCAGTTTTAATTTATCCAAAAATTCGCTCAAAAGCCAGCTGGAATCGGCTAACAGCCTGCAGGTGCCTTATGCCCTGATTATCGGCCAGAAAGAGGTGCAAGACAACACCGCGGTGATTCGCGACATGGAATCGGGCACCCAGGAAATCGTGGACCAGCGCAAGATTGATAATATCTTGAAGAAAAAATTGGGAAAAATGTGAAGGTATTGAAAAATGTGCTCTATTGATGTAAAATATATACAAAGAATTAGAGAATAGAGAGAATCACGAATGGTGATTTGACGACATATGATTCGCATTCTTGATTCTTTAATTCTCTGTTCTTAATTCTTAAATCATGAAACGGAGGTGAATTTTGTGGCAGAAATCAAGCGCAGGAAAAATGAATCATTTGAGGCATTCTTGCGCCGCGTAAAAAAGCGATGGCAACAGTCCGGAAAAATATTGCAGGTTAAAAAGAACCAGTTTTTTGATAGGCAGAAAAACAAAAACATGCGCAAAAAAAGCGCCTTGCATCGCTTGGATGTGGCAAAGAAAATGGAATATCTGAAAAAAATCGGACGCTTACCCGAAGAACCAAAGGGCTGGCGCAGATAAACTATAAAAGACCATTGGACCATGCTACAATGGAAAAAGGGGAAAAATGACAGCGCGAAAAAAGCTATAAATTTTGTTGTAGTTATGGCGTTTTTTGGCGCTGTTTTTTTTGGCGTGGGCAATGCTTTGGCGCAAACCGGCGACATCGGCCAAACCGTGGGCCAGGGCCTGGATGTGATTGAAAAGCCCCTGGGCCTGCCCGCGGACGACATCCGGGTGATTGCCGCGCGTATCATTAGAATCGCTTTGTCGCTTATCGGCATGGTGCTCGTTGTTTTAATCTTATACGGCGGTTTTTTGTGGATGACGGCCGGCGGCAATGACGAGCAAATCGGCAAGGCCAAAAAAGTGATTATTAACGCCATTGTCGGGTTGATTATTATAATGGCTTCTTACGCCATCGTGCTGTTCGTGATGAAAATGCTCGGCATTGGGGCGGGCGGCGGAGACCAGGGCGGCTCGGCCAATGCCCCGGGCGAGCAGAATTTTTGGGGTTCGGGCGCGCTCGGCAAAATCGTGAAAGACCACTATCCCACCCGCGACCAGACCGATGTGCCGCGCAACACCAAAATCATCGTTACTTTCCGTAGGCCCGTGCTGACCAAGAGCTTTATAGACGACACCACCGGCGACGGCATTTTCGGCAACTGCCGCGACAACATGGTTAGCTGGGTGAACGACTGCGACCGCGTTAAAACCGCCAGCGGATTTTTAAGTGACAAGTTTATCAATATCAAAACTCCGAGCAGCACCATCGCGGCCGCGGCCGTTATCGGCAGCGCCAGCAGTATCAGCGGTGTATACGGGGTATATACTTTGGTAATAAAGCCGCTCACGGACTTAAACAACGTTGGCGGCGGGTATTTGGGCAGTAGCGTGGAAAATATCGCCTACACGGTGCGGCTGGGCAGTGATATTAAATTAGACGACCCGCCCAATGGCAATCCGCCGGCCTTTAATTCTTCAATGTACGGCAATAATTATTACGAATGGAAATTTACCACCGGTAATGCGCTGGACTTGTCGCCGCCCTTTGTGACTGATGTTTTTCCGGCCTCCAGCACGGCCGAAGCCAAAAATAGCGTCATTCAAATAAATTTTAGCGAAGCCATGGACCCCACTGGCATCCAAGGCAAGTTTATAAACAACGCGGAAAATTACGCGCTGGAAGGCGATAATATTTATTTGAAAAGTAGCTACAGCGCCGTGCCCCTGGGCGTGTTCACCCTTACCAACGGCTACCGCACTTTGGAATTTACTTCATCCCAGGCCTGCGGCAAAAACGCCTGCGGCAACACTATTTTTTGTCTGCCGGTTTGCGATAAGACCGGCGCTAACTGCAAGCAGGATAATTACCGTGTTTTACTTAAAGCCGCGCGCGCTATTGGCGCCGCGTCTTTTGAAGCAGTGCCCTTTTCCGGAGCCATGGATGTGTCTGGCAATGCCCTGGACGGCAATCGCGATAATACGGTGAACTTCGCGGCCACCGGCCTGCCGGTTTTCCCCACCCAGGAAACGCCCGACAACTATTTTTGGGGCTTTGCCATTAAAGATGAAATTGATTTGACCGCGCCGTACTTAAATCGCGTTACCCCGGGCCTGGACGCGCAGAATATTTCCGCCAGCCAGGAATGGAGTATGGCTTTCAGCAAGCGCATGCGCGCCGAGTCGCTTTATAACATCGGCTTAGACCAGCATCCGGCCCAGCCCGTGCCTCTATGCTATGTGCCGCGCGCCACGTACAGCGCCGATGCCACCAGCGTGGAAATGTCTCACTGCCCGTTTTTGAGCGGAATCAAAGAATATTATTATCCGCTCATTCCTTCGGCCGTGGAAGACGTGCACTATAATTGTTTTTATCCGGGCAAAGGGCCCAACACCGAGGCAGACGTTGGCACTAAACAGTCGCTATCTTGCGACGAGGCTAACGCGGCCGCTTGTTGCGCCGTGGTCAATATAAAAAATTATGATTTCTGCTGTAATGGCAGTGTGAAGACCAATTTGAACAATCAAACGACGTGTTTGGATTATTTGAAACAAAATAGTTTGTGATGTCATTGCGAGGTCGCCTTTGGCGACCGAAGCAATCCTTGGCAATTGCGGATGGGATTGCCGCGCTCGCCTGCGGCTCGCTCGCAATGACAGTGTCGCATGAAAAAAATATTTTTTAGAAAAATTTTTATTTATTCTCTGTTCGCGCTTCTCTTAGCCGTCGGTCTTTTCTTTTTTTCGGATTTTGTTTTTGCCCAGCCGGCCGCTCCGGTTGACGTGGGCCTGGAACAGGCCAAAGCGAGCGGCCTGCCGGATACCGACATCAGGGTGCTGGTGGCGAAAATTATCCGCACGGCCCTGGGGCTTTTGGGCATCGTGGCGCTGGTACTTTTGCTCTATGGCGGTTTTGCGTGGATGACAGCCGGCGGCAATGACGAAAAAATAGCCACGGCCAAGAAAATTATTTTCAACGCGCTCATCGGGCTGGTCATTATTCTGGCGTCTTACGCCATCACCAGTTTTGTCATCAGCAAATTGGTTTCGGCCACGGGCAGTTATCCCCAGTATTGCTACAACGGGGTGCAGGACCAGGACGAAACCGGCGTGGATTGCGGCGGCAGCTGCGCCGCCTGCGGCGGGGGCGGGCCAGGCGGCTATTTGCCCGGCGATGTTTTTTATGTGGCCAAGTTGCCGGGCGGGGGACAGCTTTGCTTGCGCAATGTTCACCCGACTGTTGCTTTTAATTTGGAGTTTGGCCTTAGTTCTATCCAGGGCAACATCGTGCTAATCAAAAAAAGCGACAACAGCGAGCAGGCGGGCGACTGGAAACCGGCCAACGGCAGCGCCAAAATCGCCGAGTTCGTGCCCAAGGGTTCCTGCGGAGCCAGCGACCCGCCCAGTGATTGTCTGGAGCCATCCACGGCCTATATTTTGCGCTTCAAAAATCCAAGCGCTGTTACCACGGCCGACGGCAAAAAAACTTTGAACTGCTCGTATCAGCTTGGCGACGGCTGTAAAGACGTGGAATTTATCACCGGCGACGGGGTGGACCGCAAGCCGCCTACCATATATATACAGCCGCCCGCGCCAGACCAGTTGCAGTTGGGATTGAAAGTGCCGGTTTACATGAATTTTGCCGATGATTTGGGGGTGCAAAATGTGACGCTCAAAGCCGATGGCCAGGAAGTCGGGTATCGGACATTTGCCGGCTGTCAAAAGAGCGGCACCACGCAAATAGACTGGCCCACAGCCGGTCTGGCCGCTGGCAACCATACTCTGAACGCCTTGGATATTGATTGGGCCGGTCAAAACGGCAGCGATACCCTGCCGGTTTACTTGCGGCCCCAGCATTGTTTTGACAATGTGCTGGACCCGGGGGAAATACAAAAAGGGCCGCCGGCCTGCGGGGGTGAATGCGGGGCTTGCGCCGGGGGGCAGTGTGCCAAAGACGCGGATTGCGCCAGCGGTTATTGCGAGATTCCATCAGGCCAAACCACGGGTGTGTGCGTGGAGCGCGCCATGATTCGCTCGGTTTCTCCGGGCTCGGGCGCTCCCGGCTCCTATGTTACTATTTTTGGCAGTTATTTTGGCGTCAAACCCGGCGCCGCCTATATGGCGGCCAAAAGCAATCCCTCGCCCGATGTTTTGAGCGACTGGATAAAAGCCGATTTGGCCAACTGCGGCAGTCTAAATTCCAGCTGGTCTTCGTCGCAAATTTTAGTGGAAGCGCCAAGGACAGCGGTGAGCGGGCCAATGATGGTAGTGACGGCTACCAACACAATAAACGGCGCACCACGGCAGTTTATTGACCGGACCAACGACAGTTTTGGCCCGAGCGTGCCGGATTTTAGCATTACAACGCAAACACGCCCCAGTTTGTGCCCGCCCATTCCGCCGAGCGGAGTGGTGGGGCAAGAGGTAACGCTCGCGGGCAAGAGTTTTAGTACTTACGGCGCCGCGAGCAAAATCACTTTTGGCGAACTGGCGGCGTATGCAGACCCTTTGGCCTGGAACGACACCGCGGCCAAAGCCAAAGTGCCTGGCCTGGGCCAGGGCTGGGCGCCGGTAAAATTAACAGACACCAAAGGAGCGGAAAGCAATTCGGTGGGCTTTGCGGTAATAGACGGCATGGGCGAGGGCGCGCCGGTGATTTCCGGCATTAGTCCGGAAAACGGTGGGCGAGGGGAATATATTACCATCACCGGCAAAAATTTCGGCGACAAAGTGGGAAAAATTTGGTTTAAGCTAAACGGCTCGGGCCTGGCCAATCTGGGCGACTTTGATTTTCCGCCAGAATGCAAAAATAATATTTGGAAAACAGACAGAATCATCGTGAAGTTTCCGAACGCGAGCGAACTATTAAACGGCCAGTACGCGGTGCAGGTGGTATCGGCCAGCGGGGAGGCGGGCGCGCCCTTTTACGGCTTTACGCTTGGCGACGGCCGTCCGGCGCCGGGCATTTGCAATATAGACCCTACGGCCGGGCCAGTGCCGTTCGCGGCTTCTTCGCAGATGAAAATCGCCGGCGAGTATTTTGGCGCCAGTCCGAGCGTGTATTTTTGGAAAACCCAGGCTTCGTCCACAAGTGTGGTGGGGCGCGTGCCGGCCGCGGGCGTGAGCGTGGCCAATTCTGGCAAGGCGCAAATCGCCAGTTTTGCCTCGCCGCCCCCGGGCGCCATTACCGGGCCCGTGGTGGTCTACCGTTCGGCCGAGCAAAAAATGAGCAATCCAGCTAATTTTGATGTCTACGACTGCGTGAAAAGCGGAAATAAATGCGCGGGCGCGGACAAGTGCTGTGCCACGGGCGCGGACAAGGGCCTGTGCAAGCCGGCCACCGAGCTGTGCGCCGGCGAGACCCTAACCTCGGGCTATGTTTGGCGCATAAGCACGCGCGACATTCCCAAGTTTCCCCGCGTCATAGAAAGATGCGATGACGCGGGCATTGTTTTGCCCTCGCCTTCGCCTGATATTTCGTGGGATGGGGGCGCGTCCGGAGACCACCATAATGTTTGCCGTCAGGCCCTGGTGTCGGTGGAGTTTTCCAAGCTGATGAATCCCATTAGCCCGGCTGATTTCGTGCTTCGCGAATGCGCGGGCCTGGAAAATGGTTTGTGCGTTAATCCGGTTGGCGTGCCGCTCGCGGACCAAACCAACGCCACGGCCGTGTTTACCCCGGCCATCGGCGCGCAGACTGCCAATGGCGCCACTTCTTTTGTAAACTTAAAACCAACGTCCGGCTACAACAACGGTTTGTGGAAAAACAATACCTGGTATCAGGCTGTTTTGTCTGCCAACATTTCAGCGGGCGTGGGCCCGGCGGTTTTAAATTTGCAAAAAGACAAGCCCTGCGATGGCGCGGGCATTGCCAACAGCGCCTATTGTTTTTTCTTCAAAACCGATGACGCGGATTGCAAAATGAAAAAAGTGCTGGTCACCCCCTATGATTATTACACCAGTGTTTTGGAAAAGCCCATTACAAACAAGGGCAATTCCCAGTATTGGTCGGCCACGGGCCTGTCCACGCAAAAATGCGTGCTAATGGACGCCAGCGCTTTTAATTGGAGCTGGAATTCGGGCGACACGTCTTACTCGGAAATTTTTGACGGAGCCGCCACGCAAAAAAAGGCGCGTTTTTCCGCTTTGACCAACACAGTGGGGGTTGGGCTGGCCAATCCTTTTGACGCAGTCAGCCTGATAGCCAGAGCCATGGACGCCGAGGGTAGTTTTAGCGGCAATGGCATTTTGAAAATTGATTTAAGCGACCCCAAGCCGATTGATTTTTGGCCCAACTGTTTGGAGGCCTGCACCAACGCCGAGGTGGCTGTGCGCTGGAGCACCTCTATGTCCATGCGCAACCTGACCGGCGCCAATGAAAAGGGCTCGGTAAAACTTTACGAGTGTCTGGATGAAAATTGCAAACAGCTGAAGTCCGTGGGCGCGTCTGGGGATGTGGTTTTGGACAGCGCCGGGGGTTACACGATTTTGAAAGTTGCTAATTCCAAAGACACCTCGGTAGAATTAAAGCCCGAGACCCTGTACTTGGCGACTGTTTCAGCCAGCGCCACCAATTTGAGCGACCAACGTTTGTTGTGGTCTCTGCGTACCCTTTCCCAGGCCAATGACGCTACTAATTTCAGCAAGCCGTATACCAAAGAATTTTCCTGGCGCTTCCGCACCAAAAAAACCAAATGCGAAGTGGCGCGCGCCGAGGTGGCGCCGGCCAAGTACATCGCGCCCACCATTACTTCGCGCGAGGTTTACAATGTGCTGGCGTATTCCTCGCCGGACAAATGCAACCCGAGCGGCCAAAAAGTAAATCCTTGGAAGACCAGCTGGACATGGGCCTCATCAGACGACAAGGTGGCCCAGATAAATTTTTACGGCACCCAAGGCAAGAATCAATTTTGCACCAGCCATTGCGTGAAAAAAGGCAGTGGCGTGGCCGCGGGCGCCGGCATGCTCCTCGCGGCCTGCGGCAACGGCAAAGTGGAAGCGGGCGAGGATTGTGATTTGGGTATTGCGTCTAATGCCGCAAACCCCCAGTCGGCTTTTGCCTGCAATTTGGACTGTCGGTCAAAAAATAACACCAAAAAAGGCTCGTCGGCCAGCCCGCCGCCGGGCGCCATAAACGTTTCCATCTGCGGCAACAGAACCGTGGGCGATGATGAGGATTGCGATTTGGGCATTGCACCGGACCCGGCCAATCCGCAATCAGCGCTGGGATGCAACGCGAGTTGTTTGCATAATGGCACTAAACTGGCCAGCAAATGGTGCTGGGACAATCAGGCGACTTTTGGCGGCTTTGCCCAGGCCGATTTTAACGCGGCCTGCGCCGCGGCTTTTAGCCAATGCGGCGACGGTATAGAAGGGCCGGAAGAAGATGTTAGCTGTGATTTGGGGGCGGGCAAGCGCGCGGAATGGTGCAATGATTTGTGTCAGGTGAGTACCAGCACATACAAAGGCGCTGATAAATCCGAATGTACGCCCGGCTTGGAAGGTTGCGGCAAAAACGGCCAGCATTTGGGTTCTTCCTTATTATATACCACGCCATCGGTCTGCGCTGATGGCAAAACCGAAACAGGCGAAGATGATTTTTGCGAAAGCGGACTTTCATTGGAACATAAAGGGCTCATAGACCCGTGGTCGCTGGCCATTGGCAAAGGTCT
The DNA here is from genome assembly GCA_004321885.1 of Patescibacteria group bacterium. Lineage (GTDB taxonomy): Bacteria > Patescibacteriota > Patescibacteriia > Magasanikbacterales > GWA2-37-8 > SCQK01. The sequence continues at coordinate 20,790 of SCQK01000007.1, read as the reverse complement.
GGGCACGGCTGCGGCGCCGACAGGCGGCGGGCTGCCCATTCAGTCAACCGATATTTCAGCCGCGGCAGGCATTGCCAAAGGCATTGGCAAGTTTGAGATTCCCTGCGGCTATACCAAAGATTCCGAATGCCCGCTCAACGCGGACGCGCTTGACAAATACGGCGTTGGCTCTGACACCTGCTGCTACAAAAGGCCGGCGATTATTACGGTGTATCCGGGCGCGCTTACCGGTATTCCGCAAACCGATATTTGTCCGAATACCGTCATAGAAGCCGAGTTTGATAAAATTATAGATAACGCGACCTTGAAAAATAATTTTATTATCGCGCGCGGCGTCAAAGCGACCGAAGCCTGCCCGACCGACGATGAAGATGTTGCCGCTTTAATGCCGGCATCAACTTTGGCGGCTAAATGGTGCGCCGGCAGTAATCTGGCCGCAGCCACGGTCATTCCTTCTTCCACGGCCGAGGCTTCGCGCGTTTACGCCCGGCTGTCAGCGCCTCTGGCCACCAGCTCGCCCTACGCCATTATTTTAAAAAACGAAATCCGCGACAAAACCGGCGTAAGCATCGGCTATGCCAGTCCGGCCGCGGATAAAAAACACATTAACTGGAAATTTTCCACGGCTACCAAAATTTGCGAAGTAAAAAAAGTGGAAATAAATCCGGCCTTCGCTTATTTGTCTGCGAACGGCCAAAAAAAAACCCTGGAAGCAATAGCGAAAACCGACAAAGACCAAATAATTCAGCCCATACCGAATTATTACGCTTGGCAGTATTGGTGGGCGCCGACAAGCACGAGCGTGAATCCCTATGTGATTTTGCAAAACACGACCGCGAATTTTAACGAAATTACGGCGCAAAACCGCAATGGCGAAATAGATGTTACGGCCGCGGCTGAAATAACGTCCAATAAATATACGGCGCAAAGCGGCCTAACGGCCACCGGCAAGTCGCGCGTGGTTGTTTTCTTGTGCGAAAATCCCTGGCCCGCGACCCTCACTTTGCCTTATGAAGATAAGTACGGCAACAACGACAACATTCCGGCGTCTGCGGCAAGCGGCGACGGGTTTTTTAATTTCAGCACTTATTATTGCGCTGACAGCGGGGCCACGGGCAAAGCCGACGACCTGCCATATTTGAAACCGGCGGTGCAAACCACGGCCGCGGCCATTGTCACGCCCGGCTCGCTGAAGCGATTTTTCCTGGCCAGCGACCGCGGGCCAGACGCCATCGGCATTCAGGTTTTTTCCAATCCCGGGCATCTCACTCCGCGGCAATGGTATGAAAACGACAAGGCCAGCGGCGGCAAGGGTTTTGTCGGCCAGGTGCGCGACATATCGGTCAACGGCTATGGCGCGGTCACCGATGATTACAATTATTATGTGGACGCTTTAAGCTACGCGAATTACAAGCGGGAAGACGGCACGGGTCCCAGCAAAAACTTGTATTCCAATATCTATTTGTTTAGCCTGAATGCCAACGCGAGCCCTGAAATGAAAAAAGTTTTTTCGCAACTGATGGAGAACTTGCGTTTTAACGTCAACCTGACCAACAGCGGATTTTGTGGAACCAGTATTGCCAGCCCGGGTAGCGACAAAACCTGCGTCAGTGATTTTGATTGCCCGGGCGGACAGGTTTGTTCGGCGCAAACCGACAAGCTCAAACGCAATTACCGGCGCCTGCGCGATTTGGCGGCCATAGAAGATGTGCTGGAGGGCGGCAACAAGGGTTTGGTGGGACATTATACTTTGGATAAAGAAGACCGCTCTGGCAAAACGATTTTTGACAAGTCGGGCTATAATTATAAAGGAACGGCGATAAATAATCCGGTGTTTTCCACGGGCGTGCTGGGCCAGGCCATGAATTTTAACGGCACGAGCGATTATGTTGATTTGGGCAATCCGGCTTTGTTTGCCGGGGGCAACGCGGCCAGGACGTTGTGCAGCTGGGGGAAAACAGGTTCAGTCAGTAATGATTATGGTTTTATCGTTGCTTATGGTTCTCCGTCCGCTGGCGGCGCGTTTTATCTGGGACGGCAGGGGGAGAGTTTGCTGGGCGGCGGTTACAGCGATGATATAAAAGTGGATAAATTTTGGACAACAGGGGTTTGGCATCACATTTGTCTTACTTATGACGGCACCCTGGCAAAATTGTACGCCGACGGCGCTCTCCTTAAATCAGAAGCCAAGAATTGGAATTTGACAAAGCAGGCGGCGCGCATCGGTGCCCAGGTCGGCGCTTCGGCCGGCCAGCTTTGGAATGGCCAGATAGACGACGTGCGCGTTTACAATCGCGCGCTGACGAATAAAGAGGTGATGGATTTGATGAACAGTGCAGCGGGCAAACAGAGTTTCCCCAAATTGGAATCAGGCACGTATTTAGCCGGGCAGACAGTGAGCGCCTGGCCGTCGTGGTCGGTTTTGGGCGCGGCCGCGGGCGGCGCTTTGCCGGTGGACCCGATAAACAAACTGGCCCAGGGCGGCAGTTGCACTGATATGAGCCAGGCGAGATTTTGCACGGCCGATACGCAATGCGCAGGCCTAAACCCGGCCACCTGCACCCTGCACGACCCGGTTACGGGCTGGAGCGTGGCCGACCGGCGCTTTAGCTTTGCCTGCCATCCCAATTCCCTGGCCTATCGCTATATTTATTCCGACAGCGGCGGCTACACAGTGCGTTCCAAATTTGAAAATCCTTTTGACGGCGACATTGGGGCGAGTATCAGTAATTGGACTAAGTTTGTGGATGATTTTGTGGATAAAAACAGATTCAAAACCTCGGAGCCCACGGGCATCTGTTTGCAGTACAATGGTGGCGGCGAAATTACGGGCCTGGCCCAGGGCAGTTGCGGCGACGGTTATGTGACGGCCGGCAAAGAGGCGTGCGACCCGCCAGGGCAAAAGGTGTATGACAAGGGGGCATGCACCGTGAAGACATGCGAGAGCGATTGCCAGTGGTCGGCCGCGGCTCCGGTAGACTGCGCCACTTTCAAAAATTGCGGCAACAACAAACTTGATTTCGGCGAGCAGTGCGATGACGGCAAGCTTAACGGTACTTGGAACAAATGTAATACAACTTGTTCGGGAAAAGTGCCGGCCGCTAATTCGGCTGATTTGGCGAACTATCCGGGCTATTGCGGCGACAGCGTGAAAAATTCCAAATACGAGATTTGCGACCCGGGCAATGCCCAGGCAAAATACGCCCTAAAACAGACTGATTCCTGCGCCGCCGACTGCCAAAAATACGGGCCTTATTGCGGGGATAATTTTTTGCAAGTCAGCGACGAGCAATGCGACCCGCCGGGCAGTGAAACAACCTGCGTGGACGGGGTAAAAAGCGTCTGCGACGCGATCTGTCGGTACACGGTTGGCGTATCCTGCGCCGCGGCCGCGCAAACACCGGCCCCGGCCGGCTCTTGCGGGGACAAAGTAGTGGCCACGGGTGAGGCCTGCGACGAAGGCGCGGCCAAAAACGGCAAGCCCTGCGCGCCCTCTTATGGAAAATCATGTTCGTACTGTTCAGTTGATTGCAAAAATACCATAGATGTCCAGCCAAAAGAATACTGCGGCGACAGTTTGCTTAACGGGCCGGAAAAGTGCGAGACAGTTGGTAAAACACTTTACAGCGCGGAATATCTGGCCGGCGCCACACAAATGATAAAAAATTCCAATTTTAACGGCTATGCCGTGTATACCTGCGAGGAGGAGTCGGTTAACACGCCGGAACCCGGTGTTTATAAAGTGGGGCAGAAAACTTGTTCTGAAAATTGCATGAAACTAACGCCGTCCGATGACTGCGTGAAGTGCGGTTTGGACAATGCCAATGGCGTGGAGGTGGGCGGGGAAATAATCAATGTGCTGGATCCGAAATCAACCAATCCATTAAACGGTGGTGCTACGAACGGCGGTTTTTATACGTATATCAAAACCATGACCGGCGAGGAAAAACTGATTAGCGGCAGGCAATGGAATCAATCATCTGATATAAAATATTCCCTGCATGAAGGTTGGGGGAATGTGCCTCCGGCGCCATTGGCGCGCATACACAGCGATCCGGCCTGCAAGTATCAGATGAACATCAACAGCGATATCGCCGCGCGCCATCGTGATTTTCCGATTTACTCGCAAAAAGAGAGCGAAACAAACCCTTGGCATTATGATTTGATTTTGTCGCCTGTGATCCCCAAAACAACTGAGCCGGTGACGAAGGCGCGTCCCAACGATGTCCGCATTGTTACGACCTGGATTGGAGACCGCAGTTTCAACAGCGGTTTTTACGGACCGGGCGGAGTCGGTAAGCCGCCGGTTGAAGATAATTCAGTTACTCCGGTTAAAGGCGCGGAATACTATATTAATTCCGACACATATGGCATTTGGTATCATGGTTCTGGCAATACTTTGGCCAAATCCAACGAGCTGGCCTTTACTGTTGACGCGTCCAAAATCACTAATGGCGGCGACATGGTGGTGACTAAGAATCAGCTGTACAGTTTTTACGTGCGCCTGCCTGGAGAGTCAATCAAAAATTTTGGCGCATCAGCAAAATTAAAAGTGGATGTGTATTTTCCCGAGGCCGGGGCCGGGTCTGATTCTCACTATTACCGCCATTTTGATTTGCCGGACAAGACATATTATTTGAGTGGTGCCCAGTTGTCGGCCAACGCGAAAGCGAGCTATTGGCAGGTGTTTAATGTTTGCGTCAGCTTAAATAACAATGTTGGCGTTGATAATATCCGGGATATAAACAAAATAGTAACCGATAAAATGTATTTTGATTACAGCGTCTGTGGGGCCACCACTGCCAGCGGATTTTGTAAGGATAAGGCCGGCGTTGAGTGCCGCGGCGCGGTGGGCGAGTGCGATGTCGTGGAAAAATGCGACAGCGCGTCTGAATATTGTCCGGGTGATTCGTTTAAGCCGTCCGGAGCCGCCTGCATTCCGGCGGGCGGCGGCAGCGGCAAATGCGACGGTTATGGGGCTTGCGTGTCAAACGCGCCCAGTGGTCCGGTTTGCGGCAATGGAAAAATTGAAGCAGGAGAAGAATGCGAAGGAAATGTTCCGGCCGGGCAAACCTGCGAGAGTCGTTTTGGCGCGGGATTTACCGGAAATTTAACCTGCAACAATTGTCAGATTGATTCCGGGCAATGTAAAGCGCCGCCGCCGGCTTGCACAGACGAATGTACACCGGGGTCGGGCTATCCAAAATGTAGACCGAGGAGCGGCGGCGGGGATTACGTTGTTCGTTGTGTTACTGATGCGGATACAGATAAATGCTATGAAGAATTCTTAGGCTCTTCTTGGTGCGAGTACGGCTGTACCAATGGCCAATGTGTTTCTGCTTGCGTGCCGGATTGTTCGGGTAAAGACTGTGGTTCGAACGGTTGCGGTGGCGTATGTGGAAGTCGTGGCGGAGGTTGTGACTCTGGTTATGAGTGCAATAGATATGGCAAATGCGTTCAGTGTCAAAATGCTTGTAACTTTACGGGGTCTAGATGCGCTGGTAAATGCGTAGAAACTTGCACATGGAATAATGGTTGTTCTGTGTATAGTAGTTGCAATCCGCAATGCTCGCGTGATTTTAACTGTGTTGAAACACCAGATGGTCCGCGATGTCAGTAATTTAATATCATTATGAGCAGAAAATTTTTATTAATGAGCATTATCATTTTGCTTGCGGTCGGCGGTTTTTTTGCCTATCGGCTAATTAGGCAAAGCAAATCAAATGCGCCAACAAGTCAGCCGTTCTCGGAACAGCAAAGAACAACCGAGGCCGAGAAAATAAAAAAGGAATTTGAAGACCGCGTGAAACAGGCGGCTGAAACCGATTCGGATTTAGACGGGCTTTCCAATGAAGAAGAAAAAAAACTGGGCACCAGCCCGGATTCGGCCGACACGGACAGCGACGGTATTCTGGATTTTGATGAAATTAAAACCCGCAAAACCAACCCGCTTAAGGCCGATACAGATGGCGACGGAAAAACCGACGGCTATGAGGTGAGAAGGGGGATGAACCCGTTGAAAAAATAATCGTCATTGCGAGGAGCGAAGCGACGAAGCAATCCCCTGGATAGGGATGGGATTGCTTCGCTCCCTCCGGTCGCTCGCAATGACAAAATATTTATGTTTGACGACCAAAAAGCGGCCAGCGCGCCGCCAGCCAATTTACCCGGCGAGCCCGTGGATATTTTTGACGGGGTGGAGAAGAAGGCAAACGCGGATTACCACCCAGCGTCCCCTCCCGAAACAAGTTCGGGGCAGGCTCTTATAAAGGGGGGAACGACAACGACCGCGTCAGCGCCGACAGCCGACGCTTTATCCGCCGGGCTTTTGAAGAAGAAGCCATTGATGGAAGACAGCGGCAGGGAGATGAATTTACGCGTGCAAACCCCGCCGGTTGGTTTTGAAGATTTGAGCAGTGAAATTCCGGCCTACAAAATGAAGGCGCCGATAGTCGGCAAGGTGGTACTGGCCATAGCGCTTGTTATCGTGCTCTTGGGCGGCGGCTGGTGGGCTTATGGAAAATTTATCAAACAACCTGCGGCCAAGCCCGCGAGTCTCACTCCGGCTGGCTCCATAGTCCCCGACTTAGTCGGGGCTGTGGAGCCCAATGCCAGCACTTCGGCTCCACAGCCGCCCCCTGCGGGGGACTATGGAGCCAGCGTGGGAACTGCCGCTGACTCTGGCGCCGCGCCTCCTCCCACTTCCACGGAAGTGCCAAACAAGATGAAAAATGATACAATACTATTTGGCGAGGCCGTGGATACGGATAAAGACGGCCTGGATGATGTTCGGGAAAAAGAATTGGGCACTGACCCGGAAAAAACAGACAGCGATAGCGACGGCCTGACCGACGGCGATGAAGTGATTATCTGGAAAACCGACCCGTTGAATCCGGACACCGACGGCGACAGCTATGTTGACGGCAAAGAAGTCAGGAACGGTTACAATCCCTTGGGCCCGGGCAAACTGTTCGCACCCCAGCCGGCAACGAATACAGTCGCCAATTAGTGCGATTAGTGGATAAAATTAGTGGTTCTATGTTTGGTAAAAAGCCGACAATCTCAGCCGAAGAATCCAAATTGGAGGTGCAAACCATACCGCCGGATTTTTACGCGGGCCAGAATCCTGCCATCAAATTCAAAAAAGTGGAAAAGGAAATAATTTTGGAACAAAAGCCTGTTCTGACCGCGTCGGAAAAGAAATTGATGGATAAAGACGCCGCGGCCGGCGCCGGCGACAATTTGCATCCGGCCAATCTGTTGGCCAGTAAAAAATTTATGGCGCTGGCGGCCGCGGTTTTGTTTGTTTTGGCCGTTGGCCTGGTCGGCTGGTATTATTGGAACCAGGCCACGAAGCAAAAAACAGCTGTGGCGCCGCCTCCGCCGGTTCTCGCGCCGGCGCCAGAACCGGTCGCGGAAGAACCAGTGTTGGTTTTGGCCGAGCCCACGAGCACGGCAGTGAACGAGCCGACGACCACTATTAGCATCGGCGAAGCGGCCTTAAATTTCCCCTCGCCTTTTTTGTCGCTGGCGTTTGATTTGGACAAAGACGACATTGCCGATGAGGCTGAAGCAATTTTTGGCACGGACAAGGACAACCCGGACAAAGACGGCGACAGCCACAACGACGGCCACGAAGTTTACAATTTATACAATCCCAAAGGCATGGAGCCGGAAAAATTGATTGAAGCCGGCACTGTCAAAGAATACACTAATCCGGTCTACGGCTATTCGCTGTATTATCCCAATGATTGGGCTGTGGGCGACACGGACCAGACTTACAGCGATGTTCTTTTCAGCACATTGGGTGGAGAAAATATTGAGGTGCGCGCGTTTGAGCTGAACGACGAGACACGGACTTTTGCGGACTGGTTTGCCAAGTGGGCGCCCGGCGAAAAGTACGCCGAAGTGGTGGATTTTGAAACCTTTTTCAAATTGCCGGCCAAGCGCCGGGCTGATTGGCTGGTCTATTATTTCACCGACGGCAACAGAATGTACGCTCTGCTTTATCATCCCGGGGAAGCGGCCGCGGTAAATTACGGCATCGTGATTAAAATGCTCGCGCGCAGTTTTAGATTCGCGGCCACAGTCACCCCCACGCCATAATATGATACGGCTTGTGATAAACAGGGAAACGCAGTGTCGGTTGAGCGACGGTTTTATTTCCAAAACAGCGGCGGCCGCGGCCAAATTGGAAAAAAAATTGCGCGGCGAAGCCGAAGTGAATATCATAGGAGACGCGGCCATGAAAAAGTTGAATTATCGGTGGCGCGGGCGAAACGTGGTTACCGATGTTTTGGCTTTTGCCTGGCAGGAAGAAAAAAAAATTAAGGGCGAAACGTTCGGACAAATTTATTTGTCGCCCGCGCGGATAAAAAGGCAAGCCAAGGAATGCGGAGTTTTGGAAAAAGAAGAATTTGCGCGCGTTTTGGTTCACGGCCTTTTGCATTTGGCCGGCTATGACCATATCGCAAAAAAAGAAGCCAAAATTATGTTTGGCTTGCAGGAAAGAATTGTATGTTTAAGCGTCTCACAAAAAGCATCGCGGCCGCGGGCCGCGGATTAAAATTTGTTTTTAGGTCGCAATATAATTTTCGCGCGCAAACAGCGGCCGGTGTTATAGTTTTCGCGTTGTCTATTATTTTTCCGCTGGCGCGCTGGGAGCGTATCCTGATTCTGCTTTTGATATTGATGGTGTTGGTGATGGAAATTTTAAATACGGCCCTGGAGTATTTTAATGATTTGCTCAAGCCGCGCTTGCATCATTACGTGCGCGACATAAAAGATGCGACAGCCGGCGCGGTTTTGCTTACGGCGCTTTTCGCGGCCGTCATCGGGCTGATGATTTTTATTCCGCACTTTATAAATTTAGTGAGATAATGTATAATGTTTGAATCTACCCCCTCCTGTCCCCCCCCTTTTTAAGGGGGAGGGAAGGTAGGGGTAAATTATATGTCTAAACACAGAAACAGCCATTTAATCGGCGGTCTTGACATAGGCTCTTCGGCGGTGCGGATGGCCGTGGGACAAGTGGTGGAAAAAGAAGACGGTGAAAAAGAACTGCAGATTTTAGGAGCGGCTGAATACGGCTCCGAGGGAGTGAATAAGGGAAAAATAGAAAGCATTGAAGACGCGGTGTCTTCCATTTCAGCTTGCCTGGAAAGATGCGAGCGGATGGTGGGCATGCCCATTGTCAGCGTGTGGGTGGGCGTGCCGTCGCAACACGTGCTGGTTCAGCCGAGCAAGGGAGTGGTGGCTGTCTCCAAAGCCAACAGCGAAATCGCCGAAGAAGACGTGCAAAGAGCCCTGGACGCGGCCAAATCCATCGCCACGCCGCTTAATTACGAGGTTTTGCATGTTTTGCCGCGCAGTTTTGGCGTGGACGGCCAGCTCGCGCTCAAAGACCCGGTGGGCATGACCGGCGTGCGGCTGGAAGTGGATACCAGCATTGTGCTGGGTTCTTCTTCGCAATTAAAAAATCTCACCAAATCGGTCTATCGGGCAGGCCTGGAGATAGACGACCTGGCCCTATCTATTTTGGCCGTGGCCGAGGCCGCGGCCACGCGGCGGCAAAAAGAATTGGGCACGGCCGTGGTCAACATCGGCGGAGCGTCCACCAGTCTGGCCGTGTTTGAGGAAGGCGAGCTTTTGCACACGGCCTCGGTGCCGCTGGGTTCGGGCAACATTACCAATGATATTGCCATTGGTTTGCGCACCTCCGTGGATATCGCCGAGCGGATAAAGATTGAATACGGCGAATGCGTGCTGGAGCCGCTGGCCAAAAAAGAAGAAATAGATTTGTTTGATTTGGGTTCGGAAAAGCACGAAATCGTGAAGAGAAAATATTTATGCGAAATCGTGGCGGCCAGAATGGAAGAAATTTTGCAGAAGGTGGACGAGCAGCTGCGTCAGGTACAGCGCTCGGGCCTGTTGCCGGCCGGGGTGATTTTTTCCGGCGCCGGCGCCAAGCTCGCCGGCTTGGTGGAATTTTCCAAGCGGGTCTTGCGCCTGCCCTCGGCCCTGGGCTATCCGCTCGGGCTGATGAGCGTCACTGATAAAGTAAACGACCTGGGATTTGCCACGGCCATCGGCATGGTGAAATGGGGCGCGCAAGCGGCCGGCGAGCATAGCGGCGGAGTTTCATTTTTGGACAAGACAATGGGACGTGCCGGCGGCAAATTGAAGAAGTGGATAAAGACTTTAATCCCTTGAATACAAAATGTGTTCATACTTGCTTGACAGCGATTTGGCGAAAAGATAAAATATATAGCGGAGATTGTCTCCGCTATTTTTAATGACAATGATATGCCGCAAGTAAAACCGGACATTGAAACTTTCGCGAAAATAAAAGTGGTTGGCGTGGGGGGGTCGGGCAATTCGGCGGTCAACCGGATGATTTCGGGGAAAATTCGCGGTGTTGATTTTATCGTGATGAACACCGATGTGCAGGCCCTGCATCACAACGCGGCCCCGCAAAAATTGCATATCGGCAAAAGTGTCACGCGCGGCCTGGGCGCGGGCATGGACCCGGATTTGGGGCGCAAGGCGGCCGAGGAATCCCAGAATGAAATTCGCGACACCTTAAAGGATTCAGACATGGTTTTTATCACCTGCGGTTTGGGCGGCGGCACCGGCACCGGCGCCGGGCCCGTGGTGGCGGCCGTGGCCAAAGAGCTGGGCGCGCTTACCGTGGCCGTGGTTACCAAGCCGTTTGGTTTTGAGGGGCCGCAAAGGCGCGATATCGCGGACAAGGGCTGGGAACTCTTGGCTCGCAACGTAGACGCGATTATCACCATTCCGAACGACCGCGTTTTGCAGGTCATTGACAAAAAAACCACCCTGCTTGATTCTTTCAAAATCGTGGACGATGTTTTGCGCCAGGGCGTGCAGGGCATTGCCGAACTTATCACCATTCCGGGCCTGATAAATGTGGATTTCGCGGACGTGAAAACCATCATGCGCGAAGCCGGTTCGGCCCTGATGGGCATTGGCGTGGGCACGGGCGAGAACCGGGCCACAGACGCGGCCAAGGCCGCCATTTCCAGCCCCCTTTTGGAGCTTTCCATAGACGGGGCGCGCGGGATTTTATTTACGGTCACCGGCGGTTCGGATTTGACGATGAATGAAGTGAGCGAGGCCGCCAAAATCATCACCAGCTCGGCCGCCGAAGACGCAAAAATTATTTTTGGGTCCGTGATAGACGAAGCGGCCGGGGACAGTGTGCGCATCACCGTGGTAGCCACGGGCTTTGACGATCGGCGTCCGACTTACGCGGCCGTGGAAGAACCGGCGGTCGCGTCCGGCATTTTTTCGGCCGGCAAATTCGGGTCAAGCAGTTTTGCCAGAAAAACACAAAAGGAAGAAGAGGAGGAAGAAAAGAAATTCAAACAGATAATTCAAAAAACCGCCGCTCCGCTCGCGTCCGTCCAAAGCAAACCCAAGGGCGATGACGAGGAATTGGAAATACCGGCGTTCATTAGAAAGAAAATGGGCATCTGATTTTAAGCGAAACAACCCCGACTCAGTCGGGGTTGTTTATTTTTTGGGAAAATGGTAAAGTATATCAACTATGCGCTGTCCGGTTTGCAACAACAAAGACACCAGGGTAGTGGACAGCCGGCCGGCCGGCGATGATATGTCTATTCGCCGCCGCCGGCAGTGCGACAAATGCCGCTATCGTTTTTCCACCGTTGAGGAGGTGGAACTCTTGGATGTGATCGTCGTGAAAAGAAACGGCGGCCGCGAAAGCTATATGCGCGACAAGATAGAAAACGGCATCAGGCGGTCGCTGACCAAGCGCCCTTACACGCAGGAAAATTTTCATCGCCTGGTGCATGATATTGAGCGCGATATTTCCAAGCGCAAATCGCGTGAGCTGGCCAGCGGGGATATCGGCGAGATTGTGATGAAGCATTTGCGGCTGTTTGACAAGGTGGCCTATATCCGTTTTGCCAGCGTGTACCGAGATTTCAAAGATGTGCGAACCTTTGAACGCGAACTCCATAAATTATCAAAGAAAAAATGATATGTTTAAGCATAAATATAACGACGAGCCGCAAGCAGGCGATGAGAAAAGAAATGAAGAAAAGAAAGAGGGTGCGGAAAACGCGGCGCCGGCTCCGCGGCCCGCGGAGCCTGCGCACGATGGCCCGGAGGCGCTAAGAGAATTGGTGGAGAAAAATTTGAAGTGGTCGCAGATAATTTACGAGCAGAATCGGCGTATCAACCGCAAGCTTTTTTGGAGCGCGTTTCTCGGCTGGTTTAAGTTTTTAATTATTGTCGGCTCGTTGATACTCGGAGCCTGGTATCTGCAGCCGTATCTGAAAGGGCTCCTGAATCAATATGGCCAGCTGATGGGAATAATCGGCGGCGGCCAGAGCGGACAGGAAGCCCCGGCTTCTTCTGTTGAAGAGATGATGAAGATACTTAACTTAAATCCGGAACAGCAAGAGAGGGCGAAAGGGTTGTTAAAGTGACAAGCCAATCGTTCGTCAGTTAGTGTGATTAGTGAATAAGATTAGTGGTTCTATGCTGAAAAAAACCAAAATTTGCGCCACCATCGGGCCGGCCTGCGCCGACGTCAAGGTCCAGGTCAAAATGATAAGAGCGGGCATGAACGTGGCGCGTCTTAATTTTTCCCATGGCACCCACGAAGAGCACGAAAAATTATTCAATAATCTGCGCCGGGCCGAGGCAGCCACCGGCGAGCCCCTGGCCATCATGGGCGACTTGCAGGGGCCTAAAATTCGGCTGGGCGTTTTGCCCAAAGAGGGAGTGACCTTGCGCGAAAGACAGACGGTTTCCTTAAATACCTGCGGAGATAAAAGCGGTCCTGGAGAATTACCGATTGATTTCGCCGATTTGCATAAATACGTGCAGAGCGGGGAGCGTATTTTGATAGACGACGGCCGCGTTGAGATTAAGATAACCGAAGTGAAGGGCACTAGAATCGCGGGCCAGGTGGTGGAGGGCGGAATCATTACCTCCAATAAAGGTTTGAATTTGCCCGACAGTTCGCTCTCTGTAACTGCTTTAAGCGAGAAAGACAAGAGCGATTTGAAGTTCGCCGTCAAGCTGGGGGTTGACCTGCTGGCGGTTTCTTTCGTGAAAAACGCCAGGGATATTCTGGACGTGAAATTTTTGATAAAACAGTATGAGCAGGAGCTTGGCCGAAAGAGCGAACAGCCAATAAGAATAATCGCCAAAATAGAGCGCCACGAAGGGGTGGAGAATATTACCGAGATTTTGGAAGCGGCCGACGGCGCGATGGTGGCGCGCGGGGATTTGGGTTTGGAAATTCCGGCCGCCGAAGTGCCGTTGGCGCAAAAAAGAATTATTGATTCGGCCAGAAAAATAGCCAAGCCGGTAATGGTGGCGACCCAGATGCTGGATTCCATGCGTGAGAGCCGTCGGCCCACCCGCGCCGAGGTTTCCGACGTGGCCAACGCCGTGATAGATCACGCCGACGCTTTGATGCTGTCAAACGAGACCTCGGTGGGCAAGCATCCGGCCCTGGTCGTGGAAACAATGTCGGAAATAATTCGCGCCACCGAGAAGTCGGCCTACGACGACACCAGTTTGCCGGCAATTTACAGAAGAAACGCTTCGGTGGATACGGCGGTAAGCGAATTGTCGCGCGTGCTCGCCGAAGAAGTAGACGCCAAAATTATTTTAGCCGCGTCGCTGACCGGCGACACGGGTCGTTTGATCAGCCACGTGCGCCCCCAGCTGCCGATACTGGTGGCCACGGGCGGCGAACGGGTGCGGCGCCAGTTAAATTTGTCTTGGGGAGTGGTGCCGTTTGTTTTGGTGCCTTGCCACACCATAGAAGAATTGATTGAGCGAGCCATCGCTTACATTAAGAAAAATAAAATCGCCAAAAAAGGCGAGCGCATGATAGTGGTGGCCGGCGAACCAGTCGGGCAGGCCGGCAACGTCAACTTGGTGGAAGTGAGAGAAATTAAATAGAATAAAGCGGGAATTTTTTCGTCAGTTCAATGACTTGCCGGCGAATGTCGGCAAGTTTTGTTTCATCCTGCCAGTTCATTATCGCTTCATCAATCCAGGCGGCTATTTGGCGCATTTCGTTTTCTTTCATGCCGCGCGTGGTGAGGGCCGGCGTGCCCAGGCGAATACCCGAGGGGTCCATGGGCGAGCGCGGGTCATCGGGAATCATGTTTTTGTTCACGGTAATGCCGGCCTTGTCCAGCGCGATTTGGGCTTCTTTGCCGGATAAGTTTTTCGGCGTCACGTCTATGAGCAAAAGATGATTGTCCGTGCCGCCGAAACATAATTTATAATCCCGCTTTTTGAATTCTTCTTCCAGAATCTTGGCGTTGGCTTTAATTTGTTTGGCGTAGTCCTTGAAAGCCGGCTCCAGCGCTTCCTTAAATGCCACGGCCTTGGCCGCGATGTTGTTTTCGTGCGGCCCGCCCTGGAAGCCGGGGAATACCGACTTGTCAATCGCTTTGGCGAATTTTTCTTTGCACATTATCATGCCGCCGCGCGGACCGCGCAATGTTTTGTGCGTGGTGGTGGTGACGACGTCAAAAATCGGCACCGGGTTGCTCATTTCGCCGGCGGCTATAAGCCCGGCGATATGGGCAATGTCGGCCATGGTGATGGCGCCCGCTTCATCGGCAATGGCTTTTATCTTCGCGTATTCAATTTCGCGCGAATAGGCCGAATAGCCCACCAGAATGATTTTTGGTTTATGTTCCAAGGTCATCTGGCGCAAGTTATCCAAATCAATCAAGCCCTCGGCATTGGTTTTGTAGCGCACGAAGTTAAAAATTTTGGCCATGTAGGTGACCGGGTGGCCGTGGGTGAGGTGGCCGCCGTGAGACAAGTCCATGCCCAGCACCGTGTCGCCGGGCGAAAGCAAAGCGAAATAGACGGCGATATTGGCCGGCGCGCCCGAAAGTGGCTGGACATTGACGTGCTCGGCGCCGAATAGCTGTTTGGCGCGGTCTATGGCCAGTGTTTCCACTTCGTCAATAAACTCACAGCCGCCGTAATAGCGCTTGCCCGCGTACCCCTCGGAGTATTTGTTGGTGAGTATTGAGCCGAGCGCTTCCAGCACGGCCGGAGAAACAAAATTTTCCGAAGGAATCATTTCTAATCCTTCTTCCTGACGTTTCAGTTCACGTCCGATGCTCGCGTAAATATCGCCGTCAAACTCCTTTAGGGCTTGCGTGTGCATAGTATTTACCTTAATTTTTCCTCTCCTATTAGGGGAGGGGCAGGGTGGGGTTAAATTAAATTTTTTAAAACTTCATAAACATTTGGCGCGCAGTCGGGAGGCAGGTTGTTGATGTCGTGCCAGCCGTATTCGGCTGTCTGCGGGCCGGGCGTGATTTCGCCTATCCGTTTAGCGAGATAATGTATCAAAACAATCACGCGGCCATCTTTGTTTAACATAATCGGTTTAAGCGGTTTGACAATCTCTACGTCAATTCCCAGTTCTTCTTTGGCTTCGCGTTGGCACGCTTCTTCCAGCGAAACATCAAAATCCTCCACTTCTCCACCTGGAAACATCCAAAGCGAAACGCCGCCGTCTTCTTTTTTTTCTTTGTTCAAGAGCACTTTATTGTTTTCTATAATCACCGGCCCCGAGGCGATGATAGATTTGTTTGGTAGTTGCATATTGTTATATTGTTTGAGTGAAAGAAATTTCAACGACGCTCGCTCTATGTTCAAATTTCTTTCACTCAAACACAATATCATTATATCACTAAACATTATTTACGCAATTTTTTTACCATATAGGTATTTTCCAGCCGATACCCGAGTTTTCGGTAATAATTTCGCACGCCCACGCCGGCGATGATGGCCAATTTCTGCACCTTGTTTTTCGCGCAAATTTTTTCCGCTTCGGCCAGCAATTTTTTGCCCAGGCCCGTGTGCTGGCTGGCTTTTTTTTCGTTCTTGCCAATGCCGACCAAATGGCCGTAGGTGTGCAGTTCGCGGATAAAGGCCCGATACCCCTCCCTAACCCTCCCCTTATAAAGGGGAGGGAGAATGCGAAGGCGGCAAAAGGCGTAAACGACATTTCTTTTTACGTCTTCGTAGCTCAAAAAATATTCTGTGCCGCCACTGGCTTTGTATTTGTCAATAAACAATTTAACCCTTAATTCTTTATTCTTTGTTCCTAATTCTTCGTTGTGGCCAATCTCACGGCAACGGAGACAGCGGCATTTTAATCCTTCCGCGCGCATCCGCGCCTGAATTACCTGGCGCAGATTGGTCATTTTATTTCCCGCTTTCACGTGGTGCCCGGGAATATCTCGAATCAAGCGCGAAACGCGCGCGTAGCCGGGGATTCGCGTTTTGAATTTTATAAGCGTCGCTATCAGTTGTTTGTCGGGATAAGGTTTGTACCTTCCTTTTTTGAGCCAATCATAAAGCAAGGAATTTTCTATCACCGTGCAAGGATAAATTTTTAGCATGTCGGGACGGTAATCCGGGTCGCTAAAAATTTCTTCCATCATTTTCAAATCTTTCGCCGGCGTGGAGCCGGGCAGTTGGGGCATCAAATGATAGTCCACTTTGAAGCCGTGATTTTTCAAAAGCCGCGTGGCTGTTTTGGTTTGGCGCGCGTCATGCCCGCGTTTTATCAATTTTAGAATTTTATCGTCGGTGGTTTGCGCTCCCATCTCCACTCGCGTGCATCCCACCTCGCGCATCTCGGCCGCGGTTTTTTCCGTGATAAAATCCGGCCGCGTTTCCAAAGTCAAGCCGACGATGCGGTGCTTGGATAGCTCGTTTTTTCTTTGCTCTTCGGCCAGTGTCTTTTTTAACGCGTCAATTTTTTTTATTCCTGATTTTTTATTCCTGATTCTCCCATTCGCCGCCTGGAAACAGCGCAAAATAAACCAGTGCTGGTAGGCGAGGGGATAGGCGCTCCAGCTGCCGCCCTTGATGATCAGCTCTATTTTATCGGTGGGGTGGCCGTTGGCTTCCAGGGCCAAAATACGTTGGCGCGTTTGTTCGTATGGGTCAAATTTTAGCATCTTGGCGCGGGCGGCCGCCGGTTCATCGGACAAGTAGCTCTTTGGCATGCCTGGTTCGCTGGGGCAGTAGACACATCGGCCCGGGCAGGCCCAGGGCTTGGTAAGCACCGTGATAATGGCCACGCCCGACAGGGTGCGCACCGCCCGCTTGGTCAGTAGGCGCTCCAGCGCCGGGCTTTTTTTAACCTTGTTTTTGGCCAGCAATTTGTGGTATAATGCCAGCAAATCTTTTTTGGAAAGCCCCCTTTGGGAAGGGGAAAGCTGTTTGTCAGCGCGCAAAAACAGGCGCTTGGCGCTTTCCAGCTCCTCGTCGTTTCGCGGAGGATTTTTAGCTAAATTGATTAAAAATTTTTTTATCATGGAAAACATAGCAAAGTTAGACAGCACCGCCATTATATACGAAATGAGCGAGCGAAACAAGCGAGCTTGCTCGCTTGTTTCCGAGCGAATGAGTATATATGGTTGAAGACCTTATACAGAAAACCCGCGATGATTACAACCGCATCGCCAAGTACTTTTCCGCCACCAGGGAATATGTCCGGCCCGAGTTTAAGTATTTCGGCAAGTTCATAAAAGACGGACAAAAGATTTTGGATTGGGGATGTGGCAACGGACGCATGGTTTTTTGTCTGAAAGGAAAAAAAGTGAAATATTTCGGCATTGACCAAAGCGCCGGACTGCTCAAAATCGCGCGCAAGAAATTCACGGCCAAAGACGGCTCAATAAAATTTTTCTGCACCGGCGCGCGCGCCAAGAAATTTCCGTCCGAATATTTTGATTTGGTCTTCGCGATTTCCTCGCTGTTTCATTTGCCCGACCAAACCAGTCGATTAAAAGTATTAAACGAGTTTTATCGTGAAATGAAAAAAGGAGCAAAACTTGTTGTGATGGTTTGGAATTTGGACAGCGATTGGGCAAAGGCCAAAGCCAAAAAGAGTTGGAAAAAAATAGACAAGAATGACTTCTTGATTCCGTGGAAAACTCCGGCTGGCGAATTGCTGGCCGAGAGGTATTATCACCACTTTACTCCGGCTGAATTGAAAAAATTATTAACGAGCGCCGGTTTCAAAGTGCAGAAAATGGAATTCGTGGGCAAAAATGGAACCTGGTCAGATTATAAAGGTGGACAAAATTTAGTCGCCGCCGCTGTTAAATAATATGCGCATCCTGCAGGCAAACAAATTTTTTTACCGCCGCGGCGGGGCCGAGATGGTTTTTTTGGACACCATCGCCGGCCTGCGCCAGCGCGGGCACGAGGTGGCGGAGTTTTCGGCCGTTCATCCCAAAAATCTGCCGTCCGAGTATTCGGCCTATTTTGTCAACGCCGTTACCGAGCTCACCGAAGGCGGTTTGGACGCGGCCGCCTCTTGGAAAGCGTTCAAGCATTTATTTTCCTCGGCCGAAGTGAGAAAAAAATTGCGTTCGCTGATTTTGGCGACCGAGCCGCAAGTGGCGCATTTGCACAACGTAACGCGCCAGCTCTCGGCCACCATTTTTACCAGCCTAAAAAAAATAGGCATCCCCATAGTCTTGACCGTGCATGATGTCCAGCCCATGTGCCCCAATCATCGGCGCCTGGTGAAGCACACCATCTGCCAGCGCTGTTACCGCCACCGCTATTATCAATGTTTCGCCAACAAGTGCATTGATGATTCGCGCGTAAAAAGCGCGGCCGGGGCCCTGGAAGCCTATTATTATTGGCTACGCGGCATTTGGAATTTAACTGATATTTTTATCTGCCCCAGCCAATTTATGATGGATGAAATGGCTAATTGGGGGTTTGCTCCGGCCAAACTGCGGCTCTTGCGCAATCCTTTCGCGGCGCCGGCCCAGTATCCGCCGCTGGGAGATAAAATTGTGTATTTCGGCCGCTTGCATGAAGAAAAAGGGATACGGATATTTATGGACGCGGCGCGCAGTTTGCGCGAATATCAAATTATCGTGGCCGGCGTGGGGCCGGACGAGCCGTGGGTGGACAAGTATATCCGCCAATACGGCCTGACGCACGTGTCGCGGCTGGGCTGGGTGGGTGGCGAGCGCTGGAAAGAGCTAATGGCCGCCAGCCGCGCGGTGGTGGCGCCGTCGCTGGTTTACGAGAATTGCTCCATGACGATTTTGGAAGCCATGGCCAACGGCCGGCTGGTGGTGGCCGCGGACCGCGGCGGAAACAGCGAACTGATACGAACCGACGAGACCGGTTTTTTGGCCGAGCCCGAAGACCCGGATTCATTGGCCCTGTTTATCCGCGAAGCCATGCGCTTGGGCGAGGCCCAGGCACAGGAGATAGGCGTTAACGCGCGCAACTGGGTGATGGATAATCACAACATTGACTCTTACTTTGCGGGGCTGGAGAAAATATATGGGGAGGTAATAAAAAAATAAAAAATCCCCCGCGCTAACGGAGGATTTTTTAGGCCGAGGCGGTTTCGTATTCAGCCGCGTTTTCTTTGGATCCGTAGAGTTTAACGGTTTTATCCGCGATGTCATTCCAGTTGAAGTTTTGCGCCATGGCGCGGTTGACAGCGCCGGCTTTAGCCAAACCATAGCCATCGCTGACAAGCGCGATGATTTTGCGCGCCAGCGAAATAATATTGCCGTTGGCAAACCAGAAGTTGCTGTCCAAAATCAATTCTTTGTGTTCCGAGATGTCCGAGACCAAAGCGGGCTTGCCAAAAGACATGGCCTGCAGTACGGCAATGGGCAGACCCTCGTTTTCCGAAGGGTGCACGAACAAACCGGCATTGGCAAACAGTTCAGCTAAAGTCTGGCCGTGCTGTGAACCGGTAAAGACGACGCTGTTATCACCGCGAGCGGCGTGTTTCAGTTCGTCGGCATAGTCATCGGTATAGGCGGTGCCGCCGACAATCACCAATTTCCAATCGCCGAGCAGATGCGGATTTTGCTGGCGCGCCATTTGCCAGGCCTCCAGCAAATAGTGGGCGCCTTTGTGGCGCACCAGGCGGGAAACCATCAGTAAATATTTTTTCGGCGTCAAGTTCCATTTATCTTCAATGAGCGCGGATTGGCCGGCTATTTCCGAAATGGCCACGCCGTTCGGGACATACGAAGTCATTGTCTGATATTCATTCAAAAAATAATTTTGCATGGTTTTGGATACCACGATGGTCTGATGCGGGAAAGTGTAGGCGGCCCTTTCGCCCAGTTTCAGCATGAGTTTGGCAAACCAGCCCCATTTCTGATGATAGCGGTCCAAGGAATGGACATTGGCGATAACCCTGACGCGGGGAGCCAGCAAGCGCGGAATCCAGGAAAGCAAAGACGGGCCCACGCCGTGAAAGTGAATCACGTCGGGCTTTTGGCGCAGGGCGTGGATAACGGAGCAAAAGGTATGCGTGATGGTGTCCAAATGTTTGGTATGAATGGAAGGGGTGTGGACCACTTTAACGCCTTTATAGTTTTTGATATCAACAGGGGTGTACCACTGGCGCGCGTATACCAAAACATTATGGCCTTTTTTGGCCAATTCCACCGACAATTCCTCTACATGGCGTTCAATGCCGCCGTAGATTGCCGGAATGCCTTTTTGTCCGAGCATGGCAATACGCATACGCAAAATTAAATTATTTCCCGCACTTTGTTGGGAAACACTTCACCATAGCACAGTTCGCTATAATTGTCAAGGCTGTGGATAACTCTATGTATAGTTAACAGTCAAGGGTTACACTTTTGTAAATAAAATTGTTGCGGTGTGAGTCCGTTTAAGGACATGTGTATTCGTTCAAAATTGTAATAGCTCATCCATTCGTAAGGTGATTTC
>SCQK01000006.1 GCA_004321885.1 Patescibacteria group bacterium | reverse complement strand
CGAGAAAATCCATTTCTTGCCCTGGGTAACTTTCTCGTCATTGCCGCCGGCCGTCATCCAGGTAAAGCCGCCGATAAGGATAATCACCACAGCCACGATGCCCAAGAGGCCCATGGCGGTTTTGATGATAAGACCGGTTGTTTCTCTGACGTCCTTATTGCCTAAACCAGTGCTACCCGCTTCTTTCAAGCCAATATCATTGGTGGTTATCTGTTGTTGCGCCAAAACGTCGGTTGCGCCCAAAACCAAAGCCAAAGACACCGCTATTAGAGCAATCGCGATTAACTTTTTCATACATTCACCCCCTTTCGGAATTTTGAGTGCATAATTGTTACTGTCATTGCGAGCCCCGACGTCACGTCGGGGCGCGGCAATCCCTTGCAATTATGTATGGGATTGCTTCGCTTTGCTCGCAATGACAATAGTATACCACTTTTCCCATCAACCGCCAAACATAAACTTCAAAACGCCGTTCATATACATATAGCTGGCAAAAATTATCAGCAACCCAATTAAAGCCCAAACAATCGTTTTGGTGCTGGCTTTAATTTTCTCCGGATTGCCGGCCGCGAACAGCCAGCCAGCCGCGCCCCAAAAAACCATCAATAAAGCGAGCGCACCTACAATGCCCAAAACTCCCTTGATGATAATGCCGACAAGCGCGGCCGGGTCAGTAACGGGTTTTTTATCTTTGCCCAAGAGCGGCGGCTGTAATTTGCACACGATTTGGCCTGTGCTGTCGGGCGCGCAATCTTTTTTTGCCTCCTCGGCCCGCAAGCCCGCCAAAGGAAAAAATAACGCGACTAAAAATATAACTAAACAAAGTAATAAAAATTTTTTCATACGCTTAGTTCCAGGGCCTGGAAAATAAACTTAACGAGCGTGTAACTGGCCAAAGCGCCCACCACGCCCAAAGTGGTCCAAAACAACAGTGTCTTGGCCTTGCCCGCGCGCTCAGCATTGCCAGCCGCGGTCATCCACAAAAACCCAGCCCACACATACAGCGCCAAAGCGATTGAACCCAAGGCGCCCATTAGAAACTTCAAAACTTGACCGATAAAATCCGGCACCTCGCCAAACCCGGCCGGATTCAGACCACTCGCGGCCTGCTGTTGTAAATTACTAAACGTGTCAGTCTGTTTTTCCGCTGGTTTGGGACATTCGGTTAAAATATTACAACCTGCCGCCTGACAATCTTCCCCGCCGCCTTTCACTAATTCACAGCTATTATTTTTCATGGCACAAAAACAAGCCACATAACCAGGGCAGGTATCTTGCGATTGGCAATCTGGTCCAAACGTCACGCATTCTTCCGCCGGGATATTTAAAGTGCATTTGTTCTGCACGCTACACCAACAATTTGAAGCGGCTTTTACTGAAAACGAAACAAACAAAAAAGAAAAAAATACCGCCAATAAAATTATGATAACCATTCCAACTTTTTTCTTGTTCATACTAAGGGATCCTTCCCCTGCACCAGAGCGGTGCATGGTCAGAATAACCCCGCTAAGCGGGGTCACTTCAACTTAAACTCACTCCCAAGCCCCACGGCCCCGCCCAAAAAGCGCACCAGCATATAGGCGGTAAATGAAATTAGGAGTCCCACCATAGCCGCCAGCATTATTTCACCGCCTTTTTTCACCCGCTCGGCGCTGCCGGCCGACAGTATCAGCATAAAGCCGCCGTAGACGAACATTAAGAGGGCCAGCGCGCCGATAATGGAAAACAAATAGCGCGCGATGTTGATGCCAAGCTCCACGAATATGGAAACATCGCGGCAGGGCGAACTCGCGGACAAATCGCCGGTCTTGGCGCAGTTTGGCAATACCGAAGGCAAAGCGCGCTCGCTTGATTTGGTTTCTTTCTCTTGAACGTTTTTCTTTGCCTGCCCAGCCTGCTCGTCATCAGTGCCAAAGGGACTTTCAGCTTGCGCGGGAATGACAGGGGACAAAAAAACCGCTAAAAGCAAAGCCAGAAAAAAATATAAATTGATAAGGCGCATAAAATACCCCTCCCCTTGCCCCTCCCCTAATAGGGGAGGGATTCCCGACCAACTACAACGTTTGATTTACCTTGGCCGCGGCGGCGTTTAGAATATTTTGTTTTACTTCATCCGGATTGGCGTCTGGCAACGCGGGTTTTAGCCAGTCATCCAGCATTTCGCTGATGGCTGTCATGGCCGCCGGATAATCTGTCCCGCGGTACCAATTCTCGGCTGCCAAAACCTGGGCCGCGAAAGGCGCCAATTTCGGGTCTTGTTTTTGCGCCTCTATGTACGCGCGCAAAGCCGAAGGCCGACCGCTACGGTCCAAATAATCTTTGGTCGCGCGCGAATGCGCCAAATAATTGAGCAATCCCCAGGCCTCGTTTTGGCGCTTGGATTTGCCGATAACCGTCTGCACAAAATAGCTGGCCGCGTTGGCCGGGGCCTCGGGGTTCAGCTGCAGCATAGGCGTCACTTCCACATTAAGCCCGGGGGCGCGCGCTTTTATTAAATCAAGCTGAAAATTGTAGCCCAGCATAAAAGCGGTCTTGCCGCTAACAAAGGCCTCCAAGGCCCCGCCCATATCTTTGTTCCACGAGTAGGTGTCGCGCTCGGGATTGGCAAAATCCGTGAAAAACCCCACCACCTTAAAAGGATTAACATCGCTGTTTTCCTGTCCGGCCCTCACCAGATTAAATCTAACCTGTCCGTTGGCGTCGGTAAAATCCAAATCACTCTGCCTGTATAATAGATAAAGTAAATCATCAAACGAATCCACGTTGCCGTTGCCGAGCGCCGCGCCCGCTTGCGTGATTTTGCCGGTCTGCTTGTTGAAGCGCGTTAATTTTTTGACCTGTTTTTGCAAGTCCTCCCAGGTTTTGGGCGGCTCGGCAATGCCGGCTTTGTCCAGCATGTCTTTATTATAAAAAAGAGCCATGGTGTCAAAAGACAAAGGCAGGCCATAGACATGGCCGTTTACTACCACGTCGTTTTTCACTGCGCGCACGTATTCGCGGTCAATGTTTATGGCGCCAGGCAGACTTTGGGTAATATTTTTTATTACCGTGTCAGTGCCGCCCAGCTGATTCTTGGTTACAATTACGGTGGCATCTTTGACACTATCTGGCATAGGGGCCAGTTTGGGCAAAAACAAACGCAGCCACTTGTTGCTTACTGAAACAATGTCCGGCCCCTTGTCTTCGGAAAGCGCCTCCAGCAGACGCGGATAAAGCTCATTGCCGCGCAGTTGGCGCAGGTTCACGGTGAGATACGGCCGCGCGGCCCGGTACTGGTCTATCAGCTTTTGCATTTCATCCACGTCATCGGCCACTGTCCAATATTCCAAAGCCACCGGCCTGATGGCCGCGGCCTGCTCTTTGGTAATGCCCTTGCAGCCAAAACCGGCGAGAATCAAAAAACCCGTTAGCAAAAACAAAGGGAGTAGTTTTGTAAATTTCGGCATACCAATTTTTTACAAAATGCTTTTAAGATATTTTTTAAATTCTTTGCCCAATTTTTTGTCCCGCAAAGCGAACTCCACGTTCGCTTTCAAATACCCGAGCTTGGAGCCAGTATCATAATACTGGCCATCTACCAAGCAAGCATAATATGGACGTTTTTTAAGCACCTTGGCGTTAGCATCGGCCAGCCACAATTCTCCGTCTTTACCCAGCTTGGTATTTTCCAAAGCTTCAAAGACATCATTTGTTAAAATAAAAGATCCAAACATACCCAAATGAGACGGGGTCTTTTGCGGGCCGGGTTTTTCTACTATTTTTTTTACCTGATAAACACCCTTCTCTACTTCAACGCCGTCAATAATACCATACTTGCTTGTGCCCTCATCGTCGGTTTCGTGGGCTGTGATAACCGGATCACCATATTTTTCATATACATCTATAAGCTGTTTCAGATGGGGCTTATCCGGCGAGTAGAAAAATTCATCGCCCCACATCACGGCAAACGGCTCATCTCCCAGAAGCGCTTTGGCGCAAAGCACCGGCGTGCCGTTGCCATACGGCCCTTTTTGGCGGATGAAAATGAAGTTGGCCAGGTCGGAAATTTTTTTCACTTCCTCGGCCACGGCCTCTTTTTTTTGTTTTTTTAATAAATTGATAAGTTCGTAATTCGGGCTGAAATGGTCTTCCACGGCCCGCTTGCTGGGGCCCGTAACCAAAATAATATCAGTGATGCCCGAGGCCACCGCGTCTTCCACCACATACTGAATAATCGGCTTGTCCACCACCGGCATCATTTCTTTGGGCTGGGCCTTGGTGGCTGGCAAAAAACGGGTGCCCAGGCCCGCGACCGGCACGACAAGTTTTTTTATTGATTTGGCCATATAGATAAGTATAGCAAAATCCTCCCGGCTTTTCAATCATTTTATTTCTTCCCAACTCAAAAGCCGGTATTCCGAGCCCACCGGAAACCCCGGCGGCGGAGCAAAAGTCAGATTCTCGTCATAAGTGGAGTTGGTATTGCGATAGCCCGAAACCACGGCGCCCCCGCCCGAAACCCAGCTCCAAGTCCACAATTTATTGGTGATGATGGAACCAAAAATATACAGACTTTCTTTCATATCGCCGGGGTAATAGTATCTTTTGGTGGCGCCATTTTGCGCCAGCATAGCCGCGTCCACTTCCAGATAATTGGGCGAGTTGTGCGGAATGAGCACATTCTGCTCGGCCATCAGCCCCAGCACATGCTCGCCGTTTTTGGCCTTGTATAAAATATTGCCATTCAAAATAATGCTTTTCCCGACGCCAGTGCCGATGACAGCGCGGCCGTTTACGCCGCCGTCCACCCACACTGTGTCATCCACAAAAATATAGCCGTTGGCCGGCATATCATAAGCAGTGCCCGTGCCCAGGGTTTTGATGTCTATGCAAGGCCAAAAATAACTGCTGCCGCCCACGTCTTTGGCCTTGTAGCAGTCCGTGGCCGTCACTTTGTAAGCGGTCAACTGGCCGGGCGTGGTGGACGAGGAAAAACGCAACAGCCAGCCCTGCTGGCCCGAGGAAGAAAACCTGATGCCGCCCTTGGCCGGGTCCGAGTTGGTGTAAATTTCCGCCAGCTTGGCTGTGATGGCCGTGAAGTCCTTGGCCGGCATGGGATAGCTCCACAAACTTTTGGGGCCGCCCTGGCCCCAGATGCCGTCTTTCACCTGCCCGGCTCCGCAACCGTGAAAACTCTTGCAGGTATAGGTGGCCACGGCGCTTGTTACCGGCGCGTCGGCCAGGCCGTCAAAACGGATGCCGCCATTGGCGTGGAATTTGCCGTGCGTTACTTCGGTATCACCAATCCAGACGTCGGTGTTGGTCAGAAAAGCGTAATCAGTGAGCGAAGGAAAACCCACGCGCGCTTTGATTTTTACTTTTGAGTTCGGCTGTTCATTCAGCCAGCCCGTGGAAACTATGGTCACCACGCTCGCGCCCAAGGTCGGCGTGGCGATTTGCAAGGAATACTGCCCGATCACGGCGCCGTCTTTATTCTTGTAATCATGCACGTACGGCCCGGGCGTAGTGCTGGCATTACCGTCCCAATAATCAGCGGGCGCGTGCGCCAAATGCCAGCGATAATAATTGACGCCCGCGTCCGCCACCTGGAAGGCCAGCTCGCGGTTGAACTTTTTCACCGAAGCGCGATTTTCCGAAATGCCGTAGCCCGTGAGCCCCACCGCGATAATAGACACGCTGATGGTGCCGAAGATGAGAACAAAGAGGAGAATGTTGCCGCGCAAAAATTTTTTTCGCATATCAGTTGTCTTTCAAATTTCTTATCATCACTTTAGATTCAATGTTAAACGGCGCCGGAGACAAATGCGGGTCCTCTTCTAATTTCAAGGAGATATTTACCACCCTTATCATTGTCGTGGTAACTGGCGCGGGCAAAGGCGAAGAATAACCGCTAAAATTTGCATTATAATACGTGAAAATCGGGGCGCCGGCCATGGCCACATCGTGCGCCACTTCGGTAATGATTTCATTGGCCGGATTGTAGACAAACGGGTCGCCGGTCGGCTTGATGACGCCTTTTTTGAGAGTGGCGCCGGAAAGAAAATAACGCACGCGCTCTTTGAAAGTGTCCGCGTCAATGTTGGAATAAAAAACTATGGATGAGGTGGCGGCTGATTCTATGGCATAGGCCCCGCCGCTTGAAGCCGAAGCCGTGCGCAGTTCATTGACAAAATCCTGGGTGGCTTTGCGGCCCTCGTTTTGCGTGGCCAGCTGTTCCCAAACAATGCTGTTTGATTTCCAGCTGGTCAAAAAAATCCAGGCGATGGAAACTATCAAAAAACCAAAAAGCGCCACGGCCACCAGCACTTCCACGACCGTGATGCCGCGCATGTCATTGCGAGCGAAGCGAAGCAATCCCATGCGTAATTGCAAGAGATTGCTTCGTCCCCGCCCTGGGCGGGTCCTCGCAATGACAGGGATAATACTCATATATTCGGAGACAAATTTACCACCGCGTCGGTGGCGCCGGCCACATCCACCAGCCCGCTGTTGGTGATATAGCCATTTCGCGAAACTTCCAATGTGTAACTGCCGGCGCCAAGCCCGCCAAAAAACACCTGCCCGGGCGGCACGCAGTTATTGGTATAGGTGATGGAGACTTCGGACAGCAATGGAGTATAGCCTGTGTCAGCCGTGCTCAAAAATACTTTGTAACGCAGATAGCGATTGTTATCCAAGCCGCTCCACACCAAACTGCTGGTGGAAACATAATAAGTGCTGGTGGCGCCGTCCGGGCCCAGATAAACCCAGCCGCTGGAACTGGGGGTATTGGTGGCGGCCATCTGAAATTTTATGGGTTCGGTCCCGGTCTGCGGCGGCTGGGTGACCGGCTGAAAAATTAAACTATGAAAATCAACTTGCGTTTGCAGATCAAAAGTGGAAGACTCCAGCCAGCCGCTGTTTAGATAATCAGGGCCGGCTTTTTTTAATTTCAAATCCCCGGCCGGAGAATTGTTGTCCACGTTGGTGTCATCGGCAAAATAGCGCGCCGGGTCTGTGCTGGTTACCTGGCCGCTTCCGCCGGACCAATCGGTTTGGCGCATAAATCCATAACCGGTTGTTTTACTTTCATCATAGCCGCTTTTGGTAAGATGAACCAACGTGTCGGAAAGCGGCAGGCCAGTACCCGCGTCTTTTACTTTCACCAGCAATGAATTGGGGGATTGCGAGGTTAAAATCAAAGAGACGTCCTGGGCCGCGCCCGGCGCCAAATCCGCCGGCAGCATGGGAATGGAGCCGGCGATATCATAGGGCGTATTGGTGGCGCTGAAATGATATTTGCCCCATTCCATGCTGGCAAAGGCGTAATTGCCCGAGCCGTTCGTGGTTAAATTTTGATTGTATTTGTAAACATCCGGATTAGTGCCAAGGAGCCGTTCGCTTCTGATATTAAAATCGGCATTGGCGATGGCCGAACAGCCTGAATTGATGGTGTGTAAATTCATTGAGCCGACGCGGTCTATGGAAAAACTAACCTCGGTGACGGTTTGAGTAACAACTGTGGACGGAGGCTTGATGGGCGTGGCCCCTATGGAAGCCGCGTCAACCGAATAATCGCGCGAAAAGCCGTTTTTAGTGACGGAAATATAATAGCTTTGCGTGCCGGTGGTGGTGTCTATAATTTTTAGCCAGCCGGTATTGTCGGTGGTGTCTTGTATCACCACGTTTGGCGCGCGCGCGGTATTGGTGGCGCTCACATTGGCGCCGACCACGGGCAAACCCTGGGCGTCAAACACCTGAATAAAAAGCGAGCCGTTGCTGGTGGCGCCTTCCAAATTTTTCGGCGCCACAGTGGTGCTTAAAATTACCGGGATTTTTTGCAGACAGGTCTGACAAATGGCGGAAATTTCCACTAACTTGTAATCAGCCGGCGAAGTGTCGTTGGGCGAGCCGCCGGCCAGGCCGTCAAAAGGGTCGTCTATGTTTCTCACCGTGGTAATTAGGGTGAAGACCTGCCCGTTTCTGATGGTGGTCGTGGTGTGGGGCAGCAGGCCCGCGGGCGAGCCGTTTATTATGCCCACGCTGTCAAAGGGCAGGTTGCGCGCGATTTCCAATTTCTCGGCCAAAATCGCGGTTTCTAAAATGCGCATGCGCGACTGGTAAACAATTTTGAATATCAAATTGATGCCGCCGTAAATGCCAAAAGCGAACAAAACAAAAATGCCGACGGAAAGCACCACTTCCAACAAACTAAATCCGCGCGCGATTTTTTTTCTATCTCTCCTTGGCATGAAATGGGTTTATCCCTCCCCTTTATAAGGGGAGGGCGAGGGAGGGGTATATGCGCTAACATTATATCATAAAATCGCAGCGGTGTCCTTGATCCGCGCTTTAATTTGTGATATTGTTGCGGCAACGGTCCGGTGGTGGAACTGGCATACACGCGAGACTTAAAATCTCGTGCCGCAAGGCATGTGGGTTCGATTCCCACCCGGACCACACTCACCAAAACAAAAGGGTCTGCTATTTTAGCGTGGCTCTTCTGTGATTCCATTCTGATGATTGGCCCAGCGGGCCGCGGTAAAGAGAAAATCGCTTAGGCGATTGAAGTATCTATACAATGCCGTCCTGATTTTTTTCTTTTGGCCAAAGGCCACCAGTTCGCGTTCGGCGCGGCGGCAAATCGCGCGGGCCAGGTGCAGACGCGCGGCCGTCTCGCACCCGCCGGGCAGGATAAAATTTTTCAACTCGGGCATTTGGGGCCAGAGTTGGTCTATTTTTGTTTCCAATTTTTTTGTTTCTTCGCCGCTGATTGTCCGTGATTGCTTCCCCGCCTCCGGGCGGGTCGCAATGACAGTTTGAGCTGAAGCGATTTCCGCACCTAATTTAAATAAATCGCGCTGAATGTCTTTGATGATTAAAACAAGGGATTCTTCCCCCGACGTTACGTCGTGGTCAGAATGACAGTGTGACACAGCCAATCCCAAAGCCGCGTTAAGTTCATCAATTTCCCCAACTACTTTCATTTCCACACAGCTCTTACTCACCCTCTTTCCCCCTAACAACGACGTCTCACCGGTGTCGCCGGTTTTGGTATAGATTTTCATAATGTAACTTGCATCAAGAACACCCGGTCGTACTCCCGCAATTCAAACACTTATAGCAACTGCCGTTTCGTATAGTGACATGCCCGCAAGTAGCGCACGGCGGCGCGTCGCCCATCATGCCCGCGAGTTGCTGGTTCATTGCGTCGGAAGTCACCTCGCCTTTTCCCGCCGCGTCTGTCCGCGGCATATTGGGCAAACTCGGCTGAACTATTTCTTCCACTTCTTCAATTTCCGTCTCCGCCCCGTTTAACTCCAGCAATCTCTGCCCGGCTTTCTCGGCCGCCAATTTCGCCATCTGCTCGGCCCGGTTTTTTTGGATGCCGACCGGTTTCACCTGCACAAAATCCATCCGCCCCAGATATTCCATGCCCAGCACGCGGAAGACAAAATCAATGATGGAGGTGCACGAGCGCACGTTCGGGTGGTCGGTCATGCCGCTGGGCTCAAAGCGCGTAAAAGTAAATTTTTCCACGTATTCTTCCAATGGTATGCCGTATTGCAGGCCCGTGGAAATGGAGATGGCCAGACAATTGAGCAAACTACGAAAAGCCGCGCCCTCTTTATACATATCAATAAATATCTCGCCCAGTTTGCCGTCCGGATACTCGCCGGTGCGCAAGAATATTTTTTGGCCCGCGACCTTGGCTTTAATCGTCAGCCCGCTTCTCTTGTACGGCATCTTGCGCTGTTCGCCGTGAATGTAAATTTTCGTGCCCTGGCTGGAGCCGTCGTGCGCGTACTTGGTCATGGCCTGGGTTTCAGAAATCATCTGACGAATCACGTGGTCGCTTTTATCGGTCAAAACATACTGGGCGGGCGCGGCATTGACCGGCTCCTCAGCCTTGTCCTCTTTTTTCTTATTTGATTTCGCGGACAAGGGTTGCGACAGCTTGCACCCATCACGATACAAAGCAACGGCCTTGAGCCCAAGTTTCCATGAGGCCACGTAAGCGGTTTTGACGTCGTCTATCGTCGCCTCGTTCGGCATGTTTATGGTTTTAGAAATGGCGCCGGAAAGAAACGGCTGGACCGCGGCCATCATGCGGATGTGGCCGAGGTAATGAATGTAGCGCTGGCCTTTTTTGCCGTTCTTGTTGGCCGTGTCAAACACCGCGTAATGCTCTTTGCGCAAATGCGGCGCGCCTTCTATGGTCATGGCCCCGCAAACATATTCATTGGCCGCCGCTATATCATCGGCGGAAAATCCCAGCGCCGCCAGCAAATTAAAATTATTGTCATTATACTGCTCGCTGGTAAAGCCCAGCCGTTTCAGGCAGTCCTCACCCAGTGTCCAAACATTTAGGGCAAACTGCAATTCAAAACTCATGGGCAGGGCTTTTTCCAATTTGTCCAGCTCATCGGCCGTAAAGCCTTTCTCCAGCAAAGTTTGATGATTGATATGCGGGGCCTGACGCAAAGTGGAGTGTCCGCGCAAATAATTCACTACATCATTTATCTGCAAGTCGCTGTAGCCCAGCACGCGCAAAGCCACGGGCACGGATTCGTTGACAATCTTAAAATATCCACCGCCGGCCAATTTTTTAAATTTCACCAAAGCGAAATCCGGCTCCACGCCGGTGGTGGCGCAGTCCATTACCAGGCCGATGGTGCCGGTAGGCGCGAGCAGGGTGAGCTGGGCGTTGCGAAAGCCGTATTTTTCCCCCAGCTCCAGGGCCCTGTCCCAGGCCGCGCGCGCCTCGGCCAGCAGATAAGCCGGCGCGTACTGTTCATTTATGCCGGCGGGCTTAATGGCGATGCCTTCGTACTCTTCCGCCGGGGCGCTGTAAGCCGCGCGCCGGTGATTGCGCGCCACACGCAACATGTCATCGCGATTAGCGGCAAAATACTTGAACGCCCCCAAATTTTTGGCCAGCTCGGCCGAGGCGGCGAACGACTCGGCGGTCATGAGGGCGGTAACAGCGCCGGCGAAAGCCATGGCCTCGGGCGAATCATAGGGCAGGCCCGCGGTCATCAGCACACTGCCGATATTGGCATAGCCCAAACCCAGACTGCGGGTGTCTTGAGTGGTTCTGGCAATCTCATAGCTTGGAAATTGAGCCATCAAAATACTGATTTCCAAAACCACAGTCCACAAGCGCGAAGTGTACTTAAATCCGTCTGCATCAAAGGTCAAATTATCCGCGTCATAAAAATGCGCCAGGTTGATGGAAGCGAGATTACAAGCGCTTGAGTCCAGGTACATAAATTCCGCGCAAGGATTGCTGGCATTGATACGGCCCGATTTTGGGCAGGTGTGCCAGTCGTTGATATTGGTGTCAAATTGCACGCCCGGGTCGGCGCAGGACCAGGCCGCCGAAGCGATTTTATCCCACAATTTTTTTGCCTTAACAGCTTTGAATTTGTCGGGGTCGGTGCGCCAGGTTAATTTCCAGTCACTGTCACTTTCCACGGCTTCCAAAAATTCCTGGGACACGCGCACCGAGTTGTTTGAATTTTGTCCGGAAACGGTCTGGTAGGCCTCGCCCTCATAGGCATTATCATAGCCGGCGGCGATCAGAGCCGCCACTTTTTTTTCCTCGCGCACTTTCCAGTCAATAAATTCTTCAATGTCCGGATGGTCAATGTTTAGGATTACCATTTTGGCGGCGCGGCGCGTGGTGCCGCCGGATTTAATGGCCCCGGCCGCGCGGTCCCCGATTTTAAGCCAGCTCATCAAGCCCGAGGAGGTGCCGCCGCCGGAAAGTGTTTCGCCGGCGCCGCGCAAAGCCGAAAAATTTGTGCCAGTGCCCGAACCATATTTAAATATCCGCGCTTCGCGCAGCCATAAATCCATAATTCCTCCTTCATTTACCAAGTCATCTTTGACTCCTTGGATAAAACACGCGTGCGCCTGACTTCGTGAATAGGCATCAGGCGAAAGCTGGGTGATGTCCGTGTTATGGTCGGTATAATAATGCCCCTGGGCCGGGCCATTGATGCCATAAGCCCAGTACAAACCGGTGTTGAACCACTGGGGCGAGTTGGGCGCGGCCATCTGGGCGATGAGCATGTAGGCCAGCTCGTCGTAAAACACCTGCGCGTCCTCGGCCGAGGCAAAATAGCCGTACTTCTCTCCCCAATACCGCCAGGTGCCGGCCATTCGGTGCGCCACCTGCTTAATGCTGGTTTCGCAGCCGAGTACCGGTAGCCCGTCGGCCCCAAGCATGGGCGAGCCGTCCGGATTATATTTCGGCACTCCGGCCTTGCGAAAATATTTTTGCGCTAAAATGTCGGTGGCCACCTGGGACCAGGTAACAGGCACTTCCACCTCTTTCATTTCAAACACAATCTGGCCGCTGGGCTCGCGGATAAGGGACGAGCGCAACTCGTAAGTGAACAAATCATAAGGATTAGCGCCTGCTTTGGTAAAATGCCGCTTAAAACGCAAACCGGTTTCCGGCGCGTATTTGAAGTCAGTATCCAGAACAAATGTCTTGGTGGCGAGGTTATTTACCATAAACGAAATGAGTGAGCGAAGTTGTCCGCCTTAGGCGGATAACTTCCGAAGGAATAAGTTTATATCTTTTGCCCGCAGGGCAAAAAGCTATATATAGTATTTTAAGCGCGGTTAGACCACAAGATGTGGTATTTTCTTACTGACGCGGATGCTATTATACCACACTTGCAAGGGGGTGCCCAAAGCAGGCGAATTTTGCCTTATCCTCGCCAAAAAGTCAACTCCTATAAACTCATACTAAATTAGTTATCCACACCGTAGAATTTAAAAAAATCCCCCTTTCGGGGGAAAACGGATAGCGGGCCGGGCTTATGCCAAGCCGGATACTCATGCCACCAGCTTCCTAACCTCGTCTTTAAAAAATCGCCTGACCTTTTCCCATTTTAAATCAATAAACATCCTCGGCATAGGTTCTTTGTCGGCATCCTCAAAATAGACAAGGGATTTGTATAAATGAAAAATATCGTAATTCACGCGGCTGAATTTTTTTCGCAGATGCGATAACAAATTTTTTAAACTCATGTTCTCGCGCCGTAAAAAAACATACAGGTCAATAAAATCTTTCTTCGTATTTCTGTCGGCGATCGCTCCGACTTTCATGACGGCGATATCCAATGGTTCTGCTAAAAAGATAACGCCATCATACGGCTGACGCTTGCGCAACAAACCATACGGATAAGTCATGAAACTAACTTTCACCTTTTCCAGTATCCCCTCCACCGTGTTTTCTTCTTCATTCAATAATTTGAATCTGCCGAGCGAAGACAATTTTTTTATCAATTGCTTGGTGGCAATATCGCTTTTTCTAAAAAAATCCAAATCAACCGATTGCCGATGGCCATACCATAAAGCCAAACCCGTACCGCCGGCCAAATAAAAATCAGACAGCCATTTGCTCGCATTAATTTTTTTTATTAAAGCGATTGATTCCGCGGTCAGCGCCTCTGGATAAAACATATTAAAACAGCTTCCAAAAATTTTTTGTCTTTGCCGAAACATTGCGGCTTTTCGCCACGATTTTCTTGATGTCTTTATCCGAATATTGGCGGCGCAACCAGGCTATTTCTCGCGTACCGCCTTTTTCAGAAATTCGCGAAATTAAAAAACTTTTGTGTTTGCTTGCATCCACTTTTTTTGCGTCAACATCCCATAATAAATTTTTGATATTGAGAGCTACATTCATACAATATCTTCTATTGATATTATAGCACGAAAAGAGCCGTTTTTCAAGAGGTTAAACAAAAAACAGACTTCGTTGAAATCTGCTTTTTGATTGGCCGGAAACTACTTGCACAGATTCCGGCGAGGCACCTCCTTCCGCGACTTAACGCGGAGATTGGGATGCTAGCAAGGAACGCAGAAATGTCTGGCGTTGGGGTTCTCCCAACGGTCGACGATGTTGTCGATCTCGATCTCCCCACGGGGGAGGAAGATGTCGCTGTCCTCCAAGGAAACCGTGTCCTGGTCATAGGACGTAGTGTCCGGAAGACGGAAGAGAACGAACGCGCGCTTCACGATACACCTTACCTGTCGAAGGCGCGTGAGTAGTTTCTGATCCGCCTCTCGGAGACACCACTTCTCCAGCTCGTCGTGGTTTTTCTCCCAGGTCAGACCAGCTTCGTCCAGCCGTTTGTCTTCCTCCTCGGTGAGGAAGTCAGGCATGTCCGGCGTGAACAGGCGGCCCTGTTCCTCCGAGTAATGCCACGGGGAATGGCTCATCTCCTTGCTACGGAGAACGACTTTCTCCCCCGCTTCTTTCACAATCGCCTCCAGGCAGTCAAAGAAGCGAAAGCGGTAAACACCTTCCGGGATTTTGAGTTGAGAGAGATCACGAGATGAGATCTCAACCTCTCTGAGCTGCTTCAACGCATCCATGATGCCCGGCAGATACAAACCGCCGCGCTCCCCGTCATCCACGATGTCCAGGAAGGCAGGAGCGAACTCGCAAACCAGGTAGGTCTTCTTCACAAGATTCATCATGACGGTCTCCTTTCTGGGGGTTTCGCCAAAACTCGCCGAGAATGGTACTTACTATTCCAGCCTTCTTTTCATCTACTTTGGCTAAAGTAGGCTAAAAGAAAACTAGGATTATTATAAAAAGAACGGCCTATAATAGCACATTTTTGCGATATTGTCAAGTATGGGATATAATGATAGTAGTTTTTACCCCTCTCTCGCTCTCCCCTTATCAAGGGGAGAGAAAACGCAATTATGGACACCGAAGCCGAACCCAGAGTCATAGAACCCCAAGTCGAGCAAGACGACGTGATTTTTGATATTACCCTGCGCCCAAAGCAATTGGCCGATTTTGTGGGCCAGGAACAGATCAAACAAAACCTCGGCATTTCCATGCAGGCAGCCAAACAGCGCGGCGAAAATCTGGAACATGTTTTGCTTTACGGCAACCCGGGTTTGGGCAAAACCACCCTGGCGCATATTATCGCCCATGAAATGAACAACAGCATAAAAATAACGTCCGGACCGGCCATGGAAAAGGTGGGCGACCTGGCCGCCATACTTTCCAATCTGCAAGAGGGCGACGTGCTGTTTATTGATGAAATTCACCGACTCAACAAAAGCATAGAAGAAGTGCTTTACCCGGCTTTGGAGGATTATGTTTTGGATATTATCATCGGCAAAGGACCGACCGCCCGCAGTATCCGCATGCCATTGGCTCGCTTCACCCTCATCGGCGCCACCACCAAAATGAGCATGCTCTCGGCTCCTCTGCGCGACCGCTTTGGCCACACTTTTCACCTCAATTTTTACGAACACGAAGACGTGGAAAAAATTCTGCGCCGCAACGCCACCATCTTGGGAGTCCGGCTTGAGCCCGAAGCCGCCTCGGTCATCGCCAAACGCAGCCGCCGCACCCCGCGCATCGCCAACCGGCTCTTGCGCCGCATCCGCGACTTCGCGCAGGTAAAAGACGAAGAGGGCGTGAACGAAAAAACCGCCTCGGCCGCGCTGGATATGCTGGCCGTGGACGAATACGGACTGGATGACATTGACCGCCGCCTGCTCGGCGCTTTGATAGAAAAATTCAGCGGCGGCCCCACCGGGCTAAACACCCTGGCCGCGGCCATCAGCGAAGAAATGGACACCATTGAAACCATCTGCGAACCGTTCCTTTTGCAAATCGGCTTTTTGGAACGCACCCCGCGCGGCCGCAAAGCCACCGCCGCGGCCTACAGACATCTGAGGCACGACGCGCCAAAAACACAAAATTTATTATAACTGGATTCCCCCGACTAAGTCGGGGGAATGACATTTTATGCTCACCATACCTTTGTACTCATTTCTCATCCTCTATTTTATTTTTCTGATAATCTTTTTCATTTTCTCTCTCATTAACGTCGCCCACATCACGAGTACCGGCTCGCTTACCCTGGCCAGCTTTCTCGTTACTTTCATCGTAGGCGCCCTGTGCGCGCTTATCTTTTACGGCGCCTGGTATTTTTTGCAGGGCGTTTACTGGCAAACTCCGATAACAATTTGGAATACCGACTGGATTTCTTCCATCCTTCCTTTTAATTCATTTTAATTTTATGCCCCTCCTCAACATCATCCATCAAAAACCCTACGAACAAGTAAAGGCCACTGTCAGACG
Organism: Patescibacteria group bacterium; assembly: GCA_004321885.1. Classification (GTDB taxonomy): domain Bacteria; phylum Patescibacteriota; class Patescibacteriia; order Magasanikbacterales; family GWA2-37-8; genus SCQK01. Next base: position 24,015 of record SCQK01000006.1, on the reverse strand, counting down.
CCACCCCATTACTTTCGTGCCCTACGTGTTTTGGTTTATCGTGCTTTTGGCTGTGCCAGCCGGAATCTACTGGCTCATGGGCGCGCTCTTTCCCAACCTACTCGCTTCCCCGACGGCAACCACGGTCGCCATCCTGGCCGCCAGCGTCTATCTGCTTTCAGTCTGCCTCTTTTTTTACTCGCATTTCGTGGCCTTTTATCTGGATATGTGGATTATTACCAATGACCGGCTGGTGGACATCAGGCAAATATCGCTGTTCGCGCGCACCATTTCCGAGGTTGACCTGTATCAAATCCAAGACATCACCTCCGAAGTGCATGGCATGCTTGCTTCTATTTTTAATTACGGCAACGTGATACTGCAAACAGCCGGCCCGGTGCCAAAATTTATCATCTACAACGCCCCGCGCCCGCACAAACTGCGCGAACAGCTTATCCTTTTGGCCGCCGAAGACCGAAAGTTCCACGCTTCCGCCGCGCCCACCACTGCAAGCCCGCGATAAGAAAATTATCCAGCACGCTATAAGCCACCGAGCCCAGCACGGCGAGCGGGCCGAAAGCCTGCAAAGCCACCACCGAAGACAGGGTAAAATTTTTATAGGTGTCCACCACGGCCCAGGTAATATCTTCTTTCTTGGTGCGGCCAAACCAAATAGAGACGACGACTTCTAAAAATAAAATTACGCAGACGATTCCGCCCACCAAAAACAACTCCCAAAAATGCGCGCGCGCCAATCCCGAGGCCGGCGCGATAATGCCCAGAACTATAATAATCAGCAACAAAACATTTAGCGGCGCCGAATAGGCCCGCATTTTTTTATGCCACCCCAAAAAACGAACAAACTGCGCCGCGGCCAAGGGAATAAAAATCAGTTTGGCAATCAGCCAAAAAATGCTGCCAAAATTTATCGCCGCCGCTTGCCCGGCAAAAAGCAAAACCACCAGCGGGGTGGCGAGCGGGGACAATAAATGCGCCAACGTGGTGGCCACCAGCGCCTTGTCGGGCTGACCCCCCAAAATATGCGACAAGGCCACCACGGAAACAGCCGAAGGCACGGCCGCGGCCAAAATCAAACCGGCGTAAATCTGGCTGTCCATCAAATTTCTAAAAAGAAAAGCGACCGCGGCCGGCAAGACAAAAATAAAAATCAGAATAAAAAAATAACGCCACCACATTTGCCTCGTTTTTTTTAAATCCGACAAATTAATATTCAAACAACTGAAAAACATCATGGCCATCAAGATATACGAAAGAAACGGCCCGGCCCACAAACCAGAAGCCGGCCAAATAAAACCGAGCGCCACGGCGCCCAAAATCGCAACCGTAAACAAACTCCGCGTAAAATTCATACTTTTTTCCCGCGCAAACCGGCCAGCTCGACCTCCAATTCCGCTATGCGCTTGCTTCTTTCTTTGGTTATCTCTTTGAATTTGGAGAGCCACTCTATATTTTGATTGAGATCGGACTCAATCTGCTGTTCGCCGGCGCGCAACAGCCGTTCTTGCTCTTCCAACTTTTCATTCAGTTTTTCCGCCTCGGCGATGGCCGCGCGCAAATCAGCGTTGACTTTTTCTTCAGCCGCCACCGCCTCGGCCAATTTTTCATTTTCGCTTTGCGCCTCTTCCATCTTGTTCACCATAAAAGATGTAATGAAAGGATTGGGGCGCAGGCGCAATTTTTCTCTAAAAACGTCCGTTGTTTTCATAGGCATTGTTTTGTTTTTTCTATTTCAGCTTTAAGTTGGATGACCATTTTCTCCTGTTCCAAACCCTTTTCTTCCCACTCTTTCAATTCGACGTATTTTTGATATAAATTGACTTGCTTCCCTTTCATTCTATCATTTATCGCCAGGACATTTTGTTCCAGCTTGCGTCGCAAAGCCGAAATCCAATTTTTTTCCCATTTTAATTTTTCCCGGATGTCTTTCGTGGCGGCCAGCTTCTTTTTTAATTCCGCCTTGCGCTTTCTGTTTATTTTATTGACTGACCCCACCAGCCTTAGGCCGCCGACGTACAACCGCAGACTCTCCATCCGCCGCAACGGTTTCCAGGTTACTTCCACCTCCGCGTCCTTGGCGCCGTATAGGGTGCCAGCCAAAAAAAATGCGCCATCTTTGTCCAAATGCCCAACTATCTTTTTAACATTGCTTAACAACTCAACGGACTCAACATCGCCATTCTCTAATATCCGATATTTTTTACCCCCGAGCGGCCCCATTTTATCTATAGACACGTAACAACGGCTAAGTTTTATTTTTACATCGGCGCAGCCAAAATGCGTGATCAGGCCTTTGACATTGCCCTTGCCCGCAAAAATCTGCGCGCCGCTCGGAGCCGGGCCGTATTCTTTTTTTCTGGCCAACACCCATCTAAAATAGCCATCGCCATATTCAATCTTTTTCTGTTCGGCGGTTTTGTCCAAAAATCTGTCAATTATTTTCATAAGAATGCTGGCCACGCGCTGGGGGCTGAACAAAAAAGTAAGAATGGCGCTTAAAAAGCCGAATTGCCGGCGACGAAACGCGTCTTCGCTCATTTTTTCCAAAATCTCATAAGAGCCGTAAAGACCGCGAATATAATCAGCCACGGTATTTACCACCCACTCTTCCACCCAACGTCCGCCGCCCTTAAAATATTCTTCCGAGTAAGGCAGGCGCGCGAAAAGGGGTTTTATATCATGACCATTATCGCGCAAAAACTGTAACATTGTTTCGCAGACAGCCACGTTGATTGGTTTCTTTTCCGGTACCATAATATTCAATAAATTTTTTCCGTTTCCGTGCCGGTGTAATAATATTGCAAAATCTGGTCGTAGGTCCAGCCGTCTTTGTCGGCGCGTTGAGAGGCGTCTTGGGCGCTCATGCCCACGCCATGCCCCCACATTTTTTGCCCGGCGTCATATTTCGCTTCCACGCCGACCAGCCATGGCTTGGCGCTGCCGCCCCACACTTCTGTCCAGGCGCGGGTGCGGCCGTCGCTATGGCCAAAATACGGCGTAATCACCGGCGCGGCGTTGTAGGTGACCATCTCGCCGTAAGTGGCCTGAGCCGCCTGCACCACGCGCGGCATCAACGCCTCGGAATTGTACCCCAAATAAAGCTGGTCGGCGGTGGTGGCCACCACGTCGTAAGTGCGCTTATCCGCCGGCACGCCATTGTTGATTTGATAATAGGCATAGGTGCGCGCGGCAACCAGCAGGGCCTTGATGTATTCCATGGCCGCGCCATTGGAGGTTTCGGCAATGCCGGCCACGTACAAATCCAAGGGCAATTCGTTTATCACAAACGGCGCGTCGCTTTTGGGGGAATACTTGAATTCCATGGCCCCGCGATACACGTTGAAATTTTTATTGCCCTTCCAGGCCGCGCGACGGTCGTAATTTACCAAAGTAAAATAGTATTTTATGTCATCGGGCACAAAGCGAACGGGCTGGCTGGCGCTGAAATTCAAATCAGCGCTGGCGAATGTGTATGCGCCGCCGGCATAAGAAAGCGTGGCCGGCGCCTGGGCGAAAAGCGTGCCCATTAAAACCTCGCCGCTGTAAACCTGATAAGGAAAATCCGATAAAAATTTCACTTCTTTATCCGCTTTATACAGGCCCACGCGAATATTGGGCTCGCTGATAAGCCGGCGGGTACTCGTAAACACCGGCTCCTGGTAGTCAACCGGCGCGTCGGCCGTGACTGTTACGGGCAATTCCAAAGTCCCCCCGTCCAAGGTGTGATTGTTGGCCGTCAGCTGGAATCGGGCCGCGTATTCACCGATTTTTACCGGCGCTCTAAAACTATATTCAATATCAAGCGGCTCGTTCGGGGCGACAGTTTTTTCTTCGGTTTTAATTTTGGCGGCAGACAGCCAGCTCGTATCGGCTATGGCAACTCTGCCGCCGGCCGCGGATGCTACGGCTATTTTGCCGGCGCTCGAACCTGCCTCCTGCCATAAATAATTTTTCCAGGCGGCTGTGCCGTCGTTGATATAACGCACCTTAAAAAAAATGGGCTCGCCGCCCTTGGCCTGCACGCTCCGCGCGGAAAACGTAAGTAAATGCGCCCGGTATTCTTTGTTAATTTGTGCGGCTTCGTCATCCACCCGAGCCGAGTTGCCGCTCGCGCGCGCGTTCGCGGTTACTTTTACCTTAAGGTAAAAGTAACCGCCTTTTATCCAAGTTTTGTTTTCGGCGGCTAAATTAAAACGTTCGATGTATTCGCCCGCTGTTTTGGGCGCGGTTAATTTGATTTTGAATTCTCCGATTTTGCCGGATGAAACCGCGGCCGTAACTTTCGCGGCCTGACTTTCCGCCGGCCAGCCTTGCCCCGTGAACAGGCTGGGCCGGTAATTCGGAGCAATCGTGTAAACGGAAACATAATTTTTCCCCGAGGCCGGCCAGGCCGTCTGGCCCGTATTTTTGAATTTAACTGTCACTGTCTTGCTCTCGCCCGCGTTCATTGCTATGGGGTCGGCCGCGGACTGGCCAACGTATTTAGCGCCATACGAGGGGTCGCGAAAAGGCGGCGGCGTAAAATCCAAAGCCCGCGCAGCGCCCGCGCCGCCAAAAAATATTATGGCCAAAAACGGCAGGAAGAAAATTTTTAATTTCAACATAGAAGCAAAAGTCGCCTTCTCAATATACCACAGGCGCCAAATTTTTTACAGGGGCAAAGTATGCTATACTTTAATACACCATCAGAATCAAAGAAGTCACTATGTCCCTCACCCGTCAAATCGCGCAAAATACGACCATCCAGCTAACCGGCAAAGCAGTCAGTGTTTTATTGGGTCTTTTGGCTGTGGCGATTTTGGGCCGGGCCCTGGGCGCCGAAAAATTCGGCTGGTATGTTACAGCCGCCGGCTTTTTGCAATTCATCGGCATCTTGTGCGATTTCGGCTTTACCGTTACCACGGCCAGCATGCTGGCCGAGCCGACGTACGACAAAAACAAACTGCTCAATGTGCTGTTTAGCTGGCGCTTTGCCACGGCGCTTGTCTTACAGGGGCTGTCGCCTTTTTTGATTTTTTTCTTTCCCTATCCCTGGGAAATTAAATTGGCCGTACTCGTGATGGCCCTGTCATTTATCTGCGTTTCCTTAAATAACATTTTTATCGGCTGGTGCCAAAACCAATTAAAAATAAAAATACAGGCGTTGGGCGAAGTAATCGGGCGGCTGGTTTTGGTAATCGGTCTGTTTCTGCTGTTTCGCGCGCACGCCGGTTTTTTGCCGATGATGCTTGTGATTACAATCTCAAGCGTGGTTTACACCGCCTATCTTTGGCTGAACGCGCCCAAAGTGAAATTTGATTTTGATGGCGCTATCTCTAAAACCCTGTTCGCGAAAATTTGGCCGCTGGCCGTCGCCATCATGTTCAACACTATTTATCTGCAAGGGGACCGCCTGCTCTTGCCTCTCTATACCGGACAAGTGGAGGTGGGATTTTACGGCGCGGCCTATCGCGTGCTGGACATCGCGGCCCAGGCGATTTTTTTAACAATGGGCATCATGTTGCCCTTGATTGCTTATGCCTGGTCGCGCGGCCTGTTTGAAGAGTTCAAGAAAAGATTTCAAATGAGCATTGACTTAGTCTTGGTCATCGTGACGCCGATGGTGGCCGGCATTCTGGCCCTGGCCCCGCCCATTATGCGGCTAATCGCCGGCGCAGAGTTTAGCCAAGCCGGGCCTGTTTTGCGCCTGCTTTCCATCGCCATCCTGGGCATTTGCTATGGCTCGGTTTCCGGCAGTATCGCCATAGCGCTCGGCCGCCAGCGCCAGCTTATGAAAATCACCATCATAGACGCTTTGCTTTCGCTCGCCGGCTATTTAATTTTTATACCCCGCTATGGCGTTTGGGGCGCGGCCGGAGTGACGATTTTTTCCGAATTCTTCGCCGGCATCGCCCTAACGATTGTGATATCGCGCCACGCCGGCTATCGGCCAAAAATAAAAAACGCGGTCAAAATATTTTTTGCCAGCGCCCTGATGGGCCTCTTGGTTCTCTCCATTCAGCCGCTTAACATTTTTCTTTCCATTCTCATCGGCGCGGCTGTTTACGCTATTTTAGTTTGGGCCTTAAAAATTATCTCCAAACAAACGATTAGCGATGTGTTGTTGCGGGAATGAAAAAAAATTGCTATAATATCATTATTGTCATTCCTATGGATTTCACCAAAGTACGCAACGTCATTTTCTTCGGCCTGCTGGCCGCCATCACGCTCTACTTCTTCTATATCGTGCGCGTGTTTTTCTATCCGCTTTTTTGGGCGGCCATTATCGCCAGCATCTTTTATCCGGTCTACCGAAAATTGCGGGCGAAAATAAAATACACCAACCTAAGCGTGGTGCTGTCGCTTTTGCTTATCCTGGTCATCATTATCATCCCGGTTACCCTGCTCGGCAGTTTGCTCATCAAGGAATCCATCGACCTCTATGGCACCCTGGACAGCAACCGCGGCCACATCATAAGTAGCGCCTCGCAAATTTTTGAAAAAATAAAAAACAACCCCTATGCCAGCAAACTGAATTTTGACGAACAATTCTGGATAGACAAACTGGCGGAAGCGAGCAAAACATTCGGCGACTTTATTTTCAATACGGTCAAAAATTTCACCCAGAATTCGCTGATATTCATCGTGATGTTTATCATCATGTTCTACACCATGTTTTACTTTTTGCGCGACGGCGAACGATTCTTAAAAAAATTGATGCGCCTGTCCCCCATCGGCGACAAAAACGAAATGATGTTGTATCAAAAGTTCGCCTCCACGGCGCGGGCCGCCATCAAAGGCACCCTGCTGGTCGGGCTGATCCAGGGCGCCTTGGGCACCATACTGTTTTTTATCGTGGGAATTAAAGGGGCTTTAGTCTGGGGGCTGATTATGGTTCTTACTTCCATTGTCCCGGGCCTGGGTTCCTATATCATCTGGTTGCCGGCGGCTATCATCATGTTCGCGCTGGGCAATATCTGGCAGGGCATTTTAATTATCATTTTCGGCGCCCTGATTATCGGCACCATCGACAACATCCTGCGTCCGATTCTGGTGGGCAAAGACACGCAGATGCACCCTTTGCTGATACTGTTTTCCACTCTGGGCGGTTTAGTTGTCTTCGGCATCTCGGGTTTTGTCATCGGCCCCATCATCACCGCCCTGCTCATTTCTTTCTGGGAGATGTACGAACACCAGTATCGGAAAGAATTGGAAAAGCAGGGATAAAATTTTCACTGACAAAAAGAACCCCGATTTAATCGGGGTTCTTTTGTGTGTGTTGGCATGGAAGGACTACGTAAAAACGGCCCTCGTTGGGGATAACCAAAATTCTTGAGAAAGCAATTAGGGTTTGTTCTTCATATATTCAAAGCCGTATCTTTTGGAAGCGCTATCATTGACAAAAACTTCCAAATATGCTATATTGGTCTGCTCTTTACAATGATCTCCTTGCCCTATTTTTGAGCCCACTCCGGCTTAGAAATAAGGCTGGGAGATTGGCTCCTGGCCACAGTGTGTCCGCTGGCTAACCTCCAACATGTTCGGCATGAAGCCGAATGTGTTGGTGCTTTTACCAACGGATGCAGGGAGAGAATCCATGCCTACCCCGACTGTTGAGCAGCTCACAGAACTCCATGCACAAATCAAGTCCGGCCGGGTCACCAGGGAAGGCCTGCAGGCATATCTGCGGGACCCCCGCAAGGTGGAGGTACTTCATCCTCTACACTCGAAGAAAACAGTCACCATCGACTACAGCCGTTCGCTGGGGGAGATGACCTCCGATGGCCATTACGGCAAGGTGGATAGTGACCTCACCTATGAGCACTTCCCGATCAAGGGCACTGGGAAAAAAACGGTGGAGTTGAAGGTCTTCGTGTCTAACCACGACACGTGTTCAGAGCATGCGGTGGAACACATTCGCTGTGTCGGTTTCAAGCCGGCCGGGATCGAACACCTGCTCGCCTTCAACGACCCATTCTGGTTTGAGATCTACTGTGCGTGCCACTGCATGATAGCTCTGGGTTCTGTCTGGGAGGGCACAAAACCGGAAGATCCTGATTTCCCCAGCACGGAGGATGGGCCTCGCGTGCCCGCAGTTGTCGTCAGGGGTCCCAATCCTGGCTTTCATGCGCGTGCGTTGGGCGAGGTGGATGCTTCGGTTCCACACCCCACCCTCGAATTGGTCGTCAGTTGGTGGGCTCGGGGTGGATGGGGAAGAGGCACTGCCTTCCTTGCGTACAAGTAGGACCACTATGCATTAGCTTAATGCGTTAAGTCCTCGAACGATAAACTCCCGCACAAGAACTGCTTCGGCAGAGCGCTTGTGCGGGAGTTTTTGATTTATGCGGACAACAAAAGGGTGTCTAATACGATGCCCTTTAATCTATGATTGGCCAATCTGCCCTGTGGCGAGCGGCGAAATACTTCCGCCCATCCGTCGTTGGCATGGATTAACCATGTCAGAGAACAGAGGCGGAATACTTCCGCTCGTCATAACTTCCGGTATCTTGTCGTGGGCCCAAGGCCGATGCGTTCCACCTTCTTCAAGCGTAAGAGCTTGTCCACTGCCTGGTTGATAGTTGGACGCGCGACGCCTGTGGCTTTGGCTATCTTTCCGGCTGTCGCTTCAATTACTCCCTGCAAGTACTGCCAGACTTGCAGTTGCTTTGGCGATAACAGTTTTTCAATGTTTTCTTTGGACAGCAAGTCAACCGCCATTTGCGCCTGCTTGAACGCGACATCCAGAAAAAAATGGAGCCACGGGGCAATGTCTTCTCTCTTTGACCTGAACGTCCTCTGGCTGCGCCGCAGGGCTACATAGTAATCTGGCTTGTTGTCCTCGATGAGCTTCTCGTGCGATACGTATGGAACATAAAGGTACCCCGCTTTGAGCAATAGCAGATTGGTGAGAACGCGCGACAGACGCCCGTTACCATCGGTGAAAGGATGGATGGCCAAGAACTCAACGACAAAGTTACCGATGACTAACAACGGATGATGTTGGCCGGTTTCCAGAGCCTTCCGCGTCCACTGTGCGAGCTCCTGCGTTTCTTTGGGCGCCAAATATGCCGGTGTGGTATCAAAAAGCACGCTCACGGGTTGTCCGGCCGCATTTACCATCTGCACGCGATTCTCTTGCTTCTTGTATCTGCCCCGATGCGCCTCGTCTTTCTCCACATATTTGAGGAGTTCTTTGTGACAATGTTTGATGGCGTTCTCGGAGAACTGCAAACTCTTCCAAGAATCAAACATATTCCCCAGAAGCTCATGATACCCTTTCACTTCTTGCTTGTCACGATCTCTGAATTTCTGAATATCAATGCCGCGCATCATTTTTTCGACGTCTTCGTCGGATAGTCGCGCGCCTTCAATGCGAGTAGAAGCACCGGCGGAGGTAATCAAAACCGACCGCTTTAAGCGGCCCAAAACCTGGGACGAAAGTTCAGCCCCGGCAATCCACTGGCCCTTAAGTTCATCTACCTGCGCGATTTTGGACCAGACTCCGGACGGAAGATTGGCTAGTCGGCGGTCAAGGCGATTCCCCCGGCCGCGATTTTGGATTCTCAGCATATATCATCTTATATTTTGAGTATATATGATTATATAAGATAGGTCAAGAGTTGCTGACTAATCTGAAACCAAATGACCCTCGTTCTGAGGGTCATCGTTAGCCTACTCGTTGTTGGCATGGATTGACCATGTCAGAACAGAGGCGGAACACTTCCGCTCGTCCTACGTTGTTGCGGGGCCCGGACTTGAACCGGGAACCTCAGGGTTATGGGCCCTGCGAGCTGCCAGTTGCTCTACCCCGCTGAGCGGGTGAAGGGAATCGAACCCTCGTCTTATGCTTGGCAAGCACACGCACTAACCATTGTGCTACACCCGCGCCTTTGATGTTCGGCTTAAATATACTAAAAAAAACGCCGCCTGTCAACTTCGGGCGGCGTTTTTCCTGCCTTTTTAAAATTACATGGTCGGAGCCGAAGGAGCCGCCGCCGGTTTTTTTACCGCCAATAACGGCGCCAACAAGACCAGCGCGTAGCCCAGCCACAACTGCCAAGCAGAGAATATGACCGGATTAAACCGCATGGTGATGATGAAATCCAGAATCACGCCCACCACTACCCAGCCGATGCCATAGCCCAATGCCGCCCCGGCGCTGGCCGGCTTTACGCGGCCGGCCAAAATATACGAGATAACGCCGCCGATAACAGCCGTCACAATCGGCGCCCAACTGTTACCGTAAATCTTAAATCCGATAAAAACCGAAACAATCACGAACATCAAAACATAGAGCAGAACGCCGTAGCCTAAAATTTTCTTCCACATATATCCACCCCCTCTCATTCAAACTTAATTACCACGATTTCCGGCCGACGGCCTGTGCGCATAGTCGGCCCCCAAGCGCCCACCCCGCTAGAGGTATACGTAGCAAAATCGCCCTCAACACGCAAACCATAATGATATTTGCCGAAAATGAACCGCGTAATAAAATTGATGGGAAAAATCTGACCCGCGTGCGTGTGCCCCGAAAGCAGCAGGCTCGCTCCGGCTGTTTTGGCTTCGCGCCGCGCCGACGGGCTGTGATACATCAAAACCGACGGCCGGCCCGGGTCAAATCCGGGCATATTTTTTATTGTTCGCAAAACGTCTTTGCGCTCATTGCGCCACGGATAACTCACACCCAAAATTTGCAGGCCATTGATATTTTCCATGCGGTCGTCCAAAATCTTCACTTTGGTTTTTCGCAAAATCTCAAAAGCCCGCTCCACGCCAAAATACGTCTCGTGGTTGCCGGTGATAAAATACGCCCCCAGCGACGCCCGCAAATCATCGAGGGGCCGGACACGCAGATGCAAATCGCCGTCCATCCCGTCAAACAAATCGCCGGCAATAAAAACCACGTCCGGATTTTGCCCGTTTATTTTTTCCACCACTTCTTTCAAAAAATCATCGTCAAACACATGCCCCAAATGCACGTCGGAAATAAGAACGGCCCTTTTGCCCCGCCACCCGGCCGGCAAATTTTTTATTTTTATTGAAATATTTTTTATGGCCGGGTTGTACGCGCTCCACAACCCATAGGCCGAATAGGCCAAAGCGGCAACAATCGCCAGCCCAGCCAAAATTCTTAAATCAAACTGCCAGCCGGCCAGTCTGGCAAACAGCGCCGTCGCCCAAACCAAAACGAAAGCCGCAGTCAAATTCACAGCCACGCCCAGCCACAGCGAAGCGGAAAAATAAAAAGCGCGAGTGGCCGCGTTTTCTTTGATATGCGCCAAAATGGAAGCCACAATGTAGCTGATGGCCAAAACAAACAGCGCCGCGGCTAAAATGGTTTTGTTTTCTGTCTTGACAATATTAAAAAAATACACCAGCGAGCGGTAAAAAAAATAATGACTGGCCAAATAGGCGCCAATAATTCCAACCATGACTAACCCAAAAATCAAATACATATTCTTGCCGCCTTTTTCTTATTCTACCTCTAATCTGGGCAAAATGTCTATGGCCGGCTCCTCGTAGGGATGGGCTTTCTTAATCGCGGCAATCACCTGGCCGACCAAATCCTTGCGGCAAATAGTCATAATCGTTTCTTCCGCCACTTCTTCCGGTTTACCCACTGCGCCGATGGCCGGATTCGCTCCGGCCATTGGTAAAAATCTGCCCGTGCCGGAAAAAGAAAACGAACAAAACTTGTAATTTCCCTGTACGCCGGCGCCCGCCTCGCCCATGGCCTGGCGCACGGCATCGGCCGCTTCCACCGGCACGCCCACCATAATTTTCACATACTCTGATTCACGCATATAAAAGAAAAATTGAGCGGGTAACGGGAGTCGAACCCGTGTCAGCAGGTTGGAAACCTGCGGTAATACCGTTATACAATACCCGCGCTCTTATTCTATTTTTAATTTTAATTTCGCGCCGCCGATATCCACTTCTCGCATCCCCTCTTCCTCTGTCTCAAACAATTCCTTGGCCAGCACGCTCTTTTTTATCTCTTCGGCGAAGTCGCCAAACACCGCCAGCAGTTGTCTGTCCGTAGTGTGATACTTCACGACAACCACATCGCTGATAGTCAGCTTGTTGTCCTTACGAATCTGGTTTATGGCTCGCACCGCCTCGCGCGCCAGACCTTCTTTTTTCAATGCTTCGTCAATTACCATATCCAGCCCAACCTTCAGCTGCCCTTCCTCTTTCCAAATCACGCCTTCTTCATGCTCCATGCCTTTCGCCAATTCCACCTTTTTCACGTTCAATTCTTCGGCCACGAGCTCGCGCAATTCACTATTCAATTTATAGCTCATCACCAGCAATTTTTTAAGTGGCTGTTTTACTTTGATGCCCTGCTCGACCCGCAAGGCCAGCCCCAGCTCCACTACCTTGCGCGCCACGGCCATTTCAGTTAGTACATCGTTGTCGGCTAACTTTTTGTCCGCTTCGGGCCAGGCCTGCAAATGCACCGACCCCTCGCCGCCCAAATCACGGTAAACCTTTTCAGCGATAAAGGGCGTAAACGGCGCCATTACCTTCGCCAGTGTGTTGAGAACGACATATAAAGTATTAAGGGCCTGCTCTTTGTCTTTTTGGTCGTCACCCTTGAACCGATCGCGCGAGCGGCGCACGTACCACTGCGACAGCTCGGCGATAAACCCCATAATCGGACGGCTGGCGTCTACCAGCCGGTAGCTGCCCATACCGCGGGTAACATCTTCTGACAGCGCTTGCAGCTTCGCTAAAATCCATCTGTCCAAAACATGCTCGGGCCTGAATTTCTTTTCCAACTTGGCGCCCGCATACATCAGATAAAATTCCTCCACATTCCACAGGGTATTCAAAACCTTGTTGTACATTTCCCGCACTCCGTCTTCGGAAAAATTAATTGACTCGGCGGACATCACCGGCGCAGTCGCCAAATAATAGCGCATGGCGTCGGCGCCGTATTTCTCCATCACCACATCCGGCTCGGGATAATTTCTTAAGCGCTTACTCATTTTTTTACCGTCCTCGGCCAGTACCATGCCGTTGACTATCACATTCTTAAATGCGGGCGCGCTTTGTTTGGACGGAATCGCCGAATGAGGCGCTCCGGTAAGCGCTGTGGCCAAAACATGAAGGGTGTAAAACCAGCCGCGGGTCTGGTCCTGGGCTTCGGCGATAAACTCGGCCGGAAAACCGGCTTCAAACTTTGCCTTGTTTTCAAAAGGGTAATGCTTTTGGCCGTAAGGCATGGAGCCGGATTCAAACCAGCAATCCAGCACCTCGGGGATTCTCTTCATTTTTCCGCCACACTGCGGACAATCAAACTCTATCTTGTCAATTATATGTTTGTGTAAATCGGAAATTTTCTGACCGGCCAATTTTTCAAACTCGGCCACCGAGCCGAGCGCGACCGCGCCGCCGCAATTTTCCTGCCGGCATTCCCACACCGGCAGCGGCGTGCCCCAATAACGGTTGCGGGAAATAGCCCAGTCGCGCGCGTTCTCCAGCCACAGGCCAAAACGGCCTTGTTTGATATGCCCGGGCACCCAATTTATCTGCTCATTATTTTTCAAAAGCGCTTCCTTCATTTGCGCCACCTTCACGAACCAGCTGGTGGCGGCGTAATTGAGCAGGGGCGTATCGCAACGCCAGCAAAAAGGATAGCTGTGCTCAATTTTTTCTTTGCTAAAAAGCTTGCCCGCGCGCGCCAGCCATTTTATTATTTCCACGTCGGTTTTTGCCGGCTCTTCTTTGGGCTTGACTTCCAAACCGGCAAAATCCTTTACCTGGTCTTTGAACTTGCCTTCCATGGTGACATGCTGGACCAAAGGTATGTTTTCTTGCTTTCCAACGTTGTAGTCGTCTTCGCCGAACGCGGGCGCGATATGCACCACGCCGGTACCGTCTGCGGTGGACACGAAATCAGCGGCCACCACGCGGAAAGCGTTGGCTGTGTCGCTAAAATACGGAAACAGCGGCTCATATTCCAGACCAGCCAAATCAGCCCCGGCCACATGTTTCAAAATTCCGTATTTTTTATCGCCCATCACTTTTTCTATCCTGTCTTTGGCAACAATATACGCGGTTTCTTCTCCAACCAAATGCGCCAACGCGTATTCTATTGTTTCATTCACGGCGAGCAGCACATTGCCAGGCAGGGTCCATGGAGTGGTCGTCCAAGCCAAGACATACGAATCGGCCGGCAAATCAAGTTTTTGCGGATTTTTTATTCTAAATTTTACCGTGATTGATATATCCTTAATGTCTTTATAATTCTGCGTTACCTCAAAATTGGAAAGCGGGGTGACGCAACGCGGACAAATGTGCATGGCTTTGTGGCCTTTGTAAATTAAACTTTTATCCCAAAGCTGTTTGAAAACCCACCAGACGCTTTCCATATAAGACAAATCCATGGTTTTGTAATCGTTTTCCATGTCCACCCAGCGGCCCATGCGCTTGATGGTTTTTTTCCATTCTTCGGCGTAGCGTAAAACTGTGGCGCGGCAGGCCTCGTTGAATTTATCTATGCCAAAATTTTCTATATCTTTCTTGCTGTTTAAGTTCAATTCTCTTTCTATAATATTTTCCACGGGCAAACCGTGGCAATCCCAGCCCCACTTGCGCTCAACGCGATACCCGCGCATGGTGAAATAACGCGGCACAATGTCTTTCATGAGCGAGGGCACAAAATGCCCGTAATGCGGCAGACCGGTGGCGAAAGGCGGACCATCATAAAAAACATACGGCTTGTTCTCGGGCCGCTCGTTGACGGACTTTTCAAAAATTTTGTCTTTGTCCCAAAAGTCCAAAATTTCCTGTTCGTTTTTGTTCGCGTCGTAAAGCATATTTTTCCTCCCCTTAATAAGGGGAGGATTAAGGAGGGGTAATTGATAGAATTATATGATTTTTGACGCTTTTTGTCAATTTCAAAAAGGGCTGTTGCCAAAAAACATAAACCCCGCATCGCGCTCCTCCTTTCGTTGGCGATGCGGGGGTTAGAAACGGCTCCTTGTCTACTGCTGTTGCATGTCGGCCGCCAGCTTCGGCCTGACCCGGGAATGTGCCAGACGCTCCAGACACATCTCTTCCGAACTGATGCTGGGTAACTGCTCCTTACTCCCCAGCGCAAGCCGACGCTTGAGAATCGGATGCAGACGGCGCTTCACCCCATCGCTGATGTGGGCCAAGTCGGTCGCGATGGCCGGACCGTCCAACGCCGACACACAAGAACATCTGTCTGGCCGACGTTTCCTTCGGGCCAGCCACTTCCTTTTGGCTTGGAACGCCACGAGCACCCGAGCCAGCAGCTTACGCACGATCGGACTCACTTTGCCCGAGTTCTCCGCCACCAATCCAGCGCTGACCACATCCCTTTCGCACCAACAGTCGTTGTCGGTGATTATCGCCAGATAGACCACGCGCATCTCGGCCTCGCGAAACAGCTTGACCTCGGGCATGGCCGTCATGCCGATGAGATTTGGCAGAGGGTTTCTGTAATTCATCTGCGACTCGGCGCCGGTGGAAAATGCCGGCCCCTCCATCACCTTGAGAACCGCACTGTCATGCAGAGCGGTTTCAACGGCTTTCCGAATGTGCACCAGACCGCAGAACTTCGCCGTCTGGTACAACAGGTCGGACATGTGAGGGCACACTGGGTCAGCCATGACAACATGCGCCGCGATTCCCCGTCCAAAGAACGTGGACGGCCGGCCATTGGTGTGGTCCACCATCTGCCGCACGATAGCGAGGTCGCCAGGCTTGAACCTTCTGTCCAAACTGCCGACAGTGGTGAGAGCCACGACCGTATCAACGCCCAGCATTTTCAGGGCATAGATGTTCGCTTGATACGGCACCTCGGATGGCAGCAAGGTGTGCCCTTCGCCATGACGCAGAACCAGAGCGATTCTGACGCCATTGAACAGGCCGACCTTAATCGGAGCCGATGGCCAGCCAAATGGCGTCAGCGGGTAAAACCGCCACTCCTCCGCGAACCCCTCCTGCCCTTCAAACCCGCCGCTCCCCACTATCAAAGCAATCTTTGGCATCCGGTCCATTGTATCCTCTCCTCTTCTGGTCTGTTTTTTGGGTTCAAAAACAGTAGCCTGCGGCTACCGCTCGTATTTTACCTGTTTATAATTAAAAGTAAAGGCCTCACTTAAAGTCAAAACATCTTTTCAAAATCGCGCGGTAGATCATCTTGCGGCTGATAATGCCCACCACCTTGCCGCTTTCCACCACCGGTAACCGGCTGATGTTTTTAGCCAGCATGATGGAGCCGGCCAGCATCACCGGGTCCTCGGGCTTGATCGGCACCACGTTTTTTGACATAAACACCTCGGCGCGATGGTCCTTAATTTCGCTGGCCTTGCATTCCCGTTCTTCCAAATCCGTGTAACTCTCCGGGTGTTCGTAATAACTTTTATAATATGGATACAACACGCGGTAAATATCTTTTTCCGAAACAATGCCGACTATTTTTTCGCCTTCATCCAAAACCGGCACCCCGCTGATATTATGCTCGTACAAAATTTTCGCCACTTCCTCGTATGGCGTATCCTTGGTCACGGTAATCACATTTTTTTCCATGATGTCTGCTACTCGCATACGATTAAAATTAAAAATTATGGCCCTATACAGGTATAATATATGCAAGCTTGAACAATAGTCAAGAAAAAGGTACAATGAATACAATAATATACCAACACTATGATCTACATCGCGGCCGACCACGGCGGCTATCAACTCAAAAAACATCTCTTGCGCTACATGAAAAACGAGCTAAACATAGAGGCCAAAGACATGGGCGCCGGTGAATACGTGGAAACCGACGATTACCCGGACTTTGCTTTGCCTTTGGCCGAAGAAGTGGCGAAAGACGACGACAATTTCGGCATTTTGATATGCGCCAGCGGGCAGGGAATGTGCATCGCGGCCAACAAGGTGCGCGACGTGCGGGCGATTTTGGGCTACAACATCAAAGGCGTGGAAATGGGGCGCCGGGACAACAACGCCAACGTGTTATGCTTGGCTGGAAAAATACTTTCCGACGAACACGCGGCCGCTATTGTGAAAACATTTTTGAAAACCGAGTTTAGCGGCGAAGACAGATACAAACGCAGATTGAATAAAATACAGACGGCTGAATAGTATGATTATCCCGACCATACTTGTTTCCTCTTTTGACGAATTCGCGACGCAAGCGAAAAAACTGAAAGGCGTCTGCGATTACGCCCAGATAGACGTGATGGACGGGGTCTTTGTGCCGAATAAATCATTCGGCGATATTGAAAAAATCAACGGCCTGAAAAGCGGTTTGAAATGGGAATTGCATTTGATGGCGGCCGACCCGCTGGCGGAAATGGAAAAATGGAAAGAAGTAAAAAATGTTTTTCGGGTGATATTTCATATTGAAACAGCTGACGATCCCGAAAAAATCATCGCCGCCATCCATGGTAACTGCTGGCAAGCGGGCATCGCTCTTAATCCGGAAACGCCGCTGTCGGCCATAGAGCCATATTTGAATTTAGTGGATTTGGTTTTGTTTCTAACAGTGCGCCCGGGCAAACAAGGAGCGAAATTTCTGCCCGAGGTGAAAGAGAAAGTTAAGACATTGGTTTCCCTCCCCCTTTTAGAGGGAGGACAGGGGAGGGGGTATCGGCCGCTCATCGCCGTGGACGGGGGGATTAAAAGTAGCAACATCGCCGAAATAAAATCATGGGGCGTGGATATTTTCTGCGTCGGCAGCGCCCTTGTGATGGCGAAAGACATTAAAAAAACGTATAAAGAGCTCACTGCAATGACAAATATATGTTAGACCTGCTAATCATCGGCGCGGCGGCGGCCGGCAGCAGCGCGGCCATTTACGCGGCGCGCCGGAAACTTAATTTCAAAATCGTCACCGATAACATCGGCGGCGAAGTGGCCCTGTCCGGCGTAGTCAACAACTGGCCCGGTATTCTTGAAATCCAAGGATTTGAATTGGCGCGAAAATTCAATGAGCACGTGAAATTTTATGGCGTGAAAATAGACGAGGGCTGGCGCGTGGAAAGCATTGAACCGCAAAAAAAACATCACGTTGTCATCGTCAAAAACACCAAGGGCGAAGAAAAAAAATACGAAACCAAAACCGTGATTATCGCCACGGGCATTCACCCGCGCCATTTGAAAGTGCCGGGTGAAAAAGAATTGTACCAAAAAGGCGTTACCTATTGCACTGTTTGCGACGGGCCGCTGTTTAAGGGCAAGGTTACGGCCACTGTCGGTTCGGGCAACGCGGCATTGGAATCAGCGCTGATGATGACGCATTTGGCCAAAAAAGTTTTTTTAATCAGCAAATACCAGAACACGCCGGAAACAAGCGGCGGCTTTCCAAAGGGCGAAAATATCTTGATAGACAAAGTAAAAGAACTGTCCAATGTGGAAATAATTTACGGGGCCACAACCGAGGAAATAGTCGGTGAAGGCAGAGTGAGCGGACTGAAATACGCGGACGCGAAAGGAAAAGAAAAAACGATTGAAGTCCAGGGTGTAATGGTGCACGCCGGCCAGATTCCCAATTCACAATTCATTGACTGCGTTGAAAAAGATAAAATCGGACAAATCGTGGTGGACTACAAATGCCGCACCAACTGCCCGGGTATTTTCGCGGCCGGCGACGTGACCAATATCCCCTACAAACAAATCGGCATCTCCACCGGGCAGGGGATTATTGCGGCCCTGGCGGCCATTGAATATCTTAATAAATGGAAAGGGTAAACAATTACCCTCCCCTTTACAAGAGCTTGTCCCGAACTTGTTTCGGGAGGAGGGCGAGGGAGGGGTAAATATATGTACAACCTCATTACCATCGGCGACGCGGTGATTGACACTCATGTTTTTATAGATGACGCAACGGTCCAATGCGATGTTAATCACGAAAATTGTCAGTTATGTTTGGACTACGCCAGTAAGGTGCCCATTACCGGCAGCTTTCAATCACTCGGAGGCAACGCGGCTAATGTGGCTGTGGGCGCTACCAAGCTGGGGCTCAAATGCGCGGCCATTACTTCGCTAGGCACCGACGCCAACGGCAAGCTGATCTTGGAAGAGCTGAAAAAAAACAACGTGGACACAAGTTTGACCAGCCAAGACCCCAGGACTCTTACCCGCTATTCCATTATTTTGAATTTCAAGGGCGAACGCACTATTTTATCTTACCATCAAAAACGAAAATACGACTGGCCGCGAACCGTGCCGCCGGTTGACTGGATTTATTACACCAGCTTGAGCGAAGGGTTTGAAAATTTGCAAGAAAAATTATTGGCTTTTTTGGACAAACACGGCACAGCGCGCTTAGCTTTTAATCCGGGCAGTTTCCAAATTAAAAACGCCTTGCCAAAAGTACGCGAGATGTTGAAACGAACCGATGTTTTAATAGTGAATCTGGAAGAGGCGGAAAAAATCAGCGACCTGACGTTGGCCAAAGCCAAATCAGTCGCCGGTTTGATACGTAAACTGCTAAATGATGGCGCCAAGGAAGTGGTAATAACCGACGCGGCCAACGGGGCCTGGGCCGGCAACGTGGATGAGGTCTGGCGCTTGGAAAGTTTTCCGGTAAAAGTGGTGGCCAAAACCGGCGCCGGCGACGCTTTTTCGGCCGGGTATCTATCGGCTCGCTTTTACGGACACGAGATCCCGCTCGCCCTAAGCTGGGGCATCGCTAATAGTTGCGGAGTGATTTCCGAAGTCGGCTCGCTCAAAGGAATCTTGGATAAAAATGGTATCAAAAAAATGCTGGCCAAATTCTCAACCATTAAACCTTCTACTGTCATTGCGAGGAGCGAAGCGACGAAGCAATCCCTTGCTTAAACCAAATCCCTCCCCTTATAGGGGAGGAATAAAGGGTGGAGTTTTTCATCCCACTTGAATCTTCATCATTATAAAAACTCAAGTGGGATCCCGTTCGCGAACGAACGGGAAAGAGGAAGGAACAACTAAACTGGACTACCCGAGAAAGAGCAAACCACCGGAGCTGAAGTCGCTGGCGTCGATGACACCCACGCTGAAGTAGAGCTTGTCGTCATCGGCCCGGAAGTACGGCGAGCTGTTGTGATACCAAACGTTGGCAGCACAGACGTAGCTGGGGGTCTTGTAGCTCCGACAGAGCGTCTGCGGGTCAGCCACCATCGCGGTCGCGGTGTCAATCGCGCCAGAGAGTATGAAACTCTCGGGGAACGCAGCGATTTGCTCGCGGTCGGCATGGATGCCAAAACCCTGGAGCGGATTGGCGAACCAAAGGCCGACGACCGGACCCTCGGCCATCTTTGCGAGGAGCATCTCGTGACGAGTGCCCGCGGCGACGGTCACCTGTTCGACCAGCTCATCCGCGCGGTAGTTCTTGAAATTCCGACCGGGGAACGCGGCCTCGTACGAACGCTTGACCGCCGGCAGGAAAATCTCCTCCAGCGAACGGCCATAGTCCACAACCGCGAGTTGCGGAAAGCACAAAGGCCAGTACGCCCCCTTGAGCAGGTTCTTCGTCTGCTTATCCTTCTCCGCCAGCGCGATCAGATCGGCAACACGCCGCGCAAACTCCGCTTCCGAAGGAAACTTCATCTCCGGCGCGAAAAATTGCCGAAGATTGTAGAGGATGCCCACGGTGCTGATCTCGAGATGGCCAAGCCGGAAATTGCGATTGGCGTCCACGACCCTGCCCCGCATCCCCGGAATGGGGATGCAGCGGCCGCGCTTGTCCGCGAGCTTCACTATCGCGTCCACGAGCGTGATTTTCTGCTCATCTCGCAAGATGGTCGCGAGTCCTTCCTCACCTGTATCCTGGCCGCCAGCCGCGAGCCAAAGCTTGCGCTGAAGCGCTTCCTGCTGGCCGCCGGTGAGCCCACGCCAAACTTCCTCATAACTCTTACCCATGGTCGTCTCCTTTCAAGCTTGTTATCGCCCGAAAAGCCTTTTGCCCCTGCCCGGGGCCCAGGTTTTCCTCAAAATTGAGGAACGCGCAAAGAGCAACAACTATTAGTAATACAAAAAAGCCGCGATGTCAATCATCGCGGTTTTGATTTGAGAGAAATCGGAATTAATGAATAGTCACCATTAACTGCGCGTCCAACGCCTTGGAAACTTTTTTCAAAAAAGCAAATGAGGGGTTATAAGTTCCCGATTCTAAACGGGCAATCGCGGATTGTTTGGTGCCGGCCTTTTTTGCTAAAGCCTCTTGGGTCAGCCCTCGTATGATTCGTTTCTCAATAAGTGTGCTAGCCAACGCAAATTCCGGACCTAGTTCATCGTATGCCTTTTTAACCTTTTTATTTTTCAACAGTTGTTTTTTTAACGCTGTAAAAGATTTCATATAAAACTAATATAACATATATGTTATATTATGTCAAGCGCGCCAACTTCTGGAGCGCAGTTTGCAATTCTTTGGTAGGAATTCTGGAAGATTTTTTGATAAAACCATGTAGAAGCATAATGACGCTACCCTTAAAAGTGTAGAGTATCCTGACTTTCTGCTTTCCATGTATGCGTAATTCATACAGATGACTACCAACTTTTTTGCTATGAGGCATCCCGAGCAGATGGCCAAATCGGCGCAAAAGCTCGACTGTTCTCACGACTTTAGCCACAGTCGATTCTTCCAAATTTTTGATGAATTCCTCGAGTTGATCATCAAAATATTGCACTTCCATAATGGAGACTACGACAATTTATCCAAAATCTTTTTGCCAAACTCTTGCGCCGCGGACGGGCCGCTCGCCGTCACCAGTTTGCCATCGACGACGACTGACTCCTTGATGTAATTCGCGCCGGCATCCGCCAAAATCTTACCCAATTCATTGTCCTTGTTCCACCCGGTGGCTTTTTTGTTTTTCAAAACTCCGGCGCGCGCCAAAATTCTTGGTGAAATGCAAATAGCGCCGAAAACTTTCCCCTTTTCCGCCGCTTCTTTGATAATCCGATAAGATTTTTCGTTGTCCAAATGTTCCAACGCCCCCGGCCCGCCCACAAAAAATATTCCATTATAATCGTCCGTTTTCACGTCGTCCAAAACCAAATCCACTTTCGCCAATTCATCGCCGAATTTCGGCGTGGCCATACCGGCCGCATTGCTCGCGGTAACAAATTCCACTCCGGCCGCCATCAAAATTTTCTTCGGCTCGTAATATTCCTCCGGCCGAAATCCCTCGTGAGCGATTACAAACAAAACTTTTTTCATACCTGGTTGTAAAAATCTATCTGTTTCGGAATATTTATCCCCCTCATCCTACTTAAATCTTGTCTCCGACCATGAAAAAAGTCAATTGAGCCGCACACCGCGTCATAATCCAAATCCGGCCCCAGCAAACAAAGCCCGTGTTCAAACAAGCGCACGCGCTGGCGAATCTCGCCGGCCAGCGCCGGATGCTCCTCTTCCTTATCTGCCAACGCGCGCAGTTCATCCATCTTTTCTTTTATCTGCTCCAAAATTCTGGCAAATTCCTTCACTCGCGCCAGATACTTTTTCTTGCTCAAACCGCAAATATCGCGGTCAACATACGCGCGCAACTGTTTTTGTGTTTCCACGAGCGCTTCACACAAGAGAGCGCGTTCGTCCGAAGTAAAATACTCGGCCGACCGGCCGGAATGCAAATCATGCAAGCCCATGCCATAGTGGCGGTAATCCTCAAATTTTTCGCGCATCTCATCGGAAAGATGCGGCAGTAAAAAATGCTCGCCCACCTGGGCTTCGGCGTTTTCCAAAAATTCCCTGTACGCTTGGTTCCACGGCCAGGCCTCGTAGCCAAACTTTATCATGGAGTTTTCCACGTCCTCCACGCCGGTATTTTTTTCTCTTTCCAGTCTGGCGATTTCCGCGCGCGCCGATTCCAAATGCTCGGTCGGAAAAAGTGGCGGCAAGCGAGCGCAGAGATGTTTATATATAAATAAAGTGGATTGCATACTCTACCCCTCCCTAACCCTCCCCTTATAAAGGGGAGGGGAATTAACGAAGTACATCGCCACTCCGGCGGCCACGCTGACGTTCAAACTGCTCTTTTTGCCGGCCATCGGAATCTCTACCGCGCTGTCGCATAATTTTAACAGCGGCTTTGACACGCCGGTCTTTTCGTTGCCTACCACCAACGCTAATGGAAATTTTGGTTTCCATTGAAAAATATTACCGCTCGCGGGCGTCTGCTCCAACGCTACTATATTATACCCCTCTTTTCTTAATTTTTTAAGCAGGCATCCGGCTTGACTGTGATATTCCCACGGCATCCACTTTTCCGCGCCTAACGAAACTTTATCAATTTGCACATGCGGAGGGCGCGGCGTGTAACCGCACAAATACAATTTTGAAATCCCGGCGCCGTCGGCCGTGCGAAAAATCGCGCCCACGTTGTGCCCGCTGCGGATATTCGGAAGGATAAGAACAAAATTACCTCCCCTCAATCCCCTCCTTATAAAGGAGGGGATAGCCGCGACTACAGAATCTTTTTTACCCATAAGGATTGTCCGGCGCACAAGGCCACGGCCAGCGCGTCGGCCGCGTCATCGGATTTTATTTTTTCTTTCAAACCCAAGAGCATGCCCACTAATCTTTGCATCTGACATTTCTCGGCCCGGCCATAGCCGGTCATGGCCTGCTTCACCTGTAAAGGAGTAAACTCGTCCACCGGCAATTTGTTTTCCACCGCGGTCAGAAGTATCACCCCGCGCGCCTGCCCGACTTTTATCGCCGTCTTCAAATTTTTGAAAAAAAATAAATCCTCCACGGCCACGCGGGTCGGATGATATTTTTTGATGAGCAATTTCAACTGCCTATGCAAATCAGCGAGGCGATCCACGAATTTGTCAGTCATCGGGGTCTCTATACACCCGTATGCCACGCATTTCCAATCCCCTTTCTCTTTTTCAATCACCCCCCACCCCACCCGCCCAAACCCCGGGTCAATGCCAAGAATAATTTCTTTCATATTAGGGATGATTAAATTAATTCGGTTGAAAGCTAGGCAGTGAATTATGCTAAAGTAAGAGCTTATTTCGCCTTTTTCTGGGATAATTCTCGTGTATGTTCATACTACACGAGAA
>SCQK01000005.1 GCA_004321885.1 Patescibacteria group bacterium | reverse complement strand
CTTCACCCCGCTGTCGGTGGTGGGCGGGAGCTTGACGCAGAATCCCGAGAGGCATGACAGCCCCGTGAGACAGAGGTTGCCTGGCTGAACGCACAGGCCACCCTCGGTGCCGGGGATCTTGCCGGCCTCGGGCTTGGGGCCGCTGTCCGTCGTCTGCATCTTCACACAGACGTTGGACAGACAGTTCAGCCCGGGGAAGCAGAGATCGCCTGGCTTGATGCACACCGCCCCCTCGGTGCCGGGGTTCTTGCCACTATCCGGCTTCACTCCGCTGTCGCTCGTCTGCATCTTCACGCAGACGTTGGACAGGCAGGTCAGGCCGGTCAGACAGCTCCCGAAGTAGCAAGGAGTGCCCTCGCTGCCGACGGGTTTCCCGGTGTCCGTATTCACGCCGGAATCGAACTTGGGCGCGCCCGTGTCGTGCTTCGGGGTCGGCGGGATGCCGGCGTCGTAGGTGGGGGTAGTGCCGATCGGGATGCGGACGCACTTCTTCCATGCGTCGCAGAGGAATCCTGTGGCGCACGGTTTCTTGCCGTCGTAGGTGCACGTGGCACCCTCGGTGCCGTTGCTTTGCGCACTGTCTGAGTTGGCGGCCACGACAGTCGTCGTGTTACCACACCCGGACAGGTTGATGGTCGTGATGAACCCTACAACCACAAGGGTTGCCGCGAACACCGCGGCCGTTCCATTTCTCTTCTTCGTCGCCGTTTTGTTCACTGGCGACCTCCTCTCTTTTTCTACAATCGGTTGCACCTCTCCGCCCATGCGGTTGAGGCGTTTGTTTCATTTTTCAAAGAAAACCACCTGTTGGGGTGGTTCCTGCCTTTTACTTTTCAGTACAAGGCATTCAACTGAAGCATTTAGTCACTCCGCCAAATAAATTGGCGGGAGAGAGATGGTTAAATGCGTCATATGAATTTTTCCCCCATACCCACCGCACAAAAATATTATGCGGTAAGTACAGCGGCCGAGCGAAAAATGTGGTTAATCTCCGCTCGGCCAATTCTATCCTTTACGCGCTGGTGATTGTGGTTCCGCATCGCTGCGGTCCCGCGTATAGCGCGGTTGTGTTCTCCTTACGGGCACTTCATCAGCGTCGCGCTGACGACGGCGTTGCCCGCCCTGTTCGCCACCGGGTGCGAGCCCGGCACCTCCATTACCGGTGCGGTGTTGAAGTCGCCGCCCGACGGCACAACAGCGAGGAATGAGCCGTTGTTGATCGAGACCGAGATGGTCCCGGCCATGGTCGGCATGCCCGGCTCATCGTACCACGTCTTGGGCCCCTCCGGCGACTGTGCGCACTTGATCTCCACGGCGTACAGGCCGTTGGAGTTGCCGACCCAGGACCCGGGCAACTTCTTGACGCACGCCTCGCTGAAGGACAGCGAGAACTTGAGCGGCGTCTGTCCCTGGTGGCTGTCGTACAGTGCCGGCACCGCCCCCGCCGTGTACGTGTGGCAATGGGTCAAGCCAGCGGCACTGGAGCGAATCTCCAGCTGAACTGACCAGCTGGCCGTGTTAGCCGGGCAGTCCTGGGGGCACGTCGCGCTGGACTCGCCAGGGTCGCACTGACCGCTGGGACAGCCAGGGGCCTTGCCGCAGTCCTGGGGGCAGGTGGTGTACGTCTCGCCGAGGTCCGCCTGGCAAGCGCCGTTGCCACAGGTATTGGACGACCCGGGGCCGGTGCGGAACCGGCAGAATCCGGAGTCGCAGACCGCCTCCTTGTCCAGGCAGGCGCCGTTCAGGCACGGACCTCCGAGCCGACCGGGCTCGGGCGTCGCCGTGGGCGGGGTCACCGTCGTGGTGGACCCCGGGTACTCCACGGTCACGTTCTCCTTGGTGGCGCAACCACCAAGGGCGATGATGATCCCCATCGCGAGGGTTGCCACGAACGCCGTGGCCGTTCCACTTCTCTTCGTCGTCGCCTTGGTCATGGCGACCTCCTCTCTTTCTAACAACTGTTGCGCCTCCCCTTATCGGCGGAGGCAGTTTGTTGTTGTAATGATCTATTCCCTCAATTTCCCCATGCGTAGCATAGGAAAATAATTGGGAGCCATTGCGCGTGCGCAATGGCGAGACCCTCCCGTAACTGTACGCCCGATTGGGATCGGTTGTACAGATCATTGGGAGTGCACGCGCAATGTCTCAGAGACGCGTGTGTACTATCTACAGCCTACAGCCCCTTGAACCGGATGCTCAGCGCGGAGGTCGTCTTCGTCGGTGTCACCACCGTGTTGTGGTCCTCACGGGTGGCGAGCAGAGCACCGACGACCACGGCACCGACGATCGCAGCCGGGATCGTGATGGCCGCGATGATACAACCGGTTCCGCACCGGCCGGACTTTTTCTCCGGCGCGGGTGGGGGCGCGAGGGGCTGGCGAGCGGCCGCGGCCGCCTGGGCAGCGGCGAGCGGGCCCTCCACCTTCTCCACCCGCGCGAGGTCAACCTCTCGCTCACAGTCGAGCGAAAGGGTTGAACTCGTCGGCGTGTAGACCGTGGTCCTGAGCTTGAAGCCGCCCCGACACCGCGCGTACTTCGCGAGCTCCGGGTGCTGACCCATGGCCAGAACCTGACCAGCCAGCGCGAGCTGGCCCTTCGCGGCCTCCGCGTTGTGCTGGGCCAGCCCGGCCTGGGCGCCGAGCCGCTCGGTGAGCTTCGCGAGCTCGAGCTCCGCCAGGCGGAGCTTGGCGAGGAGAGATGGGTCGGCAATCTTGACCTTGATGGTCTTGATCACCGTTTGGATCTTCCCCGCCTCGTCGGCGACGGCGTTCTTGCACGGTGCCCAGAACTGGCACAATGCCTTGCCGTCTGGCGCGGTCGGGGCCGGCGCCGCGAGCTTGGCCTTCAGCGACGCGATGTCGCTCTCGGCCTTCTCGAACTTCAGGGTGAGGTCGGCGATTTGCATCGCCGATGACTTCGCGGCCGGAGCGACCGCCGCGGGGGGGGTGTTCTGGGCGAGCGCCGAGGTGGCACTCACCGCGAGGATGTACAGCGCGGCGATCATCGCCGCAACCATCTTCAACATCGTTCTTCTCCTTTTTTTGACCCTCCGCTCGCGCGTGCAGGGCCGGCCTATACTTCATGAACTTGCTAAGCCGTTTTCTTCTTATCCGCTTGCGCTGTTTCCCGTTTTCGGACTTTTGGTCCAAAGGGGTATATACAGCGGTTCGCGGTCCCACATGGGTGGGGATTTTGCGTTTGAAGAAATCGGCCTGGTTGCTATATCAAACCGTGATAATTCTCACGGGGTGGAGCTATACCCCCTCCCCGCCTCCCCCCCTTATAAAGGGGGAGGAGTGAGGAGGGGCAGATAACTTCACACCGTGAGTGTTGTAATGTACTCCACTATCAATGTTTGCCATTGTGGATTCCTGCTCGTGGGCAGGAATGACAATCGTAAACATTGGGATGGAAGGGTCGGACAGTCGCGAGGCGAATGTCCGACCCTGGGTTGAAAGGAGGGGCCGAGCCACAAGGCCCGGCGGGGTGACGCACGCTACCGGCAGTTGAAGAACTGCGGGCAGCGGGGGCGGGCGCCGGCGCCGTGGGCGGCGACAAGCGCGAGGCACTCCGCGTCCTGGTCACAGGACGGGAACGCCGCGCTCGGCGCGGGCGGCGGGGCCAAGGGCGGTAGGACCGGCGCGGGCGCAACCGGCGGGCGAGCGACCTCCAGCGTGATGCTGGGGAGGTGCACGCCGCCCCCGTAGACCGGCAGGGCGCCAATCTGATTGGGGGGGAGTGCCGGCTTGGCGGGCGTCGCGGCCGCGGCAGCCGGAGTAGCCGGCACCGACTTGGTCGGGGCGACCGCGGGCGCGACCTGCGCCGACTTGCCGTCGCGCAGGGCGATCATCGTGATGATGATCGCCACCGCTGCCAGCCCCACCGCGGCAATGATCAGCCACGACGAGAACCGGCAGGGCGTGGCCCTGCACGCGCCCGCGGGGGGCGCGCCCGCGCCAACGGGCGGCTGGGCGCCGCCGCCGGGCCGGGGCGGGGCCGCCGGGGGCTGGTTGGGGGAGGGGGGGACAGCGCCGAGCTTGTTCAGCTCGACGGCGAACAGCTCGCCGTCGAGCTCTCCGATCAGACGGCACATAATGTGCCTCCTTTCATTTTTGCCTGCGTCCAGCAGGCGGAAACCGGGTTGAAATTCTGGGTCGCAAATAAGACGGGATTGCTTCGCTCGCAATGACACCTGTCCTTTTTGCGAACCAGAATATATCAATGATATAAAGCTCATTCGCTCGAAATAATTTTGCAAGCAAAATTATTTACTCGCTCATTTCGCTTATTGTAATGTTCCTTCCAAATTCACTGTATACGACCGTGAATTCCGGTGATAAATTCCTGCTCTTATGGCAGGAATGACATAGCGTACCGAAATAACAGTCATATACATTGGGTTGGATGGGTCTCGGCGGCTGGAATGCGGCGTGGCGGTGAGGAGACCCTACTCACTTGCAGTTCGGCCCTCCCTGTCTGAAGAAAGTGGCGCAAAACTGCAGGGCCCTCTCCTTGCCGACGCGACCTTCATTCCCCTTTACGCAGGACTCCTTCTCCTGCTTGCAGGGCAACAGGCCCTCTCTTTCACTCGGCTTGGCCGTCTTGACAAGCGGCGTTGTCCGGAGCGGCGGCGCAGTGACCACCGGCTGGGAGGCAGGCGGTTGTGATGCCTTCGGCATCTTGGTGATGTCGGAGAGCACCTTTCCGAACTGCTCCGCAAGCCTCTCCATCGCGCTTTTCAAAAGCCCGATGGTCCCCTCCAGCTTGCCCAGACGCTGTTCTGTCTGGGACAAGCGCTGGACCAGCCGGCTGGGAACCGGAGCGGCGCGCTGGCCCGTCGTCTCGGTCAGGCGGATGTAAACCACAACAAGACTGATGACGACAATCAACGCCAACGCGACCGCGAAGGCCGTCATACCCATACGCAGTCGGCGCAAACTGCCACCGACCGCGTCCTCCTGCGCCTCTTGCAACTTCTTCACACCCGCCAGCTCCTCCTGGAGCTGGGGGATGTCCCGCTTGCAAAAAAGACACTCCTTGTCTACCTCGACGATGACTTTCGGTTCATCGGCCATTCCTGGCCTCCTTTCTTGTTGTGCTCCGGCATTACTAATGTCAGAGACGATTGTAAAGAAAAAAACCCGTGGACGCGGGAGTGGCTTGATGAGTGAAATCCTCATACAATGCCTCTCTCGCGCATTGAAACTAATTTGATTTTAACTGTTAAGAATAGCACAGTTCGGTATTTCTGTCAAGAGATTTTTCGATAAGAGAACGAATTTTGGCTAAGATAAAGGTAAAACTCCACCCCTTGCCCCTCCCCTAATAGGGGAGGAAAATTTGAATAAAACAAAAATCCCCCTATAATTCCAAAATTTGGAATCATAGGGGGATTGGCGTGTGGAGTGGGAGGGAAGCGGAAGGAATTTTCATTCACCTCTGCTTACATACTCACACACGCCGCGGAAAGAGCGCTCGGTTAGTCGTTGCGACGCCGTATCAGGTGATCCGGGGGGCGCATCTTGGGAACCTTGGCGGGTAGGAACGATGGCGGGACGCGCTTGGCGGGCGCCGCGTTCGCCGAAGCCAGGTCGCGCTTGATTTGGTCAAGCGTTGCCTGCGCCCTTGCGATTGTCTGACGCAGATCAGCACTCTGTCTAGCGACCTGGCCCTTGATGTTCCCAATGGCCGTATTCGTCGCCTTCTGGAAGGCGGCGACAGACCGTGCGCTGGCGGCGAGCTCCTTGTCCAGCTTCTCGCGCGCCGCCTCCTGCGTGTCCAATCGGGTATTGGCCTTGTCCGCCGTTTTTCTGGCGGTCTTGGCCTCAACTTCGGCCCGCGCGCTCTTGAGCACAGCCTCGGCACTATCCTTCGCCGCGGCCTTGCTCTGCTCCTCGGCCGCGGCACTCTTCTGCTCGGCCGCCTGGCTCCGCCGCGTGTTCTCCTTGAGGAGAGCGCCCTGATTCAGCACTATCCCCAAGAGCACACAGAATCCGAGCCCGAGCACGCCGAACGCGCCATGGACCCAGCGAGGCAGGCGACGCGCCGCTGGGCGAATCTCGCCCGTTGACTGTCGGTCCTTCGGGCCGAGACTGACGCTCGCGCGCAAACGCGCCCGGGAGACGTCCACCAGCTTGAAGCTCGGTCCGACGCCGGTCGGCGCCGCGATGGCGGAGAGCGGAATCGCCTCCGCGGGTGCTGGCAACGCAGACGCCTCGGACTCGCCGGGCTGTGACCTCTCGCGGCTCTTGTCCCGAAGAACATCGAGCTGGGCGAGGGGCTGATCCAACGTCGGCGGGTCCTGCCTCGGCGGCACGGGCGAGACAAAGCCCTGCTGGGTTCTGCCGCCCGCGTCGAGCGGGGTGGGCGGAGGCAGTTTGTTGCCCGGCACCACGCACCGGACAAACTCAACCCGGCCGCCCGCTACCAAAACCTCAAACACGGCCCTGCAGTGCGGACACATCGCCGCACCCAGCTCGCGATTGACCGTGAAGACCCTTCTGCACTCCGGGCAGTTCACGTCCAACACGGCCATACCCGACTGGTCAAAAGCCGGGCCCTGGGCCGGACCGCTGGCGGCCGCTGCCAACGAAGCCATCAGCTCCAGAGCCACCAGCTCCTCTTCGGGTATTACGCCAGGAGCCGTCGGGCTCTTGCCCTCGAAGTCCGAGGGGTCGGCGTCCGGCGCCTGGACCATCTGATGACCAGACTCCTCCGGCGGAGGCGAAACGCGCTCGCTGGTCTGGGCGTCGTCCGGGACGTCCGACGTCTCCACCAGCGGGACAGGCTCTCCGACCCGCGTTTCCTCGTCGGGCCCGGCCGGCGCGATGGTCGGACGCGAGTCCACCTCACCCGAAGCCGTGGGCGCCACGGGCTGGCCGGTGCGGAGCGTGTCCGGCCGCGCCAATTTCTTGTCAATCACCATGTACATCTCCGCGTCCGCGGTAATGACATAGTGCCGGCGGCACTTCACACACTCCTCCTCCACCCCGCTCTCCACCAATTCCAGCTCCGAGTCGCCGCAGTCGCAGACGACCGTCACCGGGAACTGCACCTTCTGAAAGAAGGTGCGGATGGGGAAGGCGTGGACATCGCGAAGTTCGTCCGCGAGCTTCGCAACATCCTCCACCGTCAGGGCCAGCTCGTCTCCGGTCAGCGGACACGAGTTGCTGACCATGGCTATCTTCGCCGTAGCCCGCGAGTACACCTGCCACCCGCACGGGCAATGAAGCAGTGCGGGCTGCTCCTCCGGCTGGTCGACCACAGCTACCAGACCATCAAGCGTTGGTGTGTGGGGTCGCTGCGGGCCCTCGTCCCGGGAGCCGTTCCAGAGGGGGCTCCTTCCCTCGTTTCTCTCATCGCTCATCTCTCTCTCCATTCTCTCCGTTTGCGAGCTCGTCCTTGTCGTGGCTCGCTGTTAGGGCACGTCCTTATCGTTGCCCTGTTGTGGCGCCAAGCGCCAAACCTACTTTAATTTTCAAAGACTATATTATTTATACCCAAAAACACCTGTTTTGGGAACAGGTAAAGATACCATAAATAATGCGACTGTCAAGAGGAGGGCGCAAAAACAGCAAAAAAACTCAGGGCTGTTTTTGAATAAACTCACTTCTGCAATACTATCTCACGACCATTATTTTTTATAGCGTAAATATGCTCTACATCCTTTGCCGCGCTTCCCTCACCCTCCATTTTACTAATAACAAACACCGGCATTTTTTTGTGTCCTATCATTCTCATTTCAAATTTTCCGTCTTGACGCGCTTGATACGTGCCGTTTTTGTCCGTAATGTCCATGACGAGCGAAACAATTCCTTTTTCTCCTTTCTTGGGTTCAAATTTTTCAGCTATTTCCAAGGAGCGCGTTTTGCCTTTGTTGTCCAAAAATTGTACCAACTTTTGCCCACCCTTGGCTTCGCCTATGGCCACGGGGTTGGCTGTGGATAATTTTTCCGTTACTGCCGCTGACGCGGTTCCTGACTCTTCCAATTCCATGGCCAGCCAAGTCCGAAACTTTTCTTCAGTTTCAGCGTTAGTCAAATTTATTCCCTTATGCCCGCGCGCAAATTTTTGCAAGAGTTCATCAAGTTTACCTTCACTAATTCCGGATGTTTTTATCATTCTTTTCACAAACAAATCCCTACCGCCTTTAACACGATCAACAAATTCTTGGTATTCGGCCGCTTTATGGCCCGCGATCCACTCAGACGCTTTTGGTTCTGCCGCCTCAACCGCCGCCACCTTGGCCTTGCCGCCTTTTTGGACAATTTCATCAGCCCCTCCCCCGCCTCCTTTTGACCCGCCTTTAATATTGTCTATTATGGCGGCAAATTTTGTGTCGGGTGTTTTGCTTAGTTCCGCGGCTGATAATGAACCAATATATTTTAACTTTGCCAAAGAATCCGGGTCGTGAAGATTTGTTTGCAGGCGGTCCATGGCGTCATCCATCGTTCCAAAGGCCTTGCTCCAATTCTCCAGCCCATCGCCGGATAGATGGGTTTTATTCGCTATCCAATCCATTTTGCGAATGGCAGCGTCAACGATTTTTGTCTCGCTGTTTGTGAGTTCCAGGTGTTTTTCCACTCCAAATACATTCCTGTCCACTTCAAAAACCTGTTCAGGTTTGGTGGCGGCCTGAGCTTCGGGCGCGTCTGCCGGCGCTTTGCCAGCGTCCGGGTCAACTACTTCATCTTTTATATCTTTCACGTCTTCGGGCACAACAAAATGCTCGCGGGGCGCGTTGGCCTCATAACCAATTTTAGCAAAATCTTTTTCCCAGTTGGCGCGGGCCCCGTATTTTATAGCGGTCATTTTTCCGGCGCGCGTGTCGGCCATGGTCTGCTTGGTAAATTTTTCATCCGCGTGCGCCGACAATTTGCCGATTATTTTTTCCTGAAATTTATCAAAATCAGTAATGGTAACTTTATTGCCTTTCATACTGAAATGCTCTTTGAAATCCGCCAGCGGCAAACCGCCGCGCGCTTTGGCCCCGCCAGCCAATTCCAGCATATTCCTGCCCACATTCAACACCTTGCCTTGTTCCAGAGGCGATAAAACTCCGTCATCACCCAGCACTTTACCTTTCATTCCGTTCAAAGCCAGCAAACGGAAAAATTCCGACTTGTTTGCCGGCGTCTCGCCTTTGCCAAGTTCAATGGTAAATTTATTGCCAGCCCCTGGCTTGGCGCCCATATTTTCCAAAAACACCCGACTCTTTTCAGTGGCCGTTGGCGGATGAAATTCAATCTCGCCGGGCAACGGCTTTATCTGTCCTTTCGCGGCCCTGGCCGTGTCTGCCGCGCCAGCCGCGTCTCCCCTGCCTCCGCTTGCCGGCGGTTCCTCTTGTGGCATAAAGCCGGCTTCGTCCAATTTTTTGCCGCTCTCCCGCCAACCCTGTATTTCATAAGCCAGCAATCCCGCGCCCCCGGCGCCGGCAAGACTCCAAGCAAAAGTTTTCCACCAGCCCGGTTTTTTGGTTAATGTTTCCTTTACCTCTTTTTGGTCCTCGGTAAGAATCTCCACTTCCCTGTCTAGGACTGTAAGCAAATTTTCCACGGCGCTATCTGTGTGCACATCTCTTTCACTGGCGCCTTCCGGTCCTTCCACAGCCGGGTCAAATGTTCTTCTTGTTATACCTATATCCGAATTATTCAAATAAATAGTCAGCCAAATCGCTTCCACGCGCCGCAAGGCGTTTTGCGCCCGATATTTCAAAGGCTTATTATCGTCCAGCATGCCCAAGGTTAAAGGAGTGCGCAACTTTCTGGCCCTGTTTTGCAATTGACGAATTTTTTCTTCGCCATCAGCACCCAGCCACGCGGCTAAATCGGTAACGGCCTCGTATTCTATGATAACCTGCTCTGCCTCGTCCACATTTCTTTCAAACTCGGCCGCGAACTCACGCTGGCGGGCCTTAATCTCCCGATGATGCCCAAATCTGGCGCCCAAATAAGCGCCGACCAAACCAGCTACCACCGGCCTCCAGGCATTATGCGCCGACAGGCCATAGGCCACGGCGCCGCCGGCAATTCCGGAAGCAAGGATGCAGGCGACTTTTTTCAGGGTGCTTTCTTTTTTGGCAACATCAGCGCGCCTGCCCGTGGCTGATTCAACCAGTTCATCCAAATCAAGACTTTTCAAGGCGTTTATTCCCTTTAGTACTCTGATAAATTTCGGGTCTTTTTGCAGGGCTTCCTGGATCAAATCTTCCATCTCGTTGCTTTCGTATAATTTCATGATAAGCGCCTCGGCGCGCCGGCCCTGGCTTTCTTTATCAAGGCGCGCGTCTGCCTCGCCTTTTCTGCCAATACCATGCCTGTATTCTTCTTCGGATTTTTCTTTTATTTGCCCGATGGCCAGTTCCGCGTTGGCGATAATTGTGTTTCTGTCTTTGCCCAAAGACTCGGCGCGTTCTTGGGCGCTGCTCTCGCGCAAGCCCTGGCTGATCATTGACGACAACTGGGAAAGCAATTCCTGATTATTATTAAACTGCGCCATCAAATCCCGCATCAACAAAAGGCCTTCTCTTTGTTCTTTTTCTTTATAGGCCTCTCTTTCGTCTCCTTTTTGCTTGAATTGTTTGGTTTTTTTGGAAATCCAGCCGCGCACGCCTTCCACTTTTTTGGAAATGCCGCGCCAAAGACCCGAAGCCGCGCCGGCCGCGGTAAGCCCGATAATGCCGCCGCCTGTCAAGGCCGCAAAAAATCCGGCGCCGGCGATGGCCAGATAAGGCAATGCCTGCAGAATAATCGCTTTCGCCGCCGGCAACTTTTGTATAATTTTTTCTATTTTACCGGTGTTTTGCGCGATAAAATTCCGCGTCATCTGTTCCAAATTGTCTTTTATCATCCGAAACGGGCGTTTATGAAGCTGTTCCAGCCACAGATTTTTGAATTCTTCCGATGTGTAGCCGTCCTGTCCCACCACTTCGCGCAATCTTTCTAAATCAACATCGTCGCGCGCGAAGATATTGCTAAACAGGGTTTCGGCGACAGCCGCGTTGCCCTGAATCAACTGATTGACAACCTCCTGCAATTTGTGCGGTTTCATCAATTCCAAAAGCGCTGTTTCTTTGATGTCAATAATTTTTTTAACCGGGCGCGGTTCTGGTTCTGGTTCTGGTTCTGGTTCGCGTGGGGCAGTGTCGGGCGGCGTCGGAGGCGGAGGCGCGGGCGGAGCCGTGTCCACAGCCGCGGCCGACGCCGAGCCCGTATCCACCCGCGGAGCTAGTGAGGGCGCGCGCGGGGCAGACGGTGCTGCAACTGTCCGAGCATCGGGTGTCTTGGCGGGCGCCGGAGTAGAAGCGGCGCCGGTTGTTTTCACGGCGCTCGGCGATTTGCCGGGCTTGGGTTGGACGGCGCCGGCCGCGGACGCGATTATTCTTTTCGCATTCTCCAGCAAATCGCTGTTTTGCGCGTCCTGCGTGAAAATTCCATCGGGTTTTTTATGAAGCAAATCTTTTCTTTTTTGTTGCAATTCTTGCCTTTTTTGGTCTGTTAATTTATCTTTCCTAAGCGCGTTAAAAATTTCACTAAATTCGCCAAGTTGCCCGATTAATTTTCTGTATGGTTTGGCTTTTTCAGGGTCATTAATCAGTTTTACGGCATCCCGTAAAATCCGGCGCGCGCCTTTGATTTCAAACTTGTAATCTTTTTTCTTTCCTTTTTCCTTTTCTTCGCGTTTATCCTTCCGGTCGGATTCTTTTATAACAATTTTTTTGACATCATCCGGATTAACGCCAAGGTCTTTGAGGAGCGAAACAAACTCTCCGTCAAATTCAGGGTAGCCAAAAAGTTTTTTCAGTCCCTTAAGCCTCTTTATTAAAGCCTTATCTGATTTTAATAAATCACTGAATTTTTCGTGTAGATGCCGGACCAACTTGTTGAAAAGCAAGCTGTCGCTCTTTGCTTTATTTTTTTCATTATTTGACGCGGCTTTGGCATCAGCCGGCGCGGGTACCGCCGGCGCCTGTTCTTCCAGCGCCGTTCTTGCCAAACTTAACCAATTTTGCGCCGCCTTAACCCATTTATTATTGTCCTTTACCCTGGAAATAACATTACCGGGCTTATTCGCCATTTCTAAAACGAGCCTGATGGCGTTCTTTTTCACCGCCGGCGCTTTGGGTGAATCAAGCGCCTCTTTTAATTCCAACCCCATGCGCTCCACCTCGGCGGCCAATTTCAAATACGCCGGAACTTCTTTCGCGGCTTCCGCCCCCGTGGAAGCGGGTGTCTCGCTCTCCTTTGTCGGCGCTTCCTGTTTTACCGGTTCTTTTGGCTTAGGCTCGCCTGGAACTATCTTTTTAGCATATTCAAACTTATACGTTGAAAACTTTGTATACAGTTGTTTTGCTTTATTGACGAACGCGTCAACATCCACAAACCAATCGTCGGGCAATTGCTTTGCGAGTGGATGGTTCATGGCGGTTATATCCAATTTTTTGCCTTCCTCCAATAATTCTATGGCGCTTTGCAAAAATATTTTTTCCGCGTCATTGTTAGCTCCCTGCTCAAAAAAATCAACAATTTCTTTCAGGTCTTTGCCAAATTTAAGCAGCCTCTGTCGCCGCTCCTGGCTGTCTTCCTTGGAATAATCCACCGCGTCCGGCGCTTCTTCTTCCCTGTATAACCTTTCTTCTTCTTTCATCTCATCAATTAACTCCTGTGTTCTCTCTTCCAATTTTTGCAATTCCTCTTCTAATTCAGCAACCTTATCTTTATCCAATGAGGAGATTTTGGTTTCCTGTTTAGCAAGAGTTTCAAGCATTTGATTAAGTTCAGACTGCATTCCCGGTCTTTTGCGCACCTCTTGCGCCAGAGCGCTCAATTCAGAAAACAACTGCTCAATTCGCGCTCTAATCATTTTATTTTCCGCCGTAAAATTTGCCTCGCCGTTATTGGGGGCGGGTTTCGCTTTTTCGTTTTTATCACCAGGCTTAACCATAAAAAATTGAAAAATTATTGTACGGTCTTGTTGATAAAACTCAAAACTTGAGCGCGCTTTTTTTGGTCCGCTAAATCAAAGATTTTTTTCTTTATTTTGCGTTCTTCACGCTCTATTTCTGCCAATTCCTTTTGCCATTTTTGATACAAAGAAGACAGCCGCTGGTAGCGCGCGGACAATTTTTTTAAATTATTTTCCTTTTTTTTTATCATACATCAAACCCCACCCTCTGCCACCACACCAAAATCTTTGGTGTGGTGGCCTGCCCCTCCCCTAAAAGGGAGGGATGTCCGTAGGGTTACTGCGCTAATATTGTTTTTACTTTTTCCGCAAATTCCATTAAAACAGTCTGCACATCTTCGTCAAAAGTGGGCACGGACTCGTGCCAAAAATCAGACCACTCGGTCGGGGTCGTTTTGTCGTGATTCATTAATTTAACAAACTTATCTTTTTGTTTCTCGTTTAACAGCGGCAGAAGTTTCAGACCCAAGCGCAATTCCACCTGCGCTAAAATTTGCGGTACGTAAATTTTTTTCTGCTCTGCGGTGAGATTGATATTATTTTTTTCCAAAAGACCGAGGATATATTCTATGAGAAAATCAAACTTTGGCTGTGCTGGCATATTATTTTTAATAAAAATTATTTAAATTTTAATGGCTCGCGCTTTTTCCAGCAATTTAACCGCCGCTGCTATATCAAATTTCGCAAACCCCGCCACTTTTTCCCAATCACCGCCGCTCTTGGCTAAAATTTTTCTGTCAGCGTCAATTTTATCAATCAATTCATCGGCTTCCCGCAACACTTCCGCCAATTCTATGCTTTCGGCGTCTATCAGATGGGATATGGCGCTCTCTTTCAAAGTTTGCAAGGCTTTCTTGGCGCGAGCCAAATTAAGCAAAACTTCCGCTATTTCTTCGGGCGTGGGTTCGCCGGGCTCGCCCAGTTCGCGCGCGAGCCGCTCCGCCTTATTATTCGTGTAGGCAAATTCTACTAAACTTTCCTGCGCCCGCTCCAGCGCTTTAGAGTCTTGCTGAATCCACCCTTTCAGTTTTTCTATGACATTGGCCTCGTATTCCGGCCGCCGTGGTTTGCTTTCTGACATAAAATACATCAGCCCGCTATCCCCTCTTTGCCCTGCTCCCAGGGCTCTTTGTCGTCTTCGTCCTCGCCCCAGTCGTCCGCTGATGCCGCCTCTTCCGAAATTATCTCCTTCGTCTCCAATGCGCTCTGGATTCCCGCGATGGATTCCGGCTCGGGAGCCAGAATGACAGGTTTGGCGTCGGCGAGCGCCGCGGGCAAGGGCTGGCTTAATATCGCTTTCACTTCGCCGGCCACCAGTTCGGCCAGTTGGCCCGGGGTGATAAAATCGCGCCGTATCAGCTCGGCTATTTTTTCCGCGTCGCTCCGGCCGCCGAATATTTTTTTCAAAAAACCGTCTTTAATTCTGTGTTTTTGCTCGTTGGCCAAAGCCAACACCGTGTCGCACGCTTTTTGGGCAATGGCCTCCGCCTCTTTACTCCATTTTCCCGCCTCCTGATTTGTTTCTTTCAGACAAAAATTTATCACACTCACTATCCATTTTTTCGCCGCCTCCTGCTTGCCTTCGCAAAGCAGGGATTTGAAGGGCAGCCACTCTCTTTTGAGCAGTGAGAAAATAATTTTTTCCGCCGGCGACAGCGCGCGGGCCGGCGGCGGGGCAATGCGCGCCTTATCCGCCTCCCACTTCAACGAGAGAAAATCCCCGGCGTATTTTTCCACTAAAATTTTGAGGTCAGCCTGTTTTTGTTTGGCGGCCTCTTTGCATCTCTGCCACAGAGCGCGCAAAGAATTGGTCTTGGCCAGCAATTCCGGCCTGGGGGATTTGGCAATATCCGCCGCCAGCGATTCCAGCCGCTGTTCTTCGCGGGCGATGATTTTTTGTTGGTCGTTTGACATGAGCGCTGGATTCCGGCCGCCAGCTGGCGGCTTCGCGGGAATGATACTTATGTTCCAAACACGCTGTGTTTTTTGTAGCGCGCCACCCACAGGGCCGAGAGCAAAACCCCGGCCGCCAACCCGATTATAATATTAAGCCCGATGTCGGGGCGCGCGGGCCAGCGCGAAATCAGCGGGTCATTCACCACTTTCAGGGCCACGTCTCCGCCCAAATACTCCCAGCCGCGCGAAGCCACGGTTTGCGTGACCGCGTCGGACAGGGCGCGCGCGTCGTCTTTGCTAAAACTGTAAACCGTGATGTCCAGAAGCCCGGTGCCGTAGACCACTCCGGCCTGCACATCTTGTTTCCAGCGCTTGCGCTGGCCGCGCTCGGATAATTTCAGCCAGCGGTCTTTGTTGAAAGGATAAACAGTGAGCTCCATCACCTTGTTGTAAAAATCCGTGGTCTTCATCACCTGGGCCAAATTTTCGCCAATGCGTTCGGCCGATTTCACCTGGGTGTAAGGGTCCACCCCGGAGCGGTCGCGCGATATTACGAGCACCTGGGATTCAGCCGCGTATTGCTTGGGGAAAAGCAGGCTGATGCCGCCGGCCGCCAGCGCGAAAATTATTCCCCAAGTAAAAATCAGCCTGGCGTTTTTAAGCAATGTGTGTGAAACGTGTGACATAAGTAAATTTTAGAATAAAGAATAAAGAATCTTCACTTCGTCTTTCCCGCTCTCACCATCA
Source organism: Patescibacteria group bacterium (assembly GCA_004321885.1). Lineage (GTDB taxonomy): Bacteria > Patescibacteriota > Patescibacteriia > Magasanikbacterales > GWA2-37-8 > SCQK01. The sequence goes on along the minus strand of SCQK01000005.1, from coordinate 23,360 downwards.
TCTCCATCTCTTTCTCCTGCCGCAAAATTTTCAACTTTATCCTGCTTTTGTCCACAATATTATACCACAAATTTCCGCTGTCAACAACGCGGCCGTCTATTTCCAAAATAATATCGCCTTTGGCCAAAATCCCCTCTCTCGCCCTGACCGGGGCAGAAGCGCCGTCCAAAAGCCGCACGACCAAAAAACCATTCGTTCTGTTAGCGCCCGCCAGCAAAGGCCGCTCGTCGCTAAACCAACCCTCAACGCCCAAAGTGGGGTATTCCACCACCCCGCGCCCCAGAACCGCCGCCAGCAGACGGGTGATGTATTCGCTGGGCAAAAGCCGGCTATTTTCCATGGTAAGGCCGATAATTCTGCCCTGACTGTTGGCCGCCACCCGGCCCGCCACAATACCGCTGTCGCTTAAAGTAAAGAAGCGCGCCGGCGCGCTGTCCAGGCGCGGCAACTGGCTGCTCCAGGCCGCGCGCCCGATTGTCGTCCGCCGCCAATCGCCGTCAAACACAAACGCGTCGTCGCCCGGGGCCGCCCGTTCCTCAAAAATCACCACCTTGAATTGCTCGCTGTTTTTTGCCTTCAAATACAAAATTTCCGCGTGCCGGTCGTACAGATATTTTTCAATTTTCAAAATCCTGCCCGCGCCGGTAAGCGCCGTGAAAGTTTTGACGCCGTCATAGCGCGGCAAATACAGCGCCAGCCAGCCGTCCGAGCTCACCGCGATGGCCGAGCCCAAAAAATCCTCTTGGGCCAAAAAATCCACTCCGGCGAACCGCGAGGTTTTTTTATAAACAGAAATAATCCGGCTGGACATTTCGTGGCGCACCCGTTCTTCCAGGGCGCCGCGGGACCCAGACGGGCGGCTGGCGCCGCCAAACCAAGTATCGCCCTCGGCCCAGCCCGGCCAAATCCAGCCCAGCACGATGGCCGCGCCCGTCACTCCGGCGAACAAGCCAAAAATCGCCGCGAGAAGCATTACTTTCACGCGCAGCCATTTCTTGTGCCTGGCCACATCGCACGCGGGCGGGGGCAAATGGGGCGGGGGCAGATTCATCATATTATTTCCACTTAACCGCCAACAGCAAATATCCCACAAATAAAACAACGTTTGAAACCAGAAACAGCGCCTGCTTGCGCCACTTGATTCCCTCTTCGGTCATGTTAAAGCGCATCAAAAGCCACAAAATATACCAGCACCAAATGGTGAGCAGGCCATTTACCATGTATCCGAACGGCAGTATTAGAATCACCCATAAAAATTCCAAAAACATCACAAACCAAATGGCGAGACGGGAAATAAACTTGTCGTCCACTTTCAGGCCGTACTCAAACCACCACCAGCCAGCCACGGCCGTAGCGACGAGCGAAGCTAAAACAATCCACACCCACGCGCTGACGCTGGTGAGCAGTTGAAACGATGAGATGGCGGAGACCAAAGCGAAAATTCCGGCCAGACCGATGATGCACATCATAAACGACAGGCGCGAATGGGGCTTCAAAAAAGTGGGAAGGCCGGCCTCCGAGGCCGGCAAAAGCCAAAAACCAAAAAAAGGAAAGAGCGCGAAAATTGCTTCAAAGAGCAGGCGCGCCGGCGTCCACTCGGTAAAAAGAATAAATGTCAGCAGGCCCGCGCAAAAAATCAATAAAGACAAAAAATGGCGCGCGCGGCTGGCGCCGGCGGAAAAATACATCAGTTTTATAAAACCGGCCCAGATGGCCAGACGAAAAACAAACCAGAGCGCCAAAACAATTTTTGAGCTCATCCCATTCAGCCACCACAGCATGGCCAGGGTAATGAGCGTATCAACAACCGCCACCAGTTTGGGGTGGAGAGACAGCCGTTTGAACATACGCCGATATTATAGTATAATAGAGCGCGATATGCAACTCGCCGAAAATCGCAAAGCACTATTTGACTATGAAATTCTGGAAAAATTAGAGGCTGGTTTAGTGTTGTCGGGCCAGGAAACCAAGTCGGCCAAAAACGGGCAGATAAATTTGAAAGGCGCTTATGTTACTTTCCATGGCGACAATGCCGATATCATAAACATGCATATCGCCAAGTACAAACCGGCCGGCAAAATGCTTGAATACGACCCCGCGGCCACGCGCCGCTTGCTTTTACGCAAGAAAGAAATCGCTTATTTGCGCGGCAAATCAATGGAAAAGGGCTTGACAATAGTGCCTTTGCGGGTGTATATTAAAGGCCGATTTGTCAAGGTGGAAATAGGAGTGGCGCGCGGGCGCAAGCAATACGATAAAAGAGAGGTCATCAAGCGCCGCGACGCGAAGAGAGAAATACAACGAACCTTGAAAAGCCGGGGGTGATGGGCTTCGATAGAAGCAGATGGTTATATTGGCATAACGAGGCGGCTTTGGCCTCGCAAATAGCAAAGCAACACAATAAGTGCCAACTTATTCTCAAAAGTTAAGGTAGCGTTCGCCAACATGTTTGGCGTTCGCGCCTTGGCTCCGTCATTCGCTTAATTTGCGTTTGACCATCGCCTTAGCTACGCCCGTCGGCTAAAAGCGGTGCCACTTCCGGGCTTACTCAAAAGTTAGGCCGCGCGCTTTTGAGAAAATGGGGTCTGGCGACAGACCCAAAATTCAGCGGCTAGCCGAAGAGATTTTCGTTCGCTTTTATCCCTTCGGTAAAATACCAAGCCGAACTAATTATGTAGAAGGTATAATCATGGCTCTCTAGACGCGAGTTCAACTCTCGCCACCTCCACGAACCACTAATCCTATAACACGAAACGACACAAATAATTCACATTGGTGAGGATTAGTGAAAAAATTAGTGGTCCTATGCGCATATCGCACAAAAAACGAAAACCAGAACCAAAAAAGATTTTTTTCCGCAATGAGGGCATTTCCGCGCCCGAAATTTTGGTTTTGGATTCGGCCGGCGCCAATGTCGGCGTGCTCAAAACCGGCGAGGCCATCCGCCGCGCGCGCGAAGAAGAGCTTGACCTGGTTTTGATAAATCCAAAATCAACCCCGCCGGTCGCGAAAATCATGGACTTTGGCCAGTTCCGCTATCAGCAGGAAAAAGAAGAGCGCATTAAGCAGGCCCATCAGCACGAAACCGAGGTGAAGGGCGTGCGCCTGTCATTGCGCATCGGCCCGCACGACATGGACATCAGAAAAATCCAGGCCATTAAATTCTTAAACGACGGCGACAAGGTGAAAATAGAAATCATTTTGCGCGGCCGCGAGACCCAGCAAAAGCCGGCGGCGCGCGAGGTGGTCTCAAAATTCACGCAAATGGTGGATGCCGACTTGCCCGTGCGCCTGGACCAGCCGGTGGAAGTGCAATTTAACAAAGTGACAGCTATTATCGCTAAAAAATGACACGAGATTATGAAACTCAAAACACACAAAGCAATCGCAAAGAGGTTTAGGGTGACGAAAAAAGGAAAAATTATAAAAAGGACCGCGGGCCAAAATCATTTTAATTCCCGCGAGAGCGGCAAAATCGGACGCAACAAAAAATCCGACACTGTCTCCAGCGCCACTTTAAACAAGGTGATGGAAATTTACTTACCAAATTAATATGACCAGAATTAAAGGCGGCATCTTGCATGCCAAACACAGACGCGGAATCCTGAAACACACCAGGGGTTTCCGCTGGGGGCGCAAATCCAAAATCAAACTGGCCAAGACAGCCGTAAAAAAAAGCGGCCAGTACGCTTTTACGGACCGCAAAATCAAAAAGAGAATTAACCGCGGCTTGTGGAATATCCGGCTGAACGCGGCCCTGCGCCCGCTCGGTATTTCTTACAGTAAATTCATCGGCGCGCTGAAGAAAAAAAATATTGAGCTGAACCGGAAGGTGCTTTCTGAAATAGCGCACCGGTTACCGAACATGCTGGAAAAAATCACCGAAGCGGTGAAATAATTACCCCTCCCTCACCCTCCCCCTTACCAACTGCTGGCTCCACACATAGTATGGAGCCAGCGTTTTTTTATTCATCAAACCTGGCAACTTGCCCCGGACTCAAGGGGCGGGCGCCGGAAAGCGGCGGGGTCTTTTTCTGAGGCGGCGCCGGCGGCGTGATGGGCCGTTGGACGGGTGGAGTCGGACTTGCTTTGGGTGTTAGATTTTTGAGGGATATTCCCTTCTGGGTCGTGTCAACAATCGTCACCTGTTCACCCTTGGATGGATTGAAAACTTTTTTATTTTCTTTCTTTTCCGGCGGACGCTGTTTGCTGGCCGCTGGCTCCATAGTTCCGCCAAAGGCGGACTGTGGAGCCGGTTTGCTTACCGCTGGCTCCATAGTCCGACCCCGATTTATCGGGGGAGGCTGTGGAGCCGGTTTGACCGGCGCCGGCGCTGGCTTAAACATTTCCTCGTCTTCCCCGGCTTCCATCTCCGCGGCGTCTTCGCCGGTGGTAATCACCAGGCCGCTCCAGCGCGCGATTTTGTCTTCTATTTTTTCCCGCTCCACGGCATAGCGCTCGCGCGACACGCGAATCACTTTATCGGCGCTGTTGGTGGCCTTGTTTATGGGCGGCAGAGTAATGGCGGAAAAAGGCTGTGAAGCCACCCCGTCTATCATCAGCTTCAAATAAATCTGATACTTGGCCAGATTCACCAAATCCTGCTCGGTAAAAACCGGCGCGAATTCTTTGGCCAAAATTTCCGCGTCCGTGGAGCCGATGCGGAAAGAGACCGTGGTGCCCACGTTGCCCACCACGGCGGCCAGCACTTTCTCGTCAAGCTGTTCCATGTACTGGTGCGCCATTATCAGCTCCAGATTGTACTTGCGCGCCTCGGACAAGATATTGGCAAAGCTTTCGGTGGCAAAATTTTGAAACTCGTCAACATACAAAAAGAAATCATTGCGCTTTTCCGGCGGAATATCCACGCGCTCCATGGCCGAGAGCTGAATTTTGGTGATAAGCATGCCGCCGAGCAGACGCGAGTTGTCTTCGCCGATGCGGCCTTTGGACAAATTCAATATCAATATCTTGCCGCTGTCCATTATTTCGCGGATGTCAATGCGCGATTTTACTTGCGCCACGATATTGCGTATCACTGAAGCCGACAAAAACTGGCCGATTTTGTTTTGAATCGGAGCCACGGCTTCCTGTCTGTACTTGTCGTTGTAATTGGCGAACTCGGTTTGCCAAAAGGCTTTGACCACCGGGTCTTTCAGCGCGCCCACCACGCGGCGGCGGTAAGTGTTGTCGGCCAAGAGGCGGTTGATGCCAAGCAAGGTGGTGCCCGGGTAATCCAAAAGCGCCAGAATGGTGTTGTTCAAAATATATTCCATGCGCGAGCTCCACACATCGGGCCAGATTTTTTTGAACACGCCCATCAGGCCCGAGGCGACTAAATGTTTGTGGTCGGGCGAAATGGTTTCCAAGATATTAAAGCCAATGGGGAAGTTGATATCGGCCGGATTGAAATAGACCACGTCATTGATGCGGCCGGCCGGAATATAATTGATGAGCTTTTCGGCCGTGTCGCCGTGCGGGTCCACATAGCCCACCCCGTGCCCGGCGTAGATGTCGTTTAATATCATGTTTTCCAGCATGGTGGTTTTGCCCATGCCGGTCTTGCCCACCACATACATGTGCCGGCGCCGGTCATCCAATTTTATGCCAAAGCGGCGATTGATGTTTCTATAATTCGTCATCGCGAAAAAGTTGACGTTGGGCGGCGTCTTGGGGATGATGCTTTTTTTATTTTCTGGTTGCTCATCCATGGCGCTAAAATCGCCAATATCGGTTTTCATATTGCCCTTAGTATACTACATTCCCGAAAAACTTTCTACCGTATATGTTCTATCTTATTTTTTCACTATTTTTTATGCGGAGGAGTTAATTTTGATTTTTCAATAGAATCTATTTCGCCCTTTTGTAAAATAGAAAAAAGCTGCTGGCCCACTCCCACCCGATATGGATAACCGTCTTTGATATCAGTCGCCAGGGCCGTGCCGCGCTTAATCGCTTTCTTCAAAAACAGCGGATAAAGTTCTCTTTTTAATTTTTTCGGCGCCAGGCCTTGTCTTTTGAATTTCTCCACAAACGCTTTAGCTACGTTGCCAACCCCCTGATGATACATCGCCAGCGCGAAAGCCCAGCTGCGGCCGCCGGTGTAAACCCGCCTGTTTTTCGCCAGCAAACGCACGCCGATGTCAATGTTAAAATTCCGGTCGTTTTTTAACCGCTCAATCAGAGGCGCCGCTTTTCGCATATCCCAAATTTTTTCTCTCTTACCGGCTTTGTTTTTCCTTCCTTTTTTCTTTTGCGCTTCTTTCCACTTCCAGAAGCCGTCGGGTATGGCCCCGCTGTCCGCCGAGATGGCGTCAAGCAGGCCGCCCACCTTTACCTGAAAAATACCAAAGGCGTTTTTTTCCGACCTTGTCACCTGGCCGCCCTTGCCATAATGCGAGCCATAACTCTCAATTTCCGCCACGCCCAAAGCCACTTGCAGAGGTACCCCGTATTTAACGCACGCTTTTTCCACAAGCTCTAACGTCCGCTGTCTTTCCGCGGCCTTTTTTGCCTTAATTTCCGGGCTGTCGGCCGCTGTTGCCAAATACTGACGATGCGCCGCTCTTAACATACTATCCTGCTCGCCAAATCTTGTTTTATTGAAATTGCCGCTTTCGTCGCGCAACCGGTCGTTCGTTTTCTTTATTAAAAAATCGCGCTCTCTCTTATTCTTTCTGTAAGGAAGCTCGCTTAAAAATATTTCTTCCACCGACCTCTCGTCCGGTTTAATCTCTTGTTCAACCGCTGTCTCCGGTTTAGAAATTTTCGGTGCGGATATTTTTTCCTGTTTTTGAACAACCGCGCTTTCAGCTCTTTTCCCAAAACCCACCGTTTCCGGAGCAGCCGAAATACCCAAGGCAAAAACAATGGCTTTAGCCAGATTGGAATTTTCCAAGAGCTTGAATAATCCGCGCTTCCCGGCTTCTCGTCGCACATCCGGCTTTTTTTCTTCCGGCTTTTTTTGTAAATCCGACCAAGAAAGGCCGTGTCTGCCTCTGCCTTCGGTCATAAAATTATTGCATTATCCTGTCGCGGGCAATGGCCCAAGCGGCCAGGGTTTGCCCGCACCAAATCTCGTTATTTTTGAGCATCTCATCAAACTCGTCGGGGCGGCGGTAGAAAACCTCCATTATTTCTGAATCGTCGGGTTTGACGTTGGGTGTCAGGGTCAAGCCGGTGGCGAGAAACAAACTGGTGTGGTCCTTAAAAAGTCCGTTGAGCCCTTCAAATTCGGCGATTAAATTCAATTCTTCGGCGACATAGCCGGTTTCTTCCAGCAGTTCGCGTTTGGCCGCTTCGGTCGGCGATTCGTCCGCACGAACCCCGCCGCCCGGAAATTCCACACTCGGCTTATCGCGCAAATAACGGTATTGCCTGGTCAACGTCAACCGCCCGTCATCCAACAAGGGGAGCACCATCACGTTACCGTTTGACTCGCCGAAATAATAATCGCCTTTCACGCCGTTAGCGAGCGAGTACTTGTCGTGCTTGTATTTCCACCACGGATTTTCATGAATTATTTCCGAAGAAATTGTGGACATAATTGAACGACATTTGCTCTGGTTTTATTTAAATAATTTCGCAGTCACCTCCACCGCCTCAGCGCTCCCCTTCCGAATAATCCCGTGCATACTGGCGCCGCCATCGCCCTCCCAGCGCGGAATAATATGCCAATGCGCGTGCCCCACCGCCTGCCCGGCCGCCGGCCGGTCATTCGCGCCGATATTCATTCCATCCGGCTTAATTTTCGCGTAAATAATGGCCGCGGCTTTTTTTAATCCGCCCATCAGCGCGCCCCAACTAACGTCGTCCATTTCGCCCGCGTCGGCAAAATGTTTTTTTGGTATCACCACCGTGTGTCCCTTGGCGCAGGGGTGAATATCCAAAAAAGCCAGCACGCTCTCGTCTTCATAGATCGTGTAATTTGGAATTTCCTTGTTTGCTATTTTACAAAATAAGCAATCCATAAGTTAGTTAGAAAATATTATTTACCGTACCTCCCTACATTCACTTTCCCAAAATTTTTCGCGTCAGGCAAATTAAACTCCCCAACTATCCAGCACTTATCCGCGCCGGTAAGCGCCAATGATTTGTTTATTGAGATAGCATTCAAATTTTCCTTTGCCTCTTTGAGCAATTCCACTCTCTCTGGCTGGGCGAAATATTTGTTAATGGGAAATCCGCCGCCGACTATTTCTTTGCCGGACAGCGCCTCCAAAGCCAACAGCGGCATGGTGTCGGCCAGCACGCAGTGTTTTTTTTCGCTCTTTTCATTTTCCCAAACATAACGCATGGCGTTGTATTCATCCGCGCTCATGGCCCGCGTGTCGGGCCCGAGCGAATACGAGGCCGCCATGGCCGCGGACAAAATAAACACCAGCGCCACAATAGCCGCCGGTTTTTTGTATCTGTCAAAAAGAGCCGCCAGAGCGGCCAACGCGGCTAAAATAAAAAGCAGGGCCAATACGTTGTCCAGCCGGCGCGTCAGAATTTTTTCCCCGAGAAAAAAATAAAAAACAGCGAGATAAGACAAAAACAAGCCGCTTAAATAAGCGAGCGCCCATTTATGCGCGGCTGTCCGGCGCCGGAAAATGATGAACGCCCCGCTCATCGCGAAAACAAAAAACAAAATCGCGAAAACCGCGAGGGGCCAGCGCCAAGCAGTAAAAATATTTTCCACAAAAGCGTAGGCCGGCGTTTGATTAAACAAAATATTGCCGCCCAAAATATCGTGCGGTCGCGGGCCGTTGGCCAAAAAATACGCCGAGAAATTGCCGGCCATTTGTTTGATTTGCGCGAGCCAATCCACGGGCGCGCCAAACCGCGCGAAGCCGCCCGCGATTTCCGCGGCGGGAATAATGAAGACTGCTGTGATAAATGTTAAAACCAACACCCATACCCTCTCCTGTTTCCCTCCCCTTACTAAGGGGGAGGCGAGGTGGGAGTATCGTCGCCAAACGAAAATTTCCACCAGCGCCCAGGCAACCAAAAACAAAATCAAATACAATGCGTACCCGAAAAACGACATGAACGCGGCGACAGCCAATACAATAATCTGCTCGCGTCTGGAAAAATTTATTCTTTTTATCAACAGCAAAAATAAAAACAGCCATACCAAAAAACCAAAATTGTTCGGCAAGGTAAACGAGCCGGCCGCCTGCCAGGCAAAAAACAAAAATCCGAGCCAGGCAAAAAACAGCGACTTGCGCTTGTTGTAGCTTAGGGCCTGGGCCAGCTCAAATAAAAGCAAGGGGAAAATCAATGACCAGGCAAGCGGCAAAAGATAGCCGTTGATTGTGAAGAGCGGCGCGTCAAACAGGCGCGACAAAGACGCCTCAATGCCCCACAGTTGACTGTATGAAAAAAGGCCGGCGGAAATAGCGGGCGCTTGCCCGCTGGCGATGAGCCGCGTTTCCGAAGCAATATGCCGCCACTGGTCCGCGCCATAAACCAGCTGGTGCGTGAGCGGCAGATAGGCATGCAATAAAAGCGAATGCGCCACTAAAAGAAAAAGCACGGTCTTGGCGCGCAGTTTGGAAAAAATCAGCAGGCCTAAAACAAAGGTGGCCGCGAAGAAGATATATATATAGTAGGGAGAAATGGTTTGCCACGGGCTGGCCAGTTCGCGGCCGGTTTTTGACCAGTACAAAACAAGCGCGCCAACGGCCAAAAGCAAAAAATAAACCACGGCTAAAAATTCGGGCAGGGCATTTTGATAAACCGTGTCTTCGCCGAAATTCTCGGCTTCATTTTTGCGCGCCCGCGCCGCCCACCAGGCGAGCGCGCTCAAAAGCAGGCCATTGGCAAAAAAAGCGAGCGCGATAGTCTCGGCGGTAAAACGCGCGAACACGACAATTACTCCAAGCATTGAACCCAAAATCGCGAACGCGAAAAAACCAGCCAGCGCCCTGGTGCGCCAAGCATTGGGAAAGTTAAAAAATTTATGCAATACGTGAAAAGCCGGGGCCTGAACCGCGACCAAATAAATAAACAAAAAAAACAGCCCAAGCCAGCCAGCGCGCCAATAGGCCAGATTGGCGTAAATCAAGCCGCAAATTACCACCAAAAACAGAATTTTTTTAAGCATACCAACAGTATATCACGCCCGCGCGTTAGTAGTCCACAGTTTCTCCCCACCCTCTGCTTGCCAAACAATGAATGATTGGGATAGAATGATGAGTGCCGTATGGACGCCGACGCCATCAACAAAATTCCTCCCCAAAGCATAGACACCGAAATGTCTTTGCTTGGTTCTGTTTTGATAGACAAAGACGCCATGCTCAAAATCGCCGACATCGTGTCGCCCGGCGATTTTTACAAAACCGCTCATGTCAGAATTTTTGAAACCATCTGTGAATTGCACTACAAAAATGACCCGATTGACCTGCTCACGCTCGGCAACCGGCTGACGGAAAAAAACCTGCTGGAAGAAGTAGGCGGCCACACCTATCTGGCTTCGCTCACCAACACCGTGCCCACGGCCTCGCATGTGGCGCACTATGCCAACATCATCCACCGCAAAGCCACGCGCCGGCGGCTTTTGTCCACGGCCGACGAAATCAACCGCCTGGGCTATGATGAAAACGAGGAGATAGAAAATCTGCTGGACCAGGCGCAGAGGTCGCTTTTCGGCGTGTCGCAAAAATACATGCAACAGACTTTTGTGCCCATCCGCGGGGTGCTGGCCGAGGCCTTTGACCGCATAGACGAACTGCACAAAAACAAGGGACAGCTGCGCGGCCTGCCCACGGGTTTTAGCGAACTGGATAATTTGCTGGCCGGTTTGCAAAAATCCGATTTGATTGTTTTAGCGGCCCGGCCCAGCGTGGGCAAAACCTCGCTAGCCCTGGACATCGTGCGCCATGTGGGCGCGCGGCGTAAAATGCCGGTCGGCTTGTTTTCTTTGGAAATGAGCAAGGAACAGTTGGTGGACCGTTTGCTCTGCTCCGAGGCCAACGTTGATTTGTGGCGCATGCGCACCGGCCGCCTGAGCGAGCGCCCGGAAGACGATGATTTTCCACGCATCGGCCATGCCATGGGCGTGCTGTCCGAAGCGCCGATTTTCATAGACGACGCGTCAAATAATAATATAATGAAAATACGCACCAAGTCTCGGCGGCTTTTATTGGAGCACGGCTTGGGGCTTATCGTGATTGATTACTTACAGCTCATGGAATCGCGCGGCAACATAGAAAACCGCGTGCAGGAAGTGGCCGAAATCACGCGCGGCCTCAAAGGCATTGCCCGCGAGCTGAATGTGCCGGTGCTTGCTTTGTCCCAGCTGTCGCGCGTGGTGGAGCAAAGCAAACCGGCCATTCCCAAACTATCGCATCTGCGTGAGTCTGGCTCGATCGAGCAAGATGCGGACGTGGTGATGTTTATTTATCGCAAGGCCGCAGACCGCGGCTACCGCCTGGAAGATATTCCGCCCGACGAAAGACGGGTGGCCGAAGTGCATATCGCCAAGCACCGAAACGGCCCGACCGGAATGGTGAAAATGATTTTTGACGAACAGCGCGCCTCGTTTAGAAATATGGACAGGCAATACGCCCCCAAACAACAGCCGCCCCCGGGAGGGGCCCACTTAGGGCAGGCGCTAAAACCAAAATCGGCCTTTGCCCCGCGTCCGCCCGCGGCGCCACTGCCCCAGCCAGAACCGCTGGAACCCGAAATGCCCCCGCTTTAATTAAACCCTCCCCATGCCCCTCCCCTTTTAGGGGAGGGATAAAGTGTGGGGTATAAAAACATCTATGTCAGTATTTTCCAAACTCAAACAATTCAAGGACATGCGCGACCAGGGCAAAAAACTGCAGGGCGCGCTGGCCGGCGAATCGGTTACTGTTTCAAATAGCGGGGTGGGACTCACCATGGACGGCAACATGCACATCACCGGCCTGGTAATAGAAGACCAACTGCTGGCGGTTGAAAAAAAAGAAAAACTGCAAAACGCCATCAAAGACGCGCATGCTGACGCGCTGAAAAAAATCCAGCGCATCATGGCCGGCAAGATGCAGGAAATGGGCGGATTTAATTTCCCGGGAATGAAACAATAACCCTCCCCTAGGCGCGCTTCGCGCGCGGAATCAAGGGGAGGAATAAAGGGTGGGGTTTGGCTATGCAATCACCTTCAATTAAACGTCTTTTAAGCTCTCTGAAAAAACTGCCGTCAGTCGGGCAAAGAACCGCTGAACGGTTTATTTATCATTGGCTCAAAACCGGCAAGGGCGAAGTGAACGAACTGCGCGGCGCGCTGAACGAATTGCTGGCCAACACCAAAAGTTGCGAGACATGCTGGGATTTCGGCGACGTTAATCCCTGCCCGATTTGCCGCGACCCCAAACGCGACCGTTCGCGTATCTGCGTGGTGGCCGAACCGCAAGATCTGCAAGCCATAGAAAGCACCGGCGCGTTCGTCGGAGTTTACCACGTTTTGCGCGGCGTTTTGCAAGCCGACGACGAAGACAGTTTGAAAAAAATTAAAATAAAAGAATTGCTGAACAGGGTTTCCCTCCCCTTTATAAGGGGAGAGTTAGGGGGGGGTAAGGGGCTTACAGAAATAATCCTCGCCCTTAATCCGGATTTGGCCGGCGAAATCACGATGATGTACTTGGAGAAAAAAATAAAAGCCGCGGCGCCCGGGCTCAAGGTCTCGCGTTTGGCCAAGGGCCTGCCCATGGGCGGCGACTTGCAATACGCCGACGACATCACCCTCTCCAGCGCGATAAAAAACCGAACAACAAAATCTCCCCCTTTATAAGGGGGAGACTAAGAGGGGGTAGTTACATTATTTTCACCAAACTATATCTCTGTCTCTGACCGTGTACCTTATGGTAACGCACTTTGCGTTTGTATTTTTCCACGCGCAAGGTTCTTTCCTTGCCCTGCTTTTCCAACTGGCCGGCCACGGTCGCGCCGCTAAGATATGGCTGGCCGATTTTGACGTTTCCGCCATCGTCATCGGCGGTGAGCAAAACCTTGTCAAAAACAACTTTTTCGCCTTCGGCCGAGGGCAATTTCTCTATTTTTATTTTTTCTCCGGTTTTCACCAGATACTGTTTTCCTCCGGTGGCAATTACTGCGAGCATACTATTTTCCGTCTGTCATTCCCCCGACTAAGTCGGGGGAATCCAGCACATTATTTTAAGTGTTCCAATAATAGCCCTTTTTTCTTTTTTTGTCAATAACTACACCATACTTTGCAGACGGTTTCATCGTACTTTTTGCTCGGCCATAAAAGAAAACTCAAAAACCTTTTCTTTTTAGGGTCCAAATGAAGTTGAGGCCAATATTTTTTGAGCTGGATTTTGCTTAATTTTTCTTTACCCAAACCAAAATTGACCAGCTGTTCCAGCCGCCAGATAGCGTATTGTTTTTTGTCTTTTTTCAGTTGTTTTGTGTCCACGCTCCAGTTGTACATAATGTATTTTTATAGCTGTATTGTATCATAAAAACAGACATTTGTCCACCTAAAAAAATAAAAAAACCGCCTGCTGACACAGACGATTTTTTTACTGCGGGGAATGAAGCAAGCTCCATTCCCCTATCGCTACCCTGTCATTCCTGCCCGTTTCCCAACCCTCCCCCTAATAGGGGGAGGAAATAGAAATAGTATCCCCTATTTTTACCCCGTTTTTCTGAGTGAAACCCGAGGATAATTCCAATACCAAAGTAGAAGGTAAACGGGCGAAATATGGGGTCAGTCCAGCTTCGGTATTAGCCGGGTCCGGTTGAAGATTTGGCGCTATATCCACAATCTTCGTGCCGTCTATCCAAATAATATCCAAAGGAAAACGCATATCGCGCATCACCATGGCGTGCTGGCCGCGCTCGGGAAATACAAACAGCATGCCGCCGTATTTGCCCATATCGTCGCGCTTGCTCCAACCCTTGAATCGGTGCAATTCGTTGTCCGCCACCAGCACGCTCACTTCCCGCCCCCCGATTTTCACCACGGCGGTGGGCCAACGCGAATAATATATTTTGCCGAAAATGGAAAAACCGAGGATAACCAAAAGCATTATCCACTCCCATTTTTTTATTTGTTTGTTTTCGCGTTTTTTGAAAAACATACTTTACCCCTCCCTATCCCTCCCCTTATAAAGGGGAGGGGAACGTCGGCGCAACCACACGCCCGCCACGCCCATGGCTACAACCAAAAAAAGCAAGGCGATTAACTTTTGATATGACTGTAAAAACAAAGTGGACAATCCAAAAGCAAGCGCGACGCCGTAAAGCAAAAGCACGGCGCGGCGCTGGCTCATGCCCATGTCAAGCAAACGAAAATGCAAATGTTCGCGGTCGCCTTGCGAAATCGGCTGGCCCCGCGCCAAACGCAAATAAACGACGCGCGCCAAATCCAAAATGGGAATAGCGAGCACGAGTAAAGCCGTGGCGATTTTGCCGCCGGCGATGATGGCGAGCACTGCGAGTAAAAAACCAACCAGCAAACTGCCGCTCTCGCCCAAAAAAATCTTGGCCGGATGAAAATTGAAAAGCAAAAACCCGAACAGGACCCCGGCTAAAATCAGCGCCAACAACGCCACGTTGGGTTGATGATACTTTTGCGAACTGGATAAAAAATATATCATCAAAGCGCCGATAGCCGCTATACCCGTCGCCAACCCATCCAAACCGTCCAAAATTTTAGTGGTATAAGTCATGCCGAGCAGCCAGAAAAAAGCAAGCACATTGCCAAACACCAAACCCAATTCCAAAACCCCGCCCAGCGGATTGGTGATTTTTCCGAGCCACGGCGTAAATAAAACCGCCGCGCCGATGGCCAAAGCCGTGATCAAAAAACGGATTTTGGCTGGAAGCGGCCGCGCGTCATCAATAAAACCAATAACCATGATTACCAAACTCGCGAAAAATGCCGCCAATAATTTTTCTTGTAAAAGTTCCACTCCGGCTGTCGGATAAAAAAACAAATAAAAAATCACGGCCCAAAACGCAAAAAAAATCGCCGCTCCCCCAAGAAGCGGCACCTTTCCGGAGTGTGCCTTTCTCCCGCCATCGGGAATATCCATCACATTCAAACGTATCGCGAGCTTTCTTACTATAAATGTAAGCAATACAGATAGTAGAAAGGCAGAAAAAAAATAAGCCATAATATCAAATTTTAATTACCCTTTTTCTGACCGAAGGGAAGCATTTCCAATCAATGTCCGATGACTAATGTCAAATTTGACATTGGAAATTGGAAATTTGTCATTTCACCGTTATCTCTCCCCCTTCCCCTATCACCACCTTATCTTTTCGTTTGAGCTTCCCACCCAACAACAACTCAGCCAATTTATTCTCCACCCTTTCCTGCAAAGCGCGACGCATGGGTCGCGCGCCAAACTCCGGGTCAAAACCAATGTGGGCCAAAAATTCCAATGCCGGGTCGCCCACCTCAAGCTCAATCCCTTTTTCTTCCAAATTCTTGCCGATGCGCGCCAGCATCAATCCGGCAATCTTTTTTATATCTTCGCGTTCTAATGCCTTAAACAACACTATTCCGTCAAAGCGGTTCAAAAACTCGGGCCTAAAATAATTATTCAATTCACCGTGAAGCAAACGCTCTTTGATGGCCTCGCTGGACAGCCCGGCGCGCATTTGCTCCTGCACATACGACGTGCCGGCGTTGGAAGTGGCGATTAAAATCACGTTGGTAAAATCCACCACCCGGCCCGTGCTGTCGGTGAGCCGGCCGTCGTCCATCACCTGCAAAAACAAGTTTAACACGTCTTTGTCCGCTTTTTCAATTTCATCCAAAAGCAAAAGCGAAAACGGATGACTGCGCACGGCTTCGGTAAGAATGCCGGTGCCCTTTTGCCCGGGCGTGCCTATCATGCGGTAAATACTGCCGCCTTCCTGAAATTCGCTCATGTCCAAACGTATCATGCGCTCCTCGCCGCCAAAATACACCTCGGCGATGGTTTTGGCCAGCTCGGTTTTGCCCACGCCGGTCGGACCCATGAATAAAAAGTTGGCGATGGGTCTTTTGCCGCTGCGTATCTCGGCGCGCGCGCGGCGCAAAGCGTTGGCCACCAAATTCACGGCCTCATCCTGCCCGATGACGCGCTTGTGCATCTCTTCTTCCAGTTGTAGAAGTTTGGCCGACTCGTCGCTGGTGACTGTTGTCACCGGCACTTTGCTTTTCTCGGAAATCACTTTGGCCACTTCTTCGCCCGTCACCAAAGTATTTTCGCCTTTTTTACTGCGCGTCAAACTGGCGGCTTCGGTCATCACTTCCAGGGCGCTGCCCGGCAAGCGCGTGTCGTGCAAAAACTTGGCCGAGAGCTGAACCGCGCGCTCCAGGGCGTCGTAGGAAAAAAATACGTTGTGTTTGTATTCCAACTGTCCGGCTTTTGATTCCAAAACCTGAATGGCCTGGTTTTCGTCCACTTCCGGAATTTCCACTTTGGTGAAAACATTGGCGATGGCCGTGCTGGCGACCAGCTGGGCGAAAAATTCGTCAGTGGTGTCGGCGATGGTGAGAAACCGGCCCCCACCCAAAAACTCGGCCAAGGTGTCGGCCACGTCCAAACTGCCCTTGCCCGTGCCGGCCGAGACGCCGATAAGTTCGTGTAAATTGTGGATGTATAAAATAATGTTGCGCGCGCGAGCCATCTCGTTCATGATGTTGCGCAAACGCTCCACGGCTCCGGCCGGAGTGGTACCGGCCAACAGCGACGGCACGCTAAGCCGCACCAAACGCTTATCGCGCAAGCGCGCCGGCACGTCGTCGGTCAGCATTCTTCCGGCGATGCCTTCCACGATGGAACTTTTGCCTGTGCCAAAATCGCCCACGAGCAGAACGTTCGCCTGTCCGCCTTCTATGACGCGGAAAATTTCCTGGGTTTCGGTTTCGCGCGCCACGCACTCGTCCAGATGGCCGAAGTGCGCGAGCATAGTCATGTCTTCGCTGAACTGATTCAGGTATGGCGTGGCGATGGCGGTCATGGCTTTGTCCATGCCGTGTTTGGAATGATGCGAGGCGGCGCGGCGCAAACGCAAATACTGGCGATAAAGTTTTTCCCTGATGCGCGCCCACTCAATCACGTTGGCCAGCTTCTGATGGTTGACGTTCAAATCAAAAAGCAATTCTTGTATTTCCGGAGTTTGTTTCACGGCCGCGGCCAAAAGCTCGGTCACGCTCACGTATTCCTGATGTCCGTTGTATGCTTCTTCGTACGCCACGAACAACGCCTGACAAAAATCCGCCGAAGGCAAAGGCATGGTGAAATGGTCTTGGCTCTTGGACTGCGCCTGCAAAATCGGGGTTAATTTTTTCAACACCTGCTCGGCGGGCAGACCCAGCCGTGAAAAAACATTGCTGATGCGATTGGAAGTAAGCAGGGCGGCGAACAAATGCGCGGGCGCCACTTCGCGCTGTCCGTTCCTGTCCGCGAAAAAATACGCCTCGCCCAAAATTTTCAGCGCTTCTTCGGTAAAGGCCTTGGCGATGTTGCGCTTTTTGACACGCGCCAGTTTTCTGGCCTCGCGCCAATTCGCGGGCGTGACTGTCATTCCAGCCCGGGAGCTGGAATCCATGTTGTAATCAAATTTTTCCACCTGCCCCATGAACTCGCCGTGCCGAATGGAGCGATACCAGACATAACAAAAAGCGGCCAGGCCCAGCCAGAATAAAAATTTTCCCGGCACGTTCAAACCAGCGAGAGTGTCCAGCCACTCCGCGGGCGAAAATAAATTAAACGGCAATTTTTTGTATTGCTTGTAAATTTCCAAACCAGCGCCCAGCCAAGCCACAACGCCGGCGCACAGAGCCGTCAGCACGCGGATTCTGTTTAGCACGCGCCGGCCTTTTTCCAGCAAAAGATGGTGCCGAACCAGCGGATAATCCCAAAACAGCCACTTGTTGCGCGCCGCGTGACCCAAAGCCATGCCCCCGCACTCGGGACATTTTTTCCAACCGGCCCGGCCCGTGGATTTACACGTCGGGCAGGTCATTATATTTAACGGCGGATTTTTCTCAAACAGCATATCACAATATGGCGGAAACTAACCCGTACAAAACAATAACCGGCAAAACCAGCCAAACCAAAAACAACCCGAAACAAACCAATAAAAATACCAACGCGGCGATGCCGCGGAAAATTATTTGTATCAGGCGCATGAAGAAACTGACCAGCCGGCCTTGCCAGTCGTATTGGCCGTACATGGGCACGAATATGTTTTTCAACCACAGCCCGGGCGCCAAAGAGTTCTCAATATTTCTAAACAAATGCGCGCACCATTTGGCCGCGTGCGCCGCGCCTTTGCTGTACCACCAAAAAGGCCAATAAAAAAAATCCAGAATCGCTTCCAAGGCCAGCCGTTGTAATACAAGAATAGGCATAACAGCCAGTATTGTACCACAAAAATTATCGCTTGGCCACAATCTTTCCGACCGAAGAATAAAAACTCAATTCAGTTACCGGCGCCATATTGGACTGGGCCAGCCGGCTTTGAATATTTTGCATGGAGCTATAATCGGCCAGCCGCACCTGCAATTCATCTATTTCTTTTTCCAGCGCGATGGTTTCTTTTTCCAGAGTATTTATTTTGTATCCGTTCGCGGACGTAGACGCTGTCTTCGCCACATACAGGAAACCGAATCCGGCCGCGATCGCCAGGCAAATTAATCTAAACGCGACCGAAGTCAGCCAACCCGGCAAAGAGATGTTTTGAAAAAATCTTACTAAACGCGCGCGTTTGGATATTGATGGATTCCTGCTTGCGCAGGAATGACAGTTGGAAATCATAAACGAAATTTATATTCTTTCTATCACCCGCAATTTCGCGCTGCGTGCTCGCGGATTTTGTTCCGCTTCCGCGTCCGAGGCGCCGAGCGGCTTGGGCGTGATTATTTTTATTTGTTTATTCTCAATTGATTTGAAATACTGTTTGACCACGCGGTCTTCCAGCGAGTGGAATGTGATGACCGCCAGCCGTCCGCCATGCCTACCGGCAGGCAGGCCCTGCGCCAGCAGCGCAACCGCTTGAGGCAAAGCTTGTCCGATTGCTTCAAGCTCGTTGTTCACCGCTATGCGCAGGGCTTGGAACACCTTGGTGGCCGGGTGCAATCCGCCCACCCACGGAACCTCTCTCTCGCTGTGTAATTTCTTTCTATAAACTTGTAAAATTATTTCCACTAATTGTTTAGTGGTTTCAATCGGCGCAGTTTTTTTTGCTTCCGCGAGCGCGGCCGCTATTTCCGCGCTTAACTTTTCTTCGCCGTATTGTTTGAAAATTTTCGCCAGTTCTTTTTCGCTTGAATCGTTTATCAGTTCGGCGGCGGTTTGCCATTCCGGCGCGTAGCGCATGTCCAGCGGTTCGTCGTTAGCGAAGCTGAATCCCCTGCCTCGTTCTTCAAACTGCGGGCTGGACCAGCCCAGGTCCATCAATATGCCTTGCGCTTGTCCGAATTTGTTTTCACGCGCTATTTTCCCCAAATCAACGAAATTGCCGCGGCTGTAAATCGCGCGTTCGCCGAATCCGTATAAAAATCGCTTGGCCCGCAAGAGCGCTTCGGCGTCCGTGTCTATGCCCAACAGTTTTCCGTTCGGCGCGGTCACGTTTAGAATCGCTTCGGCGTGGCCGGCGTCGCCCAAGGTACAATCAATTACATTATCGTTGGATTTTAATTGTAATGAATCAATAACTTCTTTCAGTAAAACAGGAATGTGACGTGACATATAATTTCCAATTTACAATTTACAATTTCCAATGAATTTCCAATTATCAATTTCCAATTGCGAATTGATAATTGATTGAAAATTGATCATTGAGCATTGAAAATTTCATTAAACCCCCAATTCTGCCATTTTCTCGGCTATGGCCCCGCTCTCGGCCTCGGTCGCTCCTTTGTATTTGTTCCATATCTCTTCATCCCAGATTTCCAGCCGGTTATAAAGACCGGCTATGACCACGTTCTTTTTCAAATTGGCGAAACGGCGCAAATATTCCGGCAACATCACTCTGCCCTGTCCGTCAACCTCGGCATCCATCGCGCCGGCCAACATCAGGCGCGAAAACGCCCGGTTGTTGGCGCTGGCAAAAGGTAGCGTCGCCAATTTCTGCGCCAGCTTCTCCCATTCTTTTTTTGTGTAAAGAAAAAGACAGTTGTCCAGTCCGCGCGTTACAACCGCTCCCTTGGCCAAATCGCTCCTGAACTTTTTCGGGACAGCCAACCGGCCCTTGTCATCCAAGTTGTGCGAAAATTCACCTATGAACATACTGATTGTCATGCTGAATTTATTTCAGCATCTCCACATTTCCCCACTACATTCCATTTTACACCACTTCAAAACACTCGTCAACACTCCCACCCATTTTCTTTTTGCGCTAATTTAACAACAAAAAAGCCCGCCTTGGGCGGGCTGTGGATAACTAACTATAAATTATTTCAAACCTTCACACTCAATCCCAAATTCACCACCGTCGCTTTCACTCCAAAATCCTCTTTGAGCCGCGCGGCCAAACCATCGCTTGCCTCGGGCTCGCCGTGATTAAGGTAAACTTTTTTAGGCAGCATTTTTCCTCCGCCCATCCAGTCCAGTAATTTTTCCTGGTCAGCGTGCGCCGACAACGCGCCGATGGCTTGCACGCTACAGCGCACCGGAATATTCTCCGCCATCACGCGCACCGGGGATTTGCCGTCCAGAATTTGCCGGCCTAAAGTATTTTGCGCCTGATATCCGATAATCAGCAAAGTGCTCTGCTCGTCGGTCAAATAGCGCAAGGCATGATGCAAAATCCTGCCGCCGTTCATCATGCCGGCTCCGGCGATAATTATCTTCGGATTAGGCACCTGGTTTATTCGCTTTGATTCTTCTTTCGTGTCGCACATGGTGAGGCCCGGAAATTCAAACAAGTCGTCGCCTTCGTTAAACAACTTAACCGCGTCCTCGTCATAATAGCGCGGATATTTGCGGTAAACCTTGGTCGCGCCAATGGCCAGCGGGCTGTCCAGAAAAATCGGCACCCGTGGCAGTTTGTGCTTTCTGTCCGTCAAATCGTTTAAGATGTACAAAAGTTCCTGCGTGCGCTCCAGAGAAAACGACGGTATCATCAAGGTGCCGCCGCGCGCGATGGCCTCTTTGACAAACTTTTCAATGATGTCTTGCCTTTGCGCGGCGCTCTCGTGCAAACGGTTGCCATAAGTGGATTCGCAAATCAGCGCGTCAATATTTTCCATGAGCGGCTCCGTGTCTTTCAAAATAGGCACATCCACGTTGCCGATGTCGCCGGAAAAAACCACTCTCTTGCCTTCGGCTTCAATTTCCACAAAAGCCGAACCAAAAATATGCCCGGCATCGTACATTGTCATTCCGACCCCCTCCTGTTCCTCCCCCTTATTAAGGGGGAGGCGAACATTTCCCCTCCCCTTTATAAGGGGAGGGCGAGGGAGGGGTAAACACATCGTCTCCCCGTACTCCACCGCCTTGAACCGCCCCATCACGCCGGCCACGTCTTCTTGGCTGTACAAAATCGGACTGCCGAACTTGCGGTTGTTGTATACCATCACTTCCAGCGCGTCTTCCAAAACCAACTGGGTCAATTCCACCGTGGCAGGCGTGGCGTAGAAATATCCATCAAATCCGCCTTTGATTAAAAGTGGCAAACGGCCGGTGTGGTCCAAGTGCGCGTGCGTGACAATTACGGCCGAGAGTTCGGCCGGATTAAACGGCAGGGGGTCGGAATTTTTTCCCTCATTAAAATCACTGCCCTGAAACATGCCGCAGTCAATCAAAATTTTGTGCTTGCCCGCTTCAAGCAAATTGCACGAGCCGGTCACCTCCCTCGCCGCCCCAAAAAAAGATATTTGCATAGTTTATTATTCCCCTCCCCTATTAGGGGAGGGACACAGGGTGGGGTTACGGCTTACATTATATCGCACATGGCCCACCTTGACAAACCGCCTGTTTTGTAGTAGCATCAATCAGTTAGGAGGGCAAACATGTCAGCACCCCTCACAAGTTTCAATCCGCGGATGGAAATTTGTGAGGAGGAAATTGACAATGAAAAAACTGGACGAAATGACAATAGATGAAGTAGCTATTATCATCCGTGCGGGTGCCGAAGTATTCAACGAGTATCTGAAAGAAAACGACTCCCCCACGCTCGACTTGGACGGAATAGATTTGAGTGGGGCTGACCTCACCAAGATCGTACTCGCCGGGTGCAACCTTCGCGGCGCGAACTTCGCGAACGCGAATCTGCGTCATGCCAACCTAGGCGCTTCCGATCTCTGTGAAGCCAACTTCCACAATGCGAACCTGCAGGGAGCTCGTCTCTCCAGCGCTAACCTGAAAGATGCAAACATGGAAGGCGCCAGTCTCATCGGCGCCGACCTGACATTCTGCCACGTCTACGGGGTGAGAGCATCCGCTTCCCAGCTCGCACAAACGAATCTCTTCGGCGCCAAAGGCTTCTCAATAACACCAGCAGCGCAAGAAATCGCTCTGCTGGTAGTTGAGACGCTCATGGACAGCTGGGCCAGGATGGATGAAGTAGAAGGAATCTCCGAAGAGGAGATAATGAAATTCGACGACGCGGCGCTCGCCGCTCATTGCACAAAGGAGGCGATAAAGAGAGAAAAGAAAAAGAACTAACAACGCCAGCCCGTCGGCATGAGCGGGAGGTCGGCAGTCACCATCGGCTGTCGTTTTTTTTTATTTACAAAAAAAACAAAAACAGCCTTGAAAAAAGCTGCTTTTGAAAAACCCCGAAATTTCTACGTGTCGGGGAATTCACGTGAGGCGAGTAACCCCATAGTGCGGTGGGCGTCGCTTTACTTGCAGACGCCGTTCACGCAGGCGTTGGGGCATTTCACGCCGCAGTCCCCGCAGTTGTTGGGGTCGTTCATGGCGTCTACCTCGCAGCCGTTCTCGAACTGGTTGTCATCACAGTCCAAGAAGCCGTTTTCGCAGTCACCCGTGCAATCAAAGGTGCATTTTCTAACCACTATGTTTTGGCCATTGCACTTACGACCGCAGGACCCGCAATTGTCCGGGTCCCAGGTGGTATTCATGCATTCGCTGCCGCAAATCTGGAGATCGCCAGGCCAATACGCGGTATTGCAGGTGTTGCTACATTTTCCAACCTCGCACATCTGTCCAGCCGGACATTGGTTACCGCACGCTCCGCAATTCTTTGAATCCCACATCGTGGTGATACATTTCCCGTTGCAGAGCGACTTGTACCATGTGCAGATGCACTTGCCAAGTTGGCAGTCCTTACCATCGGTATGGTGTGTACCCCGTATACTGTACACATATTCTCGTTTCGCCTATCATAAAGGGATATGGCCAAACAACACGATCTATCGCTCAAGCACGAAGTGCTTACAGCGATCAAAAACGGCACGA